>JBKPHP010000001.1:0-5266 GCA_046729895.1 Actinomycetota bacterium
GTAGGCCTGCGGGCCTGAGAGCTCCTCCGCGACCCTGGCCGCCACGAAGCCGAGCAGCGCCGGGCCCTCGCGGACCGACGGCTCGACCACGGCGTCCCACTCCTCGAGCGGCGGCGAGGCGCTCAGCGCGAGCTCGTGAGCGCGGTCCGCACACATGCGGGTGTAGGCGTCTCGCAGCTCGTTGTCCCACGCCTCGACGCGCCGCAGCAGACGCGCCCGGGGCGCCACCAGCTTCGTCCCCTGCGCGAGCACGTCGCCATCGAGCTCGATCTCATAGAGGCTGCGCGCGACCCAGAACGGTAGGTCCGACGGCCTGCAGGCGTGGATGCCGCTGCGGCACGGCTCGACAGGCGCCTCGACCCAGTCGCCGGGCTCGTCATCGCGCAGGCGCCACCGGTAGCTCGTAAACAGGCTGCTCCCATCCGGCCGCAGGAACTTGTCAGCGATCACCCGCGCTTCCAGTCCCGGAACGCAGTCACCAGCCGCTCGCGGGTCTCCGCCGGGACGTCCTCCTCGCGGAGTCGGGCTGAGGGGACAGCCGAGCCTCGACGGCCCTCTCGTCCCCTGGCCTGACTGAGACTACGTGCGCCGTGTAGACGCCCACGGGCTTCTGGGTCGCGGTCTCGGTCAGTGAAGCCAGCGTGCCCACGCCGCTGCGGGCCGCGTTCTCCAACACCTTCTCGACGTCATTCATGGGGCCTTCCACCTCGAGCTGCTCGCCAGTGACCAGGAGGAGCAGCGTGCGTGCCATCAGGCCGCGGGGGCGACGCCGAGCACTCTGGTGATCTGGGGGTGGCTGAGTCCGCCGAAGTAGGCGCGCTCCACGACGTGCCGGCGGCCGGACGGGAGCGCCGCCAGCGCGGTCCACGGAGCAGCCCTTCCGTGGCGGAGCGGCGAGAGCGCAGGCCTGAGACAGCGGTCCCAGAGCAGGTCGAGCGCGGCCCAGGAGGCGAAGCAGAGCCCGCCGACGGTACCGGTCGCGCTAAGCAGTACGCCAGCGGCGGCGGCCGGGGCCACGCCATCGGGGCCGAGGATCATCACGCTCGCGGCGGCGCCGACGCCGAGGCCGAAGGGAAGCTGTCCCAGGCTCACGACGGCGATCAGCACCGCGATCGAGTCGAACAGCGACGCGTCGATGCCCACCGCGTGGAGCAGGAGCCAGTTGCGGGCGATCTGGGCGAACACCGCTATCAGCACGAACCCCGCCAGGTGGGCGCGTCCGCGGGAGCTGTCCAGCACCGCCAGGCCCTTGGCGAGCGAACGCCATCGTGCGAGGGCGAGACGGCGGAGGCCGGCGCTCACGGCGATGATCGCGCTCAAGGCGAGCAGCGGCGTCCACCAGGGCAGCCCCAGCGGGCCGACGAGGGTGAAGGACGTCAGCGCAGCCAGCATCGCCTCGACGGTCAGGATCGGCAGCTCCGCGGCGAGCAGGGCCGGCAGTCGCGGGCTCTCCTCGGGCGCTAGCCGGCGTAGGGCCGCGATCCGCGCCGCCGCGCCGAGCTGGCAGTTGAGCAGGTTGCCGGCGCAGCCGGCGCTCGACGCCTGGTACAGGCGCCGCCGCCCGACCGTGCCGCCGGAGGCGCGCACGCACCCGTTCCAGGCCTCGGTGCGGGAGACCAGCGCAACCACCTGCAGCGCGACCGCGGCCGCGACCACGTAGGGCGGCGCCCCGCCGATGCCGACGGAGAGCTCATGCCATTTGCCCACCAGCAGGGCAGTCACCGCCAGGCTCGCGCAGACCGACACGACCGTCGTGAGCCTGGTCCCCTGAAGGCCCAATCGGTCGCGTATTGCGGGCATCGGCCTAGAGGCCCCGCCTGCGGGCGTCCTCGCTCAGCGCGCGCGCCAGTTCCTTGGGCTCGGTCTTCCTCTCTAACGACGCGGCCCGCTCGTCCTGTCGCACCGACTCCCGATAGACCGCGTCCTGAAGTGCCTCGATGACGCCCTCCAGAGAGGACACACGGCGCTCGAGGTTCTCGATTCGAGCGTCGACGAGCGGCCGCCGGCGGCGACGTAGGCGCTCCAACATCTTGACCCTCCTCAACCTCTAGCTCGGGTAAACCAGCGCGACAGGCAGAGGAAGCGGCCTGAGGTGTGGTCCGGCGTGGGAGCCGGGGCGTCCAAGCGTATACCACGACGGGGCGTCGATACAGCTGATCTAGCCGCCATCGCGGTCACTCCTTACATATTTGCCCGGGCCCGGCTCGGGCCAATCCACGAGCGGGCCGGAAACGGGAGCCGGGCGCCCTCGGCGGTCGCGCCGTTCGCCCTCCCGAACGGCGTCGCGGCCTAAGCTTGACTTCGTGAGCGGAGAGCCGCCTACGGATGACGAGGATCTGGCCCGGCTGCGCCACAAGGCGAGGGACCAGGAGGCGGAGATCTCCCGGCTCCGCGGGGAAGTCGCGGATGCGAGAGACGAGCGCGCACGGCTACGCGCCGATGCGCGTGACGCTCGTCGACGCCAGGACGAGTGGAGCGCCCTGGTCGGGCGGCTACGTACCGAAGCCCAGGCTCACGAGCAGCAACTGGCGGAGCTGCGCGACAGACTGGTCGATGTCGAGGTCGAGCTCGACGACCTGCGCGCCGTCCGCGATGCGCTGGCCCCATCCGAGTTTCCCAGGCGGCCGGGCCTTGACCTGGCCGCGTCGTTCCTTCCAGCAACCGAGCGCGTCAGCGGAGACTTCTACCTCGTCGCGGAGGGCCCGCACGACGCCTCCGTGCTCGTGGTCGGAGATGTGGTGGGAAAGGGCTTGTCCGCGGCGCGTCGAGCCGCGTTCGTGCGAACCGTCTTCGCGACGACGGCGCCGTTCTCCGAGGATCCGGGCCGTCTGCTCAGTTGGGCAAACGTCTCCTTGGCCGAGCGCGCCGCGGAAGACCGTGAGTTCGTCACCGCCGCATGCGTGGCCGTCGCGAGAGCGCGTGATCCGCTGGGGATACGCCGGCCATCCCGCGGCGCTCTGGTTGGACACCGGCGAGGAACTACACGGCGCGGCGACACTCCCCCTCGGGATCTCTGCCGATCTCGCTTGCGCCACCGGGACACGGCCGCTCTACCCAGGCGCGGGCGTGCTGCTCTATACGGATGGCGTCACCGAGGCACGGCACGACGGCGAGCTGTTCGGCCCGCGCCGCTTGGCGGACATGCTCCACTCCCTCGAAGGATGTGCACCTTCCCGCATCGTGGATGCGCTCACGGCGGAGATCCACGAGTTCACGACCAGCGAGCTGCACGACGACCTCTGCATGCTCGTCGCACGCGTCGGGGAGTAGGCACGGCAGAAGCGCCGGCGCCGCGCGCCGGTCGAGCGGCGGCGGCGCGTCGCGTCAGGCGAGGGTCCGAACGTTGACGGCCTTAGGTCCCTTGTCGCCGGACTGGGCGTCGTAGCTGACCTTGGCTCCTTCGGCGAGCGACTTGAAGCCGCCGCCGTCGATGCCGCTGTGGTGGACGAAGAGGTCCTTGCCCGGCTCATCGGGGGTGATGAAGCCGAAGCCCTTGTCGTCGCTGAACCACTTCACGGTTCCTGTTGCCATGTTTCCTCCACGGCTTGTGTGCTGCGTACGCGGAGGATGCTTCTCAGCAACGACAGCGGGCGCTTGCACTTCTCTGCCGCGTGATCGCGCGGCCGGTCGGACATCACGCTACCAGGCTTCGATCCGAGTACCCTCAAGGGGACGTATCCACCGTCGGATGTTGCGCTCCCTGCATCCCCCTGTGGCGAGGACGGAGGGGAGCAGTGAGGAGCAGCGCGTTGAGCGATCCGGCAGAGCAGGAGGGCGAGGCCCCGAGGAAGCGCGGTGAGGCCGCCTGGCAGGAAGAGCGGGCGCGCATTGCCGCTCGCAACGACCGGGCGCGCAAGGAGGGCAAGGCCCGCCGCGAGGCGGCCGAGCGCGAGAAGGATAGGGCGCGGCTCGAGCGTGAACGGCGCGAGATGGCCGCCCTAATCGCCAAACAAGGCAAGCCCTAGCCGAGCACCGACTGCTACCGTCGCTGGCTAGAGTCGCTCGCCAGGCCACCCCTCTCCTTCCGTGCGACCCGATATCGAGCGGACGAGGAGCGCGATGCAAGACCGAGATGACACCCGGGCCCTGGCTCTCGCACGGCTGGAGGGAGCCCGCCGGCGGCGCGCCAAGTGCTCAGATCGGTACCAGTCGGTGCGCGGCTCGTCTGAGGAGCTGCCTGCGTTCACGGCGCTCGAGGCGGCCGAGGACCAGTTCGCCGCCCGGGAGGCCTGGCTCGAGTGGATCGACAGGGACTATTAGCTCCCGGTCGAAAAAGCCAAGGGGCATTGGCGAGCGGGCTCGAAGGGACCGTCAGCGCGCACGGAAACTGACCCAGGTCCGCCGGCGCATCGGCGAGTTCGCCGCCCAGGCGGCACGGTCGCGGAGACACCAGCGGCCGTGATCGAGCGCGAGTCAGCGCGCCTCACGGAGCTACGGGAGGAGGCGCGCTACCGGCGTGAGCGCCTCGCGCTCTACAAGGCCCGGCTATACGCCGGGCGGGCCAGCCGCCAAGACAAGCTTCGGGAGCTCTAGCGCTCCGCCGACGGTGCCGCCGCAAGGCTCCGCCGCGCGGAGGCCGGGACGAGCCGCCCTCACCCGGCCCAGGCCGAGGATGACGCACTCGACCTCGCCCGCGTGAGCGAAAGCCCGCTCACGCCTCTCAGGAAGGAAGGCAACAGCGCCACGTGGGGCGACCACGTCAGCGACGACGAGTACGGCGCGGCGCCGCCGATCGACGACTGAGCGAAACTCGTAGCACGTCAGGACCTTCGCCGGCGGTCCCGGCCGTAGAGACGTCGGGCGCGCCGACGGGTCGCCCGCAAAGCCGCCGCGCGGCCACAGACTCCAGGAGTCGAGTCGGTACGGTCCGCTCATGGCGGGCAACGATTTGGAGGTCGTTGAGGTCGACGGGCGCGAGGTCCGGCTCTCCAGTCCCGGCAGGGCGCTCTTCGCCGAGCGCGGCGAGACCAAGCGAGACCTCGTCGACTACTACCTGCGCGTCGGCAAGCCGCTGCTGCGGACGATGGGCGGTCGCCCGGTGCTCAGGCAGCGCTTCCCTAGGGGCGCGGGAGGACCGTCGTTCTTTCAGAAGCGGGTGCCGGAGAACGCGCCCGAGTGGCTACGGACGACGACGGTGACGACGGTCAACGGCACCCGGTCGCGGGCGCTCGTGATCGCCGATCTCGCGCACGTGGTCTGGGCGGTCAACCTCGGTTGTCTGGGCTTCCACGTCTGGCCGTACCGCGTCGCGGCCCCCGAACATTGC
>JBKPHP010000002.1:0-15456 GCA_046729895.1 Actinomycetota bacterium
CGTGCCGAGCCGCCCGGCGAGGGCGCCGCGCCCCTCCGAATGAGCCAGGCCGTCGAAGGCCGTGAAGGAAAGCATCTCGAGCAGCGCCGCCACCGCTTGATGCTCGAGCACGACCGGGTACTCGCCCGCCGGGACCGCCACGGGGTCGTCCCGGCGGATCGCCTTCTGCACGGCGCGCTCCGCCAAGGCCTGGGGGTCGAGCCCGCGGACGGCGTGCGACGTCGCGGCCGCGTAGCCGCTGCGGCCGCTGGGAGCGATGCAGATCACCTTCATGAAGGCGTCGGTGACCGCCTCCGAGACCGAGGTCCCGGCACTCGAGCCCACCGCGGTGTCGACCTCCCCGACGGTCCAGATGCCGTGGGCCTCGACGCCCGCCGCGTCGGCGGTGGCGAGCGCCGCTTCGAGCGCGCAGCCGCCGCTGGCAGGGTCGAGGCCGGCGGTCTCGGCGTCGCGACCGTCGCCCGGGCGGGGGGCCGCCGGAGGGGGGAAACCGGGGTAGGGGCCGGGCCCCGCCTGGGCCGCCGCCGCGGCTGCGGCGGCCGCTTGACGTCCACACGCTGCCAACGGCTCCAGGCCGGCGTCGTTCGTCGAGGCGCCCCCCACGTGCCCGTCGCGGACCGCGGCGGTCTCGACCGTCACGTCGTCCACCGATGTGGCCTGCGTGGGCCGCGAGCGCGCGAAGCGCAAGACGATGGACCGCTCGTTCGTCACGCGCGCGAGCGTCTCGCCCGGCGGGGCCGCCGCCAGCGCCCGCTCGGCGATGTCCAGGGCCCCGCTCAAGCGACGCCCGCCTCGACCGCGCGGAAGCGCGCCGGCGCCGAGCCGTGGGAGACGTGCGCCCGCTGGCCGGGCTCGCCCTTTCCGCAGTCGAGCGTGGAGGCGAGCCTCCAGTCTTCCTTCGAGCAGACGGCGTCAAGCCGGGCCCAGAACTCGGGAGTCACGCCGGCGTAGCTGGGGTTCCGGAGCAGACGGACCCTGCGACCGCCGGCGATCTCCCAGGCTGCCTCTCCCTCGAACCGGAAGCGGAGCCGGCGGTCGTCGATCGACCAGGAGCGGTTGGTGTCGATCAGCAGGCCCCGCTCGGTGTCGGCCACCAGGTCCTCCAGCGTCCCCGCGTCACCCGGCTCGAGGCTGACGTTGGTCATTCGGACGATCGGCTGGCGGGCGAAGCCGTCCGCGCGCATGCAACCGGCCGAGCGAGCGAGGCCGACCTCCGTCGCGGTCTCGCGCGAGCTCAGGAAGCCGTGCAGGACTCCCTCCCGGACGATCGGGACGGCCTGACCCTCGACCCCTTCGTCGTCCCAGCGGAAGCTGCCGAGCCCGCCGGGCGATGTGGCGTCCGCGGTGATGTTCATGAGCGGCGAGCCGACCTGGTAGGTGCCGGCGCTGCGCGGCGACAGGTAGCTGGTGCCCGCATAGGAAGCCTCGCGACCGAGCACCCGGTCCAGCTCAACCGCGTGTCCCACCGACTCGTGGATCTGGAGGCCGAGCTGCTCCCCGGCGAGGATGAGGGTGGTCTCACCCGCCGGACACGGCGGAGCGCGCAGCAGCGCCGCCGCCTCCTCCGCGACCCGTGGAGCCTCCTCTGCGAGCCGGAGGCCGGCGAAGTGCTCGAACCCGGCCTGGGCGACGCTGCCCCCGTGGGAGGCGGGGTAGGAGCGGACCTGGGTCGCCTCTTCGTCCACGGCCACGGCGGCTATCTCGCCACCACATTCGGTCAGCCGCTGCTCGCAGAAGCCGCCCTCGCTCGATGCGAAGGCCTTCTCGGCGCGGAAGGCGAGGAACCACGCTGTGGCCACCGCCACACTCGGCTCGCCCCGCAGCGCTTCTGCGGCGTCGGTCAACGCGGCGAGCTTCTGCTCGAGCGCCACCGCGAAGGGGTCGATCTCCACCTGGCTCTCCCACGAGCCTTCGGCGGCCGGCTCCGGAGCGAGCGGGGCGCCTCGCGACCGGGGCTGGGCCTCCGCCACAGCCAGCGCACGCTCCAGCGCGGTCTCGGCCGCCCCGCGGGAGATCTCGCGAACGGCGGCGAACCCCCACGCGCCGCCCACCCGCACGCGTACCCCGATGCCGTCGCTCTCGTCGACCTCCAGCAAGTGGACCGCGCCGTTGCGGATCGCCAGGCGCTCGCTCGAGGAGCGGACGCGCCGGGCGTCGGCGTAGTCGGCCCTTCCGGCCGCGGCGTCGACCAGGTCCTCGAGCAGCTCGCGCACCCGGCGGCGCAGGCTACAGACGCCGTCAACGCGCGCCGGACCTGGGCGCCGTGCTCCTTCCTGCGGCCGGCGACGGCAGCCGAGCGGCGGCTGAGCCGTTGCCGTTGGGCTGAGGGCGGGCCCGGCCTCCGGCGGTCTCGATCAGGATTCGGCACGGACGCTTGGAGAGCAGATAGGTCGCAGTCGGACCAAGCGCCTGCTCGGTGGGCGGCGCGTGCACCGTGTCGAGGTAGACCACCTCCGATCCTCGCTGGCGCGCCTCATCCACGAGCGCCGCGCCCGGGTTGCGGGTGCGGATCAGGCTCGTGCGGATCTTGAGCTTGTGCTCCCGCGCGCGGATCCGCGCGCTTTCGAGGACGCTGCGCGCGAGCTCCTCTTCCTCCTCCATGCCCGCGGTCAGCGAGAGCTGGTGCGGGACGGGGATGACGTAGACGGCATCGACCGTGGCGCCGTCGCTGGCCAGGCGCGCGGCCCGCCGGAGTGCCTCTCCGCTGACATCCGTCCCGAACATCGGCACCAGCGCCGAGCCGTACGCGAGCTCGCGGAACCCGGCGGGGGCCGCCTTGCGCTCGATCCTGTACCGCTTGCGCGGGTCGAGCCCCTGGCGGCGGCGGTAGACGAAGTAGCCGACCATCCCGACCGCCATCCACCCGATCCCCACTGTGCGCGCCTCCTCATGTAGCACCACCACCGAGACCCAGGCCGTGAAGGTACCGACCGCCCCGACTACCGCTGCCAGCGGGAGCTGACGGCCGCGGAACGGCACGTTCCAGGGCACGCGGTAGGGGCGGCGGCGATCCGGTTCCTTGAAGCGCAGCGCGATGACCGCGACGTGCGCGGTAGTGAACGAGAGCATCGCGCCGAAGCTGTAGAGGTTGCCGAGGAAGTCGGTCTTGCCAGGGATCAGCAGCGCGATCGCCAGCAGCGAGAAGAAGGCGATCGTGAACCAGGGGGTGCGGTACCTGTGGTGGACCCTGGCGAACGCCAGCGGCAGCTGGCGGTGCTCGGCCAGCGACCACGACAGCCGCGAGATGCCGATGAGGCCGGCGTTCGTGGCGATCACCAGGATGGTGGCCGCGAGCACGCCGACGTAGTAGCGGAAGGCGGTCTGGAGCGCCTCGCCGATCGGCAGCGCCGAGACGATGCCGAGCACGGGGTCCTGCTTGTAAGTCGTCCCCAGCGCGGTGCTGAAGTGGCCCGCCGCGTCCTTGGTGACCGGCAGCGCCATCAGCGAGATGATCGAGATGCCGGCGAAGATGCCGAGCACGGCGAGGAGCACGTAGTTGACCGTGCGCGGGACGTCCTCGTCCGGATCCCGTGCCTCCTCTGCCATGTTCGAGACGGTCTCGATGCCGGTGTAGGCGACCATCGAGATCGACAAGGCGAAGATCACCTCGGTCCAGCTCGGAGCCACCCCGAAGTGCACCTGGTCGATGAGGATGGACGGATGGAAGATGAGCGCCGCGCCCAGCACGATCAGGGCGAGCTGCGTGAGGAGGTCGGTCACCGCCAGGAAGACGTTGAGAGTGGCCGACTCCCGCAGCCCGCGCACGTTGACCGCAGCGAGGATCCCGATGACGACTGCGCCGCCGATGATGTCGCCGGGGTTGTGCCTAAGGCCCGGGAAGAACGCGCCCAGGTAGTGCGGCACGAAGAAGGCGCTGATCGCGATCGTGATGATGTAGTCGAGGGTCAGTGCCCATCCGGCGAAGAAAGAGGCCACCTCGTTGAAGGCGTGTCTGGCGAACGAGGAGGACCCACCGGCCTCCGGGAACATCGACGCGCCCTCGGCGTAGGTCTTGGCGGTCAGCGCGAACAGCCCGCCGGCGAGCAGGAACACCAGCGGCGTGAGCCCGAGGGCGTGGGCCGCCACGAGGCCCAGTGCGTAGTAGATCGAGGAGCCGACGTTGCCGTACGCGGTCGCGAAGAGACCGGGAACTCCGACGGTCCTGCGCAGGCCGCGCTCCACTACACGGGCCATGGCTCGACGCTAGGCGGGGCGCCGTCAAGCCGTCATGAATAAGGGGGCGGCCGCCGTAGAGGTTTCGTCAAGGCGCCGGCTCGCGCAGGCGGTACCCGACCCCCGGCTCGGTGAGCAGGTAGCGGGGGCGAGAGGGGTCGGGCTCGATCTTTGCCCGTATGTGCGCCACGTGTACCCGGAGGTAGTGCAGCTCCTCCTCGTAGCCAGGCCCCCAGACCTCGTGGAGGAGCTTCCGGTGGATCACGAGCTTGCCCCGGTGTTGCGCCAGCACCTTGAGCAGGTCGAACTCGATCGGGGTGAGGTGAACCTCGTGGCCGTCGGAGGTCACCGTCCGGGCGGCGAAGTCGATCTCGAGTCCCCCGACCCGGACGCTCGGCTCGGCGCCCGTGTCCGCCGTGCGACGGAGCAGTGCGCGAAGCCGCGCGGTCAGCTCGTCGCTTCCGAACGGCTTGGTGATGTAGTCGTCGGCCCCCGCGTCGAGCGCCCGAACCTTCTCTCGCTCGTCGCCTACGGCCGACAGCACCAGGATGGGGAGCTGGCTCCAGCGCCTGATCTCCTCGCACACCTCCACGCCGCTCCCGTCGGGGAGGATGAGGTCCAGGACGAGAACGTCGGGCGGCCGGACGGAGACCGCGTCGAGTGCCTCCGCCTTGGTGGCGGCCGCCTCGACGGCGTAGCCGGCATTCCGCAGGATGACCTTGAGCCCCCGGACGATCTGGAGCTCGTCATCGACTACCAGGACGCGCGCGCCGTCCGTGGTCATGCCGGTGCGGGCGCAAGCTCCGGGAGCGGGAAGGTGACCGCGAACGCGGTCCCCTCGCCTCTGCGGCTCTGGAGTGTGATCCGGCCGCCGTTGGCCTCAACGAAGCCGCGGCAGATCGCTAGCCCCAGGCCGGAGCCCGACTGCTCGCCGCGACCCCGGAAGAACGGTTCGAAGACGTGCCGTCCGGCGCCGGTCGGAACCCCCCGGCCGCGATCGCTCACACGCACGGTCACCCCCGCGGGGGACGAGCCCCCGCTGACCGTGACGGGCACACCGGGAGGCGAGAACTTGATCGCGTTCTCGATCAGGTTGAAGAAGACTCGCTCGACCTGGACGGTGTCGACCCGGACCAATGGCAGCTCATCCGGCAGTGCCATCTCGACCGGGTGATGCTCGTGCGTGGCGCGGGCCTGCTCCGCCGCCCGTGCGACCACGTCCTTGAGGTCGCACCAGTCCCGACGCGGGGCCACCGCCCCCGCCTCGATGCGGGAGAGATCGAGCAGGTCGTCCACCAGGCGAGCCAGCCGGCCGGACTCGGTTTCGATCACGGACAAGAGCTCGCGACGGTCCTCTTCCGAGAGGCTGTCCGTCCGCAGGGCGCTGCCGGCCGTCACGATCGCCGTGAGGGGCGAACGGAGGTCGTGGGAGGCGGCCTGGAGCACGGCGGTCTTCGCCACCTCCGCGCGACGCACGCCCTCGGCTTCTGCCGTCCGTTCGCTCAGCCGCCGCCGCTCCATGCCCACGTCGAGCAACTGGGCGAGCGGCTCCGCGATTCGCTCGACGACTTCTCGGTCGGCGTCGTCAGTCGTATAGAGCCACGCCGGGCGGGCGCGAAGCGGGAGGCGAATGGCTCGCTCGTCGTCCGCCGGTCTCGGCGTGCCCGCGAGGTCGAGCCTGGCCTTGCCGCCGACCACGGGGGTCAGTCTCCTTCCGATCGTCTCGAGCTCGCTCTCGAGACCGCCGCCGACCAGGATCAGGGAGGCGGCCTCCGCGAGCAGGGCCGCCTCCCGCTCGCGGGCATCGGCGGTGGCCGCGCGCCGCTCCGACTCGGCCGCTCGCTGGCGCGAGCTCGCCGCCAGCCGTCCCACCACGATCGCCGTGATCAAGAGGACCATCAGCGCAACCAGGTTCTCGGACTTCGAGATCGTGAGCTGGTGGCGTGGCTCGATGAACAGGAAGTTGGTGGCCAGCACCGAGAGGAGCGCCGTGACGAGTCCCGGAACCTCGCCCCTTCGGATGGCGATGAGCAGGACTGCCAGCAGATAGAGGACCGTGAGGCTCGTCGCCGGGGCCACGCCCTCGAGCAACGCCACGAGACCGCTCGCCGCGCCGACCGCGGCGAGTATCTCCACCGCCACCAGCCCGGCCAGGCGGCCGGACCCGGTCTGCTCCTTCACGCCTCCGAGTCTACGAGGAGGCCGCGGGCCCGCCGGGCAGGTCCTCGAAGGCAGCGGCCTTTAGAGCTCATCTCGGACAGCGGGGTATGAGCGGCGCCTCGTGGGAGTCGCGGCGCTGTACCCGACGAGCTTCTCCACGCGGCGGCTGCTCGGTCTCGCCATTGGCAGAGCCCTGCAGGGAGGGAGATACTTGATGGTCGATGTCGGAGGGGAACGTCGAAATCGTGCGCCGCAGCTATGACGCGTTCCAGGCCGGGGACCTTGAAACGGCCCTCGCTCCGTTGGGTGACAACTTCGTGATCGAGGACCCGACCCGCATCGACACGACCGGCTACGTAGGTCGCGAGGGATTCATGCAGTGGCTCGGCGAGTGGCTCAGCTCGTTCGATGAGTGGCGCTTCGAGGTGGATCGGGTGGTGGACCTGGGAGCCCAGGTGCTCGTGCTCGGCAGGGACCGGGGCCGCGGCAAGGGGAGCGGCGTATCCGTTGAGGAGCACTTTGCCCACGTCTGGACCTTCCGCGATCACGAGCCGACACACATGCTCTTCTTCAACGACTGGACCAAGGCCCTCGAAGCCGTGGGGCTGTCGGCGAAGGGGGTGTCGCAGGAGAACGTGGAGATCGTGCGCCGAGCGAACGACGCGTTCAACCGAGGCGACTAGCGCCCCGCTCGGAGGCTGAGTTCGGCCTGCCGTCGGCAGAGCCTAGGTGGACGAATAGTGGACTGTAGGGCTCCGGTTGCGGGTAACCGGTCGAGGACTCGCGGTGGACGACAGACTCGAAGCTCGACACGTTGGTCCCCTTGGCATGGGGCTAGGACCGATCGCCGAGCTCGTGTGCCAGGCCTGCGGGATGGTGAGCCACACTCACCTGCCGAGGTTTCGGACGGACACGATGCCGGTTTGCCGGTGCGGGGGGCGGCGGCAGATCGTCGCAGTCAGGCACGAGATGCGAGCCGGAGAGCGCTCGGGGGCCTAGCGTGGGGGGGCGGAATCGCGAGCAGGAAGCCGAGCGATATCGCCACGCCGCGAGCCTCGCCCTCGACCAGCTCCAGTGGTGCATCAGCTACCTGCACGGCATACGCAAGTCCGACGTCGCGCGGGTCCTGGCGAAGGACCGGGCGACGATCATCGAGCAGCTCCGGACGGGCGGTTGATCCAGCGCGGAGTCGAGCTTCGGCCCGCTAACTCGGCGGATCTGGAAGCTCGGTGGTGCATTGGTTGCCTCTCGTCTCAGCGGCGGCGTCTACAACGGCCGGTCGACGTCTTGGTGCAGCCCTCGTAGCGGCGCGCGAGCCGGGCGTAGGAACGCAGCGCGGGTTTCGAGCGAAACCGCGCGCGGCCGGGCAGCAGCCGCCTCAACCCGGAGTAGTCGAAGATGCTCCGCCCGCGGTAGTCCGACGCCCATGTGTACCAGTAGAGGGCGCGCACGCCAAGCCTCTGCCAGCGACGCCCGCGGGCGAGCGACGAGTACGCGTCGTTGACGCAGCGCGCCATGCCACGGTCCGTAGTGGCGAAGCTTCGGTCGCGGCGAAGCCGCCCGCGCGAGGCCGGGCAGCCGACTTCGGTCGCGTAGAGCGGCTTGCGCCGGCCGCCGTTCCGCCGCATCACCGCCCGCACCAGCCGCGCCGCGCGGTACGTGCTGCGCCCCCTGCCTGGGTAGAGATGGAACGCCGCCACGTCGAACAGACGGCCTCCGCCCGCCTGATAGAGCCGCGCGAGCTTGTTCCACGAGTCATTCGCCAAGCCGGCCAGGACCACGTGGGCGTCAGGGTCGGCGGCGGTCAGCAAGCGCCGGGCGGCCGCCAGCAACCGCACGTACCCGGTCGGCCACGCGTCCGAGGCGCCCGAGGGGACGTCCCACCCGCGGCGAAGCTCCGGCTCGTTCCAGATCTGCCATTCGCGGATCGGCCGCTCCGGAAGCCCGGAGCGCTCATCCCAGAAGGTGCCGTCGGGGCCGTATCGGAAGACGAGCGCCGCCAGGTAGTCGAGATAGTCGCCGGAGTTCGCCGGCGGCGACGCTTTGCGGTTCGGATAGCGCCGCGCCCACTGCGGGGTGTGTTCGACCACCGGCAGCACGCGCAGCCCGTGGCGAGCGGCCTGGGCGACGATTTCGTCCGTCCGCCGGAACCGCACTTGATCCTCGCGGTGGGGCAAGGCGGTCGCCCAGTTGAAGGACGCACGCACCGACTCGACCCCGGAGCGGCTCATCGCGCCCCACTCGCCGGCTCGCGCCCGCGGCGGCGCCGACGTCGCGGCGCCGTCCCACGTCGCGCCGAAGAAGCCGCTCGGCACGCGCCGCTCACCCGCCTGCGCCACGGCCGGCGCGCCGAGCACGAGCAGCGCCGCCGCGAACACGGACAGCAGTCGACACGAGGCCATTAACCCTCGACCCTAACCCCGGGCTGCGGGAAGCGCGGCCGCTGAGAGTACGGAGGGCGCGCCGCGCGCTCGGGCGCGATGCCGAACAGCGGACTGGCTAGGAAAGTAGGCGTCCGATCTGGCAGACCGAAATGGGGTTTGACGAACCAGTTCCATACTTTGGAGCCCCAGAATCCGGTGCTCGGCTGACCGCTTTCCCTTCTAGAGCCAGAAAGAGCCCGTGTCCCCCGCCTGGAATCCTTTCAGAGCCGCCTCGGGCTCGCTGTGCGGGAGATCGAGTAGCACACGGTCGACCACTACCCGTGGCCATTGAGCTTGAGCGCAACGTTCGGAAGCAGCGAGCCCGTGGTGTCGATCAGGACCGCCACGCCCGGACCATCCTGGGAGAGCGTTAGCAGGCCAACGCGATCAGCCAGCTTTTGCAGCCGCCTAATTCGTCGCAACGTCGAAGGAGTCCATCCGCCAGTCGATCATGTTCGAGCGCCAGCCTTCACGACCACCGCGCAGCGGGCCGAGGGAGATGTCGCCCGGAACCTCGGTGTAGCGCAGAAGCTCTACGCCGTCGCGGATGCCGATCAGCGTGACCGATCCGTCAGGGTTGTCTCGCTTGATCGCGGTGTAGGTGTGCCACTGGCCGAACGTGGCGACCGGGACCCTGACGGTCTTGAGGTTGTACCAAGTGCCGCCCGAGCCGCAGTCAACGGCTCGCGGGTCCACGCCACAGTCGAAGACGCCGATGGACTTCTTCTGGATGTAGGCACTGCCCTCGCAGATCGAAAGCTCCACCGTATAGGTCGAGGTCCCGTCGAGAGCATCGGCCTGCCGACCAAGGTAAACCTTCGGGCCACCGGCCCATGAGCAGTTCGCTGACGCGGTGGAGCCCCACTTAATCGGCTTCACTCGAATATCGACGCGGTGGGTGGTCCCAGGCAGGACATTGTGCAAAAACGCCGCCCGAGTCCCCGAGCCGTTGTAGTCGCTCGCTGAGGGCTCGAGCGCGTAGGAGCCGTCCTCCATGACGCTGTAGCCGGGGTGCATCTCGACGGTCCAGGCCGGGTCGCCACAACGCGGTGAGTCCCAAGATGCGGTGGCCCAGATATTGACCCCGTTAAAGACACAGTTCGGCTCGAACCCCTCGTGGAACGTCGTGGTTGGAGGTGGGGGCGACGGCGTGTTCGTCTCGTCGGTATCCGACGTGCTCGTGCAGCCCGGGTCGTTCAGGTCGATCAGGCTGTCGCCGTCGTTGTCGAGCCCATCGGCGCACGCTGCGGGTGGAGGTGGTGGAGGAGGGGGGCACGTAACCCCCTTGTGACCGCAGCGATGGTGAGCTTCCGCTGATGGAGCAGCCACCACAAGCAGCGCAAGGACCAACAAGAACACCAACAAGCAGGTCCCGAACAGCGCATAAGCGCGCAACCAAGGACCGCTGGCCGCACTCTTCGCGGTATCCGTCATCGGGACTGAGGTTCTACGTCCGCGGACTATTTCCTAGATCGCGGCCTAGCCGTCTTCTTCAGCAGGCTGCTCGAAATCTCCGCGCTTCGGCACCGGAATCTCAACCGGCTCGGCTGGGCTGCCCCATAGCGTCCTTGGCCCCTCGGCTGGGTCTTCTGCGTGGGCTGCCGTTCGTGGTAGCGCGCAAGCCGGCCCCGCGTCGCTGCCGGTCGTCCATGTCCACGAGCGGCGGCTAGCCGACGACCTTCTCGACGCGGCGGGGTAGCCGAGGGACCTGCGGACTCAAAGCTCGACGGGCCGTCCTTGGCATGGGCCTGGGGCCCGTTGCCGAACTCGTTTGCTGAACTTGATCGCCGACTTCGGCGTATACCCCTGGGCACCCCACGCGAAGTCGAGGAGGGAGCGTGAGACGAATCGTTGCGGTTCTCGTCGCCGCCGCCGCGATGGTGACGGGGCTCGCCACCGGGACAGCCGGCGCAGATGTGCACGGCGTCTCGCAGGCCGACTGCGCACCCGACGGCGTGCCTTCGGGAGCGATCGCATCGCGTCCTGCGATTGAGCATGGCCGGCCGGCGGCACTGATTCCCGTCACCGCGAGCGGCGGGAAGACGCAGGGCAAGGGCGGCGAGGCCCCCGCGCAGGGCACGAACTGCTAGCCCGCAAGGGGGCCGCAGGCCGCGGCGGGAGGGAGGTGACGAGCGGCGCTCTCGCGTCGTCTTGATCGAGTCGGTCCTCATAGGTGAAGAATCTGATCTCGGTCGGCGCGCGCCGCTGCCCAGCCGGCGGTCTGCGAGGGTGCGCGGCTCATGTTTGGACCGTCCCCCGGGCGGTAATCACAACGAGGAGACGATCGGGGCCGGATCGAGCGGGTCCTGGGTCCCCCCGACCCGCCCCGATCTAGCGACGGGCTCGGATGACCGCATCCGGGCCCGTTCACTTTCGTTGTTCTACCAGGCGCGTGGGGGCGGGGGCAACCCCGGCGTCCGGCTGCGACCGCGATAGTCGGAGGATTGTGCGGACTCGATCCGCTCCGCGAGGCGATCGAGCGCGCCCGTCGCGAGGTGGGCCGAGACGTCCGCGCCCCGGAAGACGAGTCTGGTGGACCCTAAGACGGACCGCAAGTCATCCGCTTCCGTGGCGAAGAGCTCCGTGAAATGCAGGCGCAGATGAGCGACTATTACGGGGAGCTAGACGGCTAATCGCGTCATAGGGGCGAGAGACCGCCTGCGGTTGCAATCGGGTTGCAGCTGGCAGCCCTGACGGGCAAGAACCCCGCGCATTTGCGGGGGCTTCCAGTGCGCCCAGGGAGACTCGAACTTTGGCGCGGCCCATGACAGCCCGTGTCACCCAGTCCGGCGAAAGGGAGCATTTGCAGGAGATTCGCGCGGAATCTCGCCGCTGCCTGCCACCCCGTGACGCCCCGTTATGCCGCGTTCGTTTGGAATCCGTTTGCAGCCGGCAGGACGTGCCCGCAGCGGGCGCAGCCGCTGGGCCGTCATCGAACGGCCCCTCAGTACTTGCACCGAGCGGCCAGCCGGCCACCCTCGCGGACCGGGGTCGAGGATCGTCGATGGCGTCTTGAGCAGCTCCTCGTCCGAGAGATCGCTAACGCCGTCGTCTTCGGGGCTCGCGGCTCGGCCAGTCGGCGCAATGATCGCCTGGCAGTAACCCGGCCCGACGACACGCCCCGCGAACCCGGCTGGCCTCTCTTTTGATCGGCCTGCGAACATGTGTTCGTGTCGATCAGGGGAGGCTCGTACGCCCGGTTCCGCCGGGCCCTCGAGACCGGCAACCTCACCGTCGTACGAGCCGCCGCCGCAGAGCTCCCGAGGATCAACTTGGACGACGCCCTCCGCGTCTGCACGCTGTACCGCGCTGATCCGTCGCGGTACGAGGCGGCTGTGATCCGCTGGCTCGGACGGCTCTGCCTCGAGCGACCGGAGACGACAGTCACCGAGCTCAGGCTTGCACTCGCCGCGTTCGACCGGTTGCCCGACGAGCCGGAGCAGGCCGAGGCCGAACTGCGGCGGCTCGTCCGGCGCTGAACAGCGCGTCGCGGCTAGCTGGGATCGACAATGCGGAGTTGCGCCCTGGAGGCCTCGGCTTTTAGGATCGCTGCCTGCCACTTGCCGGGCAGATCCTCGAAGCGGCTGGCGTCGAGCAGCGCCTCGTGGAACTCGCGTCGCTGATGGTCGTCCATCTCGGGCAGAGCGGGCCGACGACCTGTCCTGGACGCAGTGGCCAAGGGTCCGGGCGACCCACCCTCGGCGGGAGGCGTCCGTCGGCGGCTTGTGCGGGCGGGCGCCGAGTGGGAGAGTCGGCTCGACACGTTCCCGGACCGGGAGGTCCATATGAAGTTCCTGACCACGGTCAAACCGGGGCCGATGCCGCCGCCTGTCGACGTGGCCCGAGCCGGTCAGGAGTGGCTCCAGGCGGCGCTCGACGACGGTTGGATCGAGTGCTGCTACGCGTATCCGCACGGCGGGGGGTGCAGCATCAGCGAGGTCGACTCGCACGAGGAGCTTATGGACCGGCTCCTCGACTACCCGATGTCGCCCTTCGTCGACTACGAGGTGACGCCGCTCGTGGAGCTCGACGCGGCCTTCGACAAGCTCATCTCGTTCATCGAGCGGGCCGCCGCCGAAGCAGGAGCAGGCGCCTAGAGGACTTCGGCATTCGCGCGCCGTGGCCCGAGGTCACGGCGCGCGGAACCGAGTAGGGCGGGTAGCCGACCACCTTCTCGACGCGGCGGCTGAGCTCGGCGCTCGCCATTGGCAGAGGCCACGGTGAGGCGGATACTTGGCGGGCCATGTCGCAGGAGAATGTCGAACTTGCTCGCCGCTGCTATGACGCTTTCCAGCGCGGTGATGTCGAGACCGCGCTGGAGCCGTTGGGCGAGGCCTTCGTCCTGGAGGTCGTGGGGCGCGCCGACACAACGCAATACCGGGGTCGTGAGGGCTTCCTGAAGTACCTCGGCGAGTGGACCAGCATGTTCGACGACTGGCAGTGGGAGCTAGATCGCGTGCTAGACGCGGGGCCTCAGGTGCTGGTGCTGGGAAGGGATTGGGGTCGGGGCAGGGGGAGCGGCGTGTTGGTGGAGGAGCGCTTCGGCCACCTCTGGACATTCCGCGATGGCGAGCCCACCCGCATGCTCGCCTTCCTCGACTGGAGCCAAGCCCTCGAAGCCGTGGGGCTGTCGGAGTAGGCGATGTCGCAGGAGGATGCCGACAGAATCCGTCGTGCCTACGAGGTCTGGAACGAGTCCGGCCCGGCAGCAGTCACGGAGCACTTCTGGGCGGAGGATGCCGTCTACAGGGAGGGGCCAGGCTGGCCCGACGCCGGGGTCTTCCGGGGCCGTGCAGCCGCGCTCGCCCGGATGCAGGCCCTGATCGATCTGGCGGGACCGATCAAGGTGCGCCTTGACGAGCTGGTCGGTGTCGGTGACGGCCGCTTCGTCGCCTGCGCGCGCATGATTGGCGAGAGCGCGGCGAGCGACCCGCCGTACACCCAGTCCTTCGCCGTTGTTCAGCGACTGCGAGACGGCCTCGTCGTCGAAGCCGACTACTACCTCGACCGCGACCAGGCCCTCGAAGCCGCCGGGTTGCGGGAGTAGGCGATGTCGCAGGAGAACGTGGAGGTGGTGCGAGCCACCTTCGAGGCGTTCAACCGGCAGGGGGTCGAGGCCGCCCTTCCTTACTTCGACCCGGAGATCGAGTGGCTCGGTCCGCCTGAGTGGCTCGAGGAAGGTCTCTACAAAGGCCACGACGGCATCAGGAAGATCGCGGCAGTCTGGACTGAGAACTTCGACGAGTTCCGCCTCGATCTGGAGAAGGCAATCGACGCGGGCGATCACGTGGTTGCGCTCGCCTATCAGCGTGGCCGTATCAAGGGGAGCGGTGACCCGATCGAGCAGCCGATCGGCTACGACTGGGAGGTCGGCGGCGGTAAGGCCGTTCGTGTGCAGGTCTACTTCTCTTGGAAGGAAGCCCTCGAAGCCGTGGGGCCGCCGGAGTAGGCGATGTCGCAGGAGAAGGTCCAGCAGATCGTTCGAGAGCCGCTCCGGATCCGTGTCGAGCCCCACACTCTCATTCGCGGCGTTTCGTTACGGTGGCCATAAGGAGCGATTTTCGGGGCGTCGTCTAGTCCCGAAGGCGGCACCCCGCTAGGAAGGAGGGGCAGCCACCATGTTCGCCCGCCTCGTTAAGGGGGCGCAGGAGCGTCCTGGTGCTCGCGGTCGGCCTCGGCGCGGTCTTGATCGCGGGGGGCACAGCGCTGGGCACGCTTGGCTCGCACACCACTGGAAAGGTCCTGGCCAAGGGCTCCGCTAAGCACTACGTCAAAGTCAGGAGCAAGGGCGTGAGGCTCAGGATCAGGACCGGCACAGACGTACGGACGATCAGGCAGTTCTGGGACCCGGGCGGCAACTCCGGGTGGCACAGTCACCCCGGGCCGGTGATCTTCGTGCTCAAGTCCGGCAGGCTCAGGATCTACGACGAGAACTGCCACGGCCGGGTGCTCAAGGCCGGGCAGGCATTCGTGGAAACGCCGAATGAGCTGATGAACGTCCGCAACAAGAGCAGCAAGCGGGCGACCGCGTACCTGACCATCCTCAGCCCAGCGGGTGCACTTCCGCGAGAAGACGGACCGAAGCCCAACCCCACTTGCAGGGTCCCGTAGGGCGGTGGCAGTCGGTCTGCGGCTCGCCCGCAGCGCGGGATACTTCGGCGGGCGATGTCGCAGGAGAACGTCGAGGTCGTGCGTCGGGCAACCGAGCACCTGAGCGACACGGGAGAGCTGGACTTCGAGTGCTACGACCCCGAGGTCGAGTTCACGCTAATGCCTGACGCACCTCTCCAGACGACGTACAAGGGCCTCAGCGGCCTCCAGCAGAGCCTGGCAAGCGTCCAAGAGGCATGGGAGAGCATCAAGTGGGAGGCGCGGGAGTTCATCGAGTCGGATGACGTGGTCGTCGCCGTGTGGCACTACCGGCTTCGCGGCCACAGCGGGGTTGAGCTCGAAGTCGAGCAGGGTTGGGCGTACTGGATGCGGAACGGCAAGATCTGGCGGATCGAGCAGCACGGAAGCAAGCAGGAGGCCCTCGAAGCCGTGGGGCTGCGCGAGTAAGCGATGTCGCAGGAGAACGTGGAGGTTGTGCGAGGCGCGATCGACGCATTCACACGGCGCGATATTGAAACGGCGTTGGACCGGGGGAACCTCGGCGCGATGGTCGATCAGTTCTACGCCCCCGACGTGAAGTTCATCCCGC
>JBKPHP010000003.1:0-6307 GCA_046729895.1 Actinomycetota bacterium
CGTACGTCCACCGGAACACGAACCATGTAGTACTCGCGCATCCAGCGGTCCCAGAAGAATCCACTCTTCGCCTCGCCCAGGAAGTCCCTGGCCCGGTCGCGCACCTCGTCGCGGCGCTTCTGCGAGGGGCTCGGATCGGGCTCGGCACGGCCCTCCACCAGCACGTACTCGGGTCGCTCCGAGCCGCCGTGCTCGCGGGAGTGGTAGGCGAGGGAGATCCGCGGGTCTGCCTCGATCCTCTCGAGCTTCTTCCCGAACCCGAGCGAAGTCGTGAAGGTGACGGTGCCTGCATCCCGGTCGCGCATCCCGATCGGCGCGACCGCACTGGGCACGGCCCCCCTGGCGGGCGTGACGTATGAGAGCGCGGCCGTGAGGTCTTGTCCGAGGACCTCGTCCACCTCGTCGGGCCAGGAGACGGGCACGGCTCCACCCTACATCCGGTTACGGAACCAGCCTGATCGTGTTCGCCGTGCGAGCGAGGCCGGACCTGACGCCGTTCGCGGCGTAGCTAAGCTCGAAGGAATGCTCGAGAATCTGCTTCGCAACAAGACAAGGCTCCCCACGCGCGAGGAGGCCCTTCCTGGCCGCGAGGATAGGATGCCCGTCCCGGAGCGGCACTTCGTGCTCCGCACTCCGCTCGAGCCGCCGTTTCCCGATGGCACCGAGCGGGCCCTGTTCGGAATGGGCTGCTTCTGGGGCGCGGAAAAGGGCTTCTGGGAGCTGCCCGGCGTCTACACGACGGCAGTCGGCTACGCCGGCGGTTACACACCCAACCCCACGTACGAAGAGGTCTGCTCCGCCAGGACTGGCCACAACGAGGTGGTCCTGGTGGTCTTCCGCCCGGATGAGGTCTCCTACGAGGAGCTCTTGAAGACATTCTGGGAAGGGCACGATCCCACCCCGGGCCTGCGTCAGGGCAATGACGTGGGCACGCAGTATCGCTCCGGCATCTACACGTACTCGGAGGCCCAGCGTGAGTCTGCGCTCGCCTCCCGCGATCGCTACCAGGGGCGCCTCCGCGACAACGGCTACGGCGATATCACGACAGAGATCCTCGAGGCGCCGGACTTCTACTACGCCGAGGACTATCACCAGCAGTACCTGGCGAAGGTGCCGGGCGGCTACTGCGGCCTGGGCGGCACCGGCATCTCGTGCCCGGTGGGCGTGGTCGACGCGGGCTGACGGCTCGGGCCGCCAGAGCATCGGACGCCGGGCCGCTGGCCTCGCTGCCCGGTCAGTCCGGGCTAGGACCGAGCTCGAAGCGCAGCCGGAAGAAGTCGAGCATGTGGGGCAGCGGGTTCTGCGGGTCGAGCCTCGGCTCCGCGAGTCGAACGGGACGCTCGGTCAGGATCCTTGCGAGCACGGCCTTGCCGAGGAACAGCGCGAGGCCGGCGCCCGGGCAGCCCTGGGGGCCGTGGCTGAAGTGGTTGAAGGACCAGTCCTCGCCGGCATCGCCCTCCGTCCAGGCCTCCGGCGCGAAGCGGTCGGCGAAGTCGTGGGTTGCGCCGTCGCGGTGGTTGAAGGTGTTCGAGATCAGTAGCTGCGTGCCCGCCGGCACCGCGGCGCCGTCCCACGACGTCTCCTCGAGGGTCTCGCGCGAGAGGAGGGGCGTGGTAGGCCAGAGCCGCATCGCCTCCTCGAGGCAGGCCTCGAGGTAGGCGAGCCCGCCGATGTCGGCGGCGCTGTCGAGGTCGACCCCCACGAGCTCCTCCTTGACCGTGGCCCGCTGCCGCGGCTGCGAGGCGATCAGGGCAAGGGCCCGGAAGGCGTTGGTCGTGAGGGTCTCCTGGGTGGCGAACAGCCAGTGCGTGAGCTGTCCCTCGACACGCGTCTCGTCGTCCGAGGGCGCCTCGCTCGATAGCCCCGCAAGGGTGCCCTCCTCCCCGGCGTCCAGATAACCCCGGATGCGGGCCATGAACTCGTCATAGCGCTCCGATCGCTCCGAGGGAAGCCTGTTCGCCTCGTCCATCAGCGTCGTCAGGAGATCGGAGACCGCCTCATCCCGCCGCGCCGCGTCCCCCAGCACGACCCGCCGGGTGAGCCGCCGGAAGGCCGCGTAGAAGGTGTCCCAGTCGAGCCTCCCCCCGAGCGACCCGGCGTCGGCGAGCATTTCGTGCGTCTCCTCCCGTGCGACCGTGGCGAAGCGGTCGGAGTGCCGGTGGAGCGGCTTCCCGGTGTCGAGCACGGCTTCGGTGAAGCGGCGCCGGTTCTCCCACTGCCTCCCGCGGGAGATCGTGAGGGCGTAGGGCTGGAAGTGCGCCATCCCCTTGCGCTTGGCCTCCGGGTCGGACGCAAAGGGGTGAGGCGAGCCCTCGAGTGCGCGCCGCACGTCGTTGCGCGAGAGGAGGAGCAGCGCACGGTCCTTCACGACCCGCACCCAGACGGGACCTGGCCCCTTGCCGCTACGGATCCCGCCGATCAGCCCGACGGCCCAGCGGTCGACGTCAGCCTTCGTGGCCGCGAGCACCGCCTGCGGCCGCCGTCGGAACAGCCCCTGGAGGACGTTCGGCACGAACACCAGCGAGTTGAGACGGACGTTCTCGAGGAGAGACGCCTCCGGAAGCTCGCGCGCCACGCGCTCAGCGCACCGTGTGCCAGGGCGCGAACGCGTTCTCAACGCCCTCGAGGGCGGGTGTGAGCCCCGGGTGATGGCGGCGCAGCACGTCGAGCATCGTGTTCCGCTCCACCCATTCGAGGCCCTCGGGCGTGTAGACCTCGGGCGTGAAGTCGTTCGTGAAGAAGCGGTCGCTCTTGAGGCGCCGGGACGCCATCAGGATGAAGATCCGGAACGCCGTATCGCTGAAGCCGAAGCCCGGTGGCGGAGTCTCGGCCAGCAGGCCGGCCTGGAGATCCACCCTGTCGATGTCGCCGTCGTAGACCTCCCGCATCTCCTTGGCCCACTGCTCGTTGTCGGTGATGTCCTCGAAGCGCTCCACTCGCGGCTTCCGCAGCTTCTCGCGGAAGGCGTTGTAGCGGGGCACGCCGCGCTCGCGGTCGCGGAGCACGTCGATGGTCCCGATGTCCACCCGCTGCCCGTTCACGCGCGTGAGGTTCTGCAGGGCGCGCGGATGGTTGTGCAGCGTGATGGCACCGGGGTGGGCCACGCCGAACGAATAGAGCAGGTCTGTCATGTCGTAGCGGTCGATGACGTCGCGGGTGGCCTTGCCCTGGATGTTCGTGAACTCCTCCTCGGCCACCAGCGCACCGCTCTCATGGGACCGGATCTCCCAGTCGTCCGGGATCAGCGGGTGCAGGCGGTAGACGGAGGCGAACTCCTCGGTGATCGCGTACGGGGCGGCGTGCTGGCGCTGTTCGCCGCCCACGACGCCGAATAGCCCCTCCAAGGCATCGACGCGGAAGCGCTTGGCCCACTGCGGCAGGGCGCCGTACCAGTTCGAGTGCATCGCCGCCTTGAGGATCGGCGTCGCGAGGATGCCCGGGGTCCACTCGACGGTGTGGATCTTGGCCATCAGCGCCGAGTTGACGAGCCGCGCCGTCAGGAAGAGCCTTTCGTCGTCCCAGGTGGGGTAGTGGCCCTTGAGGTAGTCGCAGATCGAGTTGTGCTCCTTCACGAACAGCGTGTGGAGCATCGACAGCCCGATCCAGTAGTTGTCGTTGAAGCCCGTGAGATCGATGCCGTCGAGGTGCTCGGCGTCCTCGTTCGGCAGCCGGCCGTCCTCCAGGATCATCTTGCCGTCCTCGCCGCTGCGCAGCCGGCGGCAGCGCTCCTCCGAGGAGCCATAGATCTGCGAGCCGTCCCACCAGTGGGTGCAGGTGTTGATGTAGGTCGGGGCGAGCTCGCGCGACGCCGGCTCCGGGTCGGGCGCGGTGGCCGGGACCTTCATGGGGTCCTCGCCCCAGTCGTCGCCCTCCGGAAGGTCGACGTCGACGAAGTTCTTGGGGTCGTTCTCACCGTGGCTGAACCAGTCGTGGTTCTCGAACTGGATCCACGCCGCAGCCAGCACGTTGAGGCTGGTGGCGGGCTTGAAGCTGTCCCGGTTGAAGAGCTCGGTGCTGACCACCCGCGGGTTCGGCTCGAACAGCCGCGGCGGCTTCTCCGGGTAGGTCATTCCCACCGGGTGGTTGCGGCCGAAGCGGGCCCCCGCCTTGCCCATCTCGGGGTCGGAGGGGTCATTCATCGAGCCGTCGTAGGTGCGGTACTTGGGGAGGTCCCCGGAGGCGATCTCGGGAGCGCCGTCACCGGAGGGCGGCTCGGTGCCATAGAGGTTGAGCTGACGCAGGTCGTCCCGAAAGGCGCGCAGGTTGAGCAGCCCCAGCGGCGTCGGAAGCTCGTACCACTCCCGGGCCTTGTTGACGCGGTTCCAGAACGCCGAGTTGGCCCTGACCAGGATGCTCTGCTTCGCCATCGCTCGCCTCCGCGCACAATACTTCGCCTCCAGGGTGGGGTCCAGGGCACCGCCGGAGTCCGCTCCCGTTTGCCCCGCCCCCATCGCAGCGCTACTGTGCCTCTCGCTTTTTGCAGGCTGATTGGGGGATCCATGGACTCAGCGAAGGTGAGAACGGCCCGCGACGAGCGAGGGCCATCAAGCCGACGAGCCACCTCACAGCCGAAGACCTCGAGCGCCGCTGAGACCGCGGTCGATCCGCAGGCTCTCAAGGAGCTCGTCCAGGCCCTCGACGCCGCCCGGCGCGGCGATTTCTCGGTGAGGCTCTCCAAGCGCCGGAAGGGCGTGATGGGCGAGGTCGCCGGGTCCTACAACGACCTCGCGGCGACGAACCAGCGCATGACCAAGGAGCTCGTGCGCATCGCGCGGATCATCGGCCGGGAGGGTCGCATGACCGAGCGCGCGTCACTCGCCGGCGCAGCCGGCGGCTGGGAGACGAGCGTCGACTCGATCAACTCCCTGATCGACGACCTGGTGCGTCCGACTACCGAGGTGGGGCGCGTGCTCATGGCGGTGGCGGAAGGCGACCTGTCCCAGAAGATGGCGCTCACCATCGAGGGCCAGCCCGTGAAGGGCGAGTTCCTGCGAATCGGCACAACCGTCAACACGATGGTGGACCAGCTCTCCTCGTTCGCCGACGAGGTCACCCGCGTGGCCCGCGAGGTCGGCACCGAGGGCAAGCTCGGCGGTCAGGCCGAGGTCAAGGGCGTCTCCGGCACCTGGCGCGACCTCACCGACTCCGTGAACTTCATGGCAAGCAACCTCACCGACCAGGTGCGCAACATCATCGAGGTGACAACCGCGGTGGCCAGGGGCGACCTCTCCCAGCAGATCACCGTCGACGTCAAGGGCGAGGTGCTCGAGCTGAAGAACACCGTCAACACGATGGTCGACCAGCTCTCCTCCTTCGCCGACGAGGTCACCCGCGTGGCCCGCGAGGTCGGCACCGAGGGCAAGCTCGGCGGTCAGGCCGAGGTCAAGGGCGTCTCCGGCACCTGGCGCGACCTGACGGAGAACGTCAACCTGATGGCAAGCAACCTCACGGACCAGGTCCGAGGCATCGCGGACGTGACCACTGCGGTTGCCGACGGCGATCTCTCGAAGAAGATCACCGTGGAGGCGAAGGGCGAGGTCGCCGCCCTCGCCGACACCATCAACTCGATGGTCGACACTCTCGGCGTCTTCGCCGAGCAGGTCACCACGGTGGCCCGCGAGGTGGGAACCGAGGGGAAGCTCGGCGGTCAGGCCGAGGTGCCGAACGTGGCTGGCACCTGGAAGGACCTCACCGACTCGGTGAACTTCATGGCCGGCAACCTCACGAGCCAGGTTCGCAACATCGCCCAGATCACGACCGCCGTCGCGAACGGCGACCTCTCCCAGAAGATCACGGTTGAGGCCAAGGGGGAGGTCGCTGCGCTCGCCGACACCATCAACTCGATGGTCGACACGCTGCGCGTCTTCGCCGAGCAGGTGACCACCGTCGCCCGCGAGGTGGGAACCGAGGGGAAGCTCGGCGGTCAGGCCGAGGTGCCGGGCGCCGCCGGCACGTGGCGCGACCTCACCGACTCCGTGAACTTCATGGCAAGCAACCTCACCGACCAGGTACGCAACATCATCGAGGTGACCACCGCGGTGGCCAAGGGCGACCTCACCCAGCAGATCACCGTCGACGTCAAGGGCGAGGTGCTCGAGCTGAAGAACACCGTCAACACGATGGTCGACCAGCTCTCCTCGTTCGCGGACGAGGTCACCCGCGTGGCCCGCGAGGTCGGCACCGAGGGCAAGCTCGGCGGTCAGGCGGAGGTCAAGGGCGTCTCCGGCACCTGGCGCGGCCTCACCGACAACGTCAACAACATCGCCAGCAACCTCACCGACCAGGTCCGCAACATCGCCCCTGTCTC
>JBKPHP010000004.1:0-12567 GCA_046729895.1 Actinomycetota bacterium
GCGATCGTGCCGTTCAACTTCCCGGCGATGGTGCCGTTCTGGTTCCTGCCGTTCGCGATCGCCTGCGGGAACAGCTTCGTCCTCAAGCCCTCGGAGCAGGTTCCACTGACCCAGCAGATCGCGTTCGAGGTGCTCGACTCTCTCGAGCTTCCTCCGGGTGTGGTCAACCTCGTGAACGGGGGGCGTGAGGTGGTTGAGGGGATCCTGGAGCATCCGGGCATCGATGCGGTCTCGTTCGTGGGCTCGGCCCCGGTGGCGAGGATCGTCTACGAGCGCGCGGCGAAGGCAGGGAAGCGCGTACAGGCGCTCGGCGGCGCCAAGAACCACATGGTCGTCATGCCCGATGCGGTCATGGACAAGGCCGTGGCGGGCATCATCGGCTCCGCCTTCGGCGCGGCGGGCCAGCGTTGCATGGCCGGCTCCGTCGCGGTGACCGTCGGCGAGGCCCACGAGCGGCTGCTCCCGCCGTTGCGGGAGGCGGCCGAGGCGCTGCGAGTGGGCGACGGCCTCGAAGAGAACGTGGACGTCGGCCCCGTGGTCTCGCACGCCGCCCGCGACCGCATCCGCGAAGCGATCGAGCGCGGTGTCGACGAGGGCGCCACGCTGGTGGTGGACGGGCGCGACGCGGACGCCGGCCACGACGGCGCATGGCTGGGACCGACGATCCTCGACGACGTGACTCCGGAGATGGAGGTGGGGCGCGAAGAGGTGTTCGGCCCGGTGCTCTCAATCGTGCGGGTGGACACGCTCGACCAGGCGATCGAGGTGGTCAATCGCAGCCGCTTCGGCAACGGCGCCTCGATCTTCACCGAGTCGGGGGCCGCGGTGCGGCGCTACCGGCACGACGTGCAAGCCGGAATGGTGGGCGTGAACATCGGCGTGGCCGCGCCCGTGGCGTTCTTCCCCTTCTCGGGCTGGAAGGACTCGTTCCTCGGCGACCTGCACGCGCATGGCCCCGATGCCGTGGAGTTCTTCACCCGCAAGAAGACGGTCACGAGCCGCTACTTCTCGACGGGGCAGGGCAGCGGGGCCTACTTCGTCGAGAACTAGGTCCTAAGCGGCGCCGCAGGCGATGGCTCCGGGAGCGTCACGCCCGTCGGGCATCTCTAGGAGTGGCATCGTCCGTAGCCCGCCATGGCCGCGACAACGGTGCCGAGCAGCCTGCGCTGGCTGGGCTCGAACCAGCGGCCGGCCTTCGTCCGATGGAAGGATTGCGGTCGTGGTCAACCTGCCAGACGGCATCTCGACCTGCCTCTTCGACCTGGACGGCGTGCTCACCCAGACCGCGAAGATCCACGCCCAGGCGTGGAAGGGGATGTTCGACGACTTTCTGCGCGAGTGGGCCGAGCGCACGGGCCAGCCGTTCCATCAGTTCGACCGCCCCACGGACTATGACGAGTACGTGGACGGCAAGCCCCGCCTGGATGGCGTGCGCTCGTTCCTCGAATCGCGAGGGATCCAATTGCCGATTGGCTCGCCACGCGACCCGCCGGAGGCGGAGACCATCCACGCGCTGGGCACTCGCAAGAACGACGTGGTGCTCGAGCTCATTCGCCAGCAGGGGGTGGAGCCGTACGAGGGCTCGGTCCGCTTCGTGGAGGCGGCCCGGGACCAAGGGCTGCGCCGTGCGGTGGTCTCGTCGAGCACGAACTGCCGCGATGCGCTTGTCGCCGCCGGCATCGATCACCTCTTCCAAGTGGTAGTCAACGGGGTGGTCGCCGAGCGCGAGAGGCTCAGAGGCAAGCCTGCGCCCGATACCTTCCTGGCCGCCGCCAGGAAGCTCGCCACCGAGCCCTCAGAGGCAGCGGTCTTCGAAGACGCGCTGGCTGGCGTGGAGGCAGGGCGCGCGGGAGGCTTCGGCTGGGTCGTGGGGGTCGACCGCGTGGGCCAGGCCGAGGCGCTGCGCCGTCGCGGCGCCGACGTGGTCGTGCAGGACCTCGCTGAGCTGCTTAAGCGCAGGTGATCAGCCCTTGCATTCAGGCCGCCGGGCGGGCACCTCGAGCACGCCTTTACACGACACCCGAAGCATGCAAGACTCGCGCGCCGACCAGGGAGACTCGCGTGGGACGGCGGTGTCTCTGTTCGCGCGCACGGACGCGGGATCGGAGAGGACCCAGTGGAAGGTCGCGGCCCCGAAGGGGGCATGGAGCTCACCGAGGAACATGTCGAGCGCTTCGTCAAGCGCCTGGAAGAGTGGGGTAGGGAGCTTCCAGAGCAGGAGCGAATGCTCCTCACGCTGATGATCGAGCGGTCCGAGGGCGCAGATGCCCGACTCTTCCGGGAGCCGGAGGGCTTCGGATATCGGCCCCGTCTCCCCGAGGACTTTCCCCCGACGGTCGACGAGCTCATCAAGGAAGTGCTGGGACCGCTGGTCCGCGACCGCAACATCTTCTTCGACCCACGAGGGTGGAGCACCTGGGACCGGAGCGCGCCGCCGGGCAGCACCTGGATCCGCTCATGAGCGCGGGGCCGCCGACTCAGGACATCCCGGACGAGGTGATCGAGAGCTTCGCCTCGCGCCTCGGTCACTTTGCCGCGGACCTCTCCCCTCAGGAGCGGGCTGTCTTGCGCGAGCTGCTCCTGCGGGCGGCCCCACCGCTACAGCGGATGCGCTGGATGTCGGCTGAGGGGCTGCTCGAGCCGGCGGAGCAGGAGCTGCTCGCGTCCCTCGAGAAGGAGGCAGAGGCGGGCGGGGACTGAGTGGGCCAGACGACGCTGATCGTCAAGGCCACTCGGCTCTGCAATCTACGCTGCAGTTATTGCCACGATTGGCGCGCCGGCCCAGATCAGAGGATGGGCTTCCGAGTGCTGGCCGAAATGACGGCGAGAGTGCTGCGCGACCCGCACAACGACGCCGTCACCTTCGTCTGGCATGGTGGCGAGAGCACGGTGCTGAAGCCGGCGTTCTACCGGAAGGCGCTGCTGCTGCAGGCCCGTCTACGGCGGCGGGGGCAGGTCGTCCGGAACTCGCTCCAGACCAACGGCACCCGGCTCGACTCCGCCTGGTTGCGCTTCATCCGCGCCAACCGGTTTGGCGTCGGGATCTCGATCGACGGCCCGCCCGAGCTCCACGACCGGTTCAGGCGGTACGCGTCGGGCCGCCCTTCATTCGAGGACGTGATGCGGGGGATGTGTCGGCTGCGCGAGTGGGGGATCCCCTTCACCGTGCTGATGGTGGTGGACGACGAGGCGCTCGAGATCGGGGCGGAGCGGATCTTCCGCTTCTTCCTGGAGCAGGGGATCTCGAGCTACGGGTTCAACGCGGCGTGCCCCGAGAACGAGCCCGAGGCCCCGCCCGGCACGCCAGCCGAGCCGTACGTGACGCCCAGCCGCATGACCGCCTTCCTCGCGGACCTCTATGACGTCTGGCAGGCGCATGGGGACCGCTCCATTCGCATCAGGGAGCTGGCCGGCATCCGTGCGCGACTCGGGCTTGGAGGCGCGCGGCCCTGCACGCTGCAGGGGGACTGCCTGGGCGACTACTTCATCGTCGAGCCGAACGGCAGCGTGGCGCACTGCGATCTGTTCCTGGGCGACGCCCGGTACGTGCTGGGCAGCGTGTTGGAGCACGAGTTCTCGGAGATGCGAGAAGGCGCCCGGATGACGGCGCTGAAGGCGTCCCGCCAGCGGGAGCTCGACGCGATGCGAAGCTGCCCCGAGTTCGGGGTTTGCAACGGGTGGTGCCCGCACGAGCAGTACCTGGCCCGCCGCCACGATCCCGGCCACGACTCCGGCTGCTGCGGGCTGCGTGAGCTGATCGACCACGTGCGTGCCGCGGTCCAGGAGGAGCGGGTGAGGCAGCCGACTGGGGCGAGCGCAGCGTGAGCCGCATGCCCACCACCTACTACGCGAACCTCAACTACGTCTGCAACGAGCGCTGCGTCTTCTGTGCCGCGGAAATGGCGAACGGGGCGCTACGTGTAGCCGGCCACGCGTCCTGGGTCACGCTAGACGAGGTGAAGGCATGGGTAGGCGGGGACCGACCGGGTCCACGTGATCGGGTGCTGATCGCGGGCGGCGAACCCACTCTGCACCGAGACCTGTTCCCGATCGTCCGCTTTCTCGGGCGCGATTGCGGCGCGGTCTCGATCTTCACGAACGGACTGCGGCTCGCCGATCGCGCTTTCGCCGAGGAGGCCGTGCGGGCCGGGATCACGCGCTTCGAGGTCGCTCTCTACGGCGCTCGGCCCGAATCCCATGACGCGGTCACTCGCCGTCCCGGCAGCTTCGAGCGCACGCTGGCGGGGCTGCGCACGCTGACGGAGCTGCCTCGCCGTGGTCACTTCGTCGTCGACGTGCGGCTGCTCGTGTCGCGGCAATCGGCCTTCGAGAACCCGGACATCGTGAGGGTGGTGCGCGAGCGCGCGCCCGGCGTCGACACCTTCAGCCTCAACCGGCTTCTCCTGTCGCAGGACGCGCTGGCGTCCCAAGCCCCGATCTCGTACGCCGAGGCGCGCGAGCCCATCAACGAGACCGCGCGGCTCGTGCGCGAGCTCGGCTATACGCTGGCCTTCGACTCGCTGCCTTTATGCGTGTTCGACGGCGACAACGCCGATTGGGTCAGAACCCAGGTTCGCCCCGGCGCGGGTCCGCCAGACGCTGGGGAACGCTTCCTCTACTTCGACCCCTACGTGGCGGCGGGCGCGGAGCCCGAGTCCTCGCTCGTGCAGCGCCGGGCGCTCCCGGACCCGTGTCTGTCCTGCGACTATCTCGCGGCCTGCCGGCGCGTCGAGGGCTGGTATGTGCGGCGCTTCGGGTTCGCCGGCCTGCGGCCCGTACGGCTCGGCGCGGGTTCCGCCGGCCCGCCGACATGAGCCGCCCGCTCGTGACCGTGGTCTGCGCGACGCGCAACGGGCTCGACGCCGTCCGGCTGACCTTCTCGTCCTTCCACCGTAATACCCCGGAGCGCCGCGAGGTGCTGGTCGCCGACAACGGTTCGAGCGACGGAACGCTCGAGTACCTGCGCACGTTGCCATGGCTGACCGTGATCCCACTCGAGGAGCGGGGGGCGTCGGCGGTGAGCGAGCCCGACCGCCTTGGACAGGCTACGGGCAGACTTGTCTCTCGGCTCCGCGGCACGCTGCCGGAGCGCGAGCGCTCGGTTCTCACCTCGCTTCGGCATCGTGGCCGCATCTCTCCGCCAAGCGCCGAGGAGCCGGCTTCCCCGGAGCATGGAGCCACGCTCGACTGGTTGATCCGTGCGGTGCGCTCGCCCCTCGTCCTCACCCTTGACTCGGACGTGGAGTTCGTGGCTCCCGGGTGGCTCTCCGAGATGGTCCAACTTCTCGAGCGCGGTGGCCTGGCGGCCCTCGGCCGATACGAGCCGGGGCGTCACGGCTACCGCCCTCGGCTCGCCCCCTACGCGCTCCTGCTCCGGACGCGCGCCGTCCGCGCGCTGGGCGTGTCCTTCCGGGGAGTGGCGAGCTTCGGGAGCGTAGAGGAACGCGACCGCTGGGCGAGCAGGCCGCCGAGCTTCACGATGGAGCCGGACGAACTCGCGCTCTACCCGACCGCGCAGATCTATCCCACGGGCGCGATGCTGTTCGAGCGCCTGCAAGACGCCGGCCTGCGTTGGGGCAACTTGCCGCCGCCGGTTGCGGCGAAGCTCGTGCACCGAGGTCACATGTCATGGGCGTCGGGCGAAGAGGACTACATGCTCGGCGCGCCGCCGCGCTTCCGCGACCACCACGCCGCAGCGCTAGCGGAGGTCCGCGTACGCCTGCGCCGCTACCAGTCGCGCTAATGGCGCTGCCGACGTTCCTCGTGATCGGCGCCGCCAAGGCCGCGACCACGAGCCTGTTCGAATACGTCCGCACCCATCCAGCCGTTTACATGCCGGAGCGAAAGGAACTCAGCTTCTTCGTCGCCGAGCTCAACTGGCGCCGGGGGCTCGAGTGGTACTCCGCGCAGCTCGCCGCAGGCGGGTGCGCCGCGGCCGTGGGCGAGGCCTCCCCTACCTACGCTTGGTGGCCGTCCTTTTCCGGAGTGCCCCAGCGCATGTCGGCGGTCGTGCCGGACGTGCGCCTGATCTATCTCGTCCGGCACCCGCTCGAGCGGATGCGCTCGATGTACCTCCACGCGGTGGCCCTCGGACGGGAGCGCCGGTCCGCTTCCCGGGCCTTTCTCGAGACTCCGGACTACCTGGAGTGCAGCCGATACGCGACTCAGCTCGAGCGCTATCTCGATCACTTCGATCGCGACCGGCTGCTTGTGCTGCTCGCCGAGGACCTCAGGCGGGACCGCGGCGCGACGCTTCGCCGGGTCTTCGAGTTCATCGGCGTGGACTCGAGATGGCGCCCCCCGAACATCGAGGAGGAGGCCTACGAGACGCGCGAGCGGTTCGGCGCGGCGGCGCCGCTCGTCGATCTGCCGCAGAGCCTCGAGGATCGCTTGACCGAGGCGCTGCGGCCTGAGGTCGAGCGGCTCCGTGGCTTCCTGTCTAACGGCTTCGATGGCTGGGGGCTCGGCTAGGAGCCCTGGCGCCTGGGCTGAGGCCCGTCGCGGGCGGCCTCGTACAGCAGCTCATAGCGGTCGGCCACGTGCTCGATGTCGAAGACCGACATGAGGCTGCGGGGCGGAGGTGGGAAGAGCCCGACGCTTCGCACATGTCCCGTCAGGTCCACGTCGTAGATCCACCCGGGCTTGCCGCACGCCCAGCCCTCGATTGTGGTGCGGCCGAGGAAGACCCCTGCGGTGGCTGTGGCCCTCCTGACCTCCTCCTCGACGTGCCAGACCTCGCCTTCGAAGTAGCTGACGTGGGAGGGGGGATCGTCCAGGTAATCGTCGTTGCGCAGGCCGATGAATCGGACGTCGAACCCCTCACGCCGCCCTCGCTCGATCAGGTCCAGCGCCGCCTCCCGCCGGAGCGGCGCGACCGTGCCCACGAACAGCACTACAGGGCGGTCCTGCGCTGCCGGAGAGGCGTCGGGACTGAAGCGAGCCAAGTCGATTCCGTTGTAGATCAGGTCCGTTCGCTCGCGTGAGATCCCGTACGCGTGCACGAGCAGGTCGCGCAGCTCAGGGCGCACGCAGGCGTATGCCCGGACCTGCGAGGACCGGAGCGGCTGGTCCAGCCGGCCGGCGGAGTGGATCGTGGCGACGGCGGGTACCGACGGAAAGTCCTCGACAAGCCCGCGCAACTGCTCGGCCTGGTTCAGATGGAGGATGTCCGGCGGCGGTTCCGGATCGACCTGCCCGAGATGTGCCACCTCGATCCCTTGCTGCCTGGCTCGGCGAGTGAGACCACCCCCGATCGTCGGTGCCGCCACCAGGACGCGGTGGCCGCGGCGCCGCAGCACCCGCGCAAGCTCGTATACGTGCATCGACGCGCCGGTCAGGAGGTCGAAGTGGATGACCGAGAATGCGATGTACACGGCGCGCAAAATACGGGCGGGGACCAAGCGACGCACCTACGTGTGCCCGAGGGCGCGCGAGCAGTCGAGACAGCGCGGAGATCATCTCGACCAATGGGCAGTCCTCGGCCTCCTCCCACGGTGTGGAGGCCGAGAGGTCTGCTGCCACAATTGAGTCATGGGAACCCCCGCCGAGACGCCGGTCTATTACCCGTCGACGTATTCGCCTGAGCGCACGGATCGCCGGTCGCCCTGGAGGCGGCTGGGGAGCCTGCTCGCGGCGCTCGGCGTGCTGCTGGTCAAGCTCGGAACGAAGCTGAAGGCGCTTCTCATCCTTCTTCCGAAGCTGAAGCTGTTCACGACGTCCGCGTCGATGCTCGTCTCGGTCGGCGCCTATGCGCTCATCTGGGGCTGGAGCTTCGGGCTCGGCTTCGTGCTGCTCCTGCTGATCCACGAGTTGGGGCACGTGATCCAGCTGCGGCGCGAGGGCATCAGGGCGAGCGCGCCGATGTTCATTCCCTTCATGGGCGCCCTCGTGGCGATGAAGGAACTGCCAAAGAACGCTGCGGCAGAAGCACGGGTGGGCCTCGCAGGGCCGGTCCTCGGCTCGCTTGGCGCGCTCGTCCCGCTGGGGCTCTATGCAGCGACGGGCGACGAGCTGTTCAAGGCCCTCGCGTTCGTCGGGTTCTTCCTCAACCTCTTCAATCTCCTGCCCGTCTTGCCGCTCGACGGGGGGCGCGCGATGGCGGCGCTGAGTCCCTGGATGTGGCTGGTCGGCTACGGGCTGCTGATCGCCGCGACGATCGCGTTCCCCAACCCGATCATGCTGCTGATTCTGCTGTTGGGGGGCCTGGAGACCTATCGGCGCTGGAAGGAGCGTGGCTCGCCCGCCTCGCGCGAGTTCCACCGGGTGACGCCGACGACCCGGGCGATCGTGGCAGGGGTGTACATCGGGCTTGCGGCGCTCCTCGCGGTCGGCATGGACGCGACATTCATCCACCGCGGCTTCGGCGACGCCTGAGAGATCACGGAATCCTGAGCCGCCTCCGGCGGATCCGTCGGTACGCCGGGGCAATCTACGACGGCCTGGCGTGGGGGTGCTCGAGTGACCGCGAGGCCATTCCGGCGACCCCTCTCCAGCCGCGATCTAAGCTCCACGCATCGCAGCGCCGATCACAAGCGCGGCGGAACCGTCTCCTACCGGGGGACGGAGGCGCGCACGGCGTGCACCCAGCCGTTACGCGCGGCCCGGCGCTGCCCTGGTGGTGGCACTGGGGATCGTGGCGTGCGTGGTCGCAAGTGATGCGAAGGGTTCGAGCTCGACAGGCGCGATCCGGTCCAGGTTCGGTCTCGCGAACCATTGCCTGGCGATCGAATCGCTCGCGCGCCGCAGGTTCGTCGCGGGCACAACCAATGGCTATCGAGCCGATCAGCGGCGGAAGAGACGGGCGATGGCGTTCTTTGCGAAGCCGACCGGACTCGGGAGGTACCTTCTGTACGACCGACGCCGCAAGCTCGTGAGCGTGAGCGGTGCGGGGGGAGTCGGCCGGGGCAACGAGCCCGGAAAGCTCACCGAGTGGGCGCCGAGACGGATTTCTCCCCGAGCCTTCTCGATCCGTTCCACCGCGAGCGGCCGGCAGCTTGCCGTGGCGGCGGGCGGCGACCTCGTGTTGACAACTCCGCGCAGGCGCGGACCCGCACGAGCCTTTGCCATTCTGAGAGATCGCGGCTGCAAGCGCTATCCCGAGGCCGCGGTGGGGGCTTCCGGGCGGTTGTTCAAGGGAACCAGCCGGCGCGGCAAGCTCTTCGGTTTCGCCGACACGCATCTGCACATCACCGCCGACATGCGAGCCGGTGGCCGGGTGATCTACGGCAAGGCGTTCGACCCCTTCGGCATCACCCGGGCGCTCGGACGGGACGAGGAGGACCACGGGCGTGACGGGGCGCTCGACGTGACCGGCAACCTGCTCCGCACCGGCTCACCGGTCGGCACCCACGACACCCACGGCTGGCCGACCTTCGCCGGTTGGCCGGTGCACGACACCTACACCCACCAGCAGACCTACTACGTGTGGCTCAGGCGGGCCCGGGCTGCCGGCGAGCGGTTGGTCGTGGCCCAGACGGTCGAGGACGAGCCGCTCTGCCGCATCGAGCCGCTGAGGGCCCACTCCTGCGACGAGACCGAGACGATCAGGCTCGAGATCCGGCGCCTTCGGGCCCTCCAGGCCTACGTCGATGCGCAGAGCGGCGGCCCCCGCCGGGGCTGGTTCCGCATCGTCTACGGCCCCAAGCAGGCGCGCCGGGCGATCAAGGGGGGCAAGCTGGCGGTGCTGATCGGCGTGGAGTCGTCGAACCTCTTCGGCTGCAGCGAGTACTTGGGCAAGCCGCAATGCACACGGGCCGACGTGGATCGCGGCATACGGCGGTTCCGCCGCTGGGGAGTGCGCTCGCTGTTCGTGGCCCACTGGCTGAACAACGCCTTCGCCGGCGCCGCCCCGGAAGGCGGCGCCCAGGGGTTCTTCATCAATGGGCTGAACGCTCTGCACACCGGAAGCTACTTCCGGACCGAGCGCTGCCCGGAGGCCGGTCAGGGCGAGGAGGTGACGTTCAGCCTGCCGGTGGTGGCGGTTCTCACGCGCTTCTTCCCGGCGCTCGCCCCGCTGCTCACGCAGGGGGCTGTCCCGCTGTATCCAGCCGGCCCCCAGTGCAACGCCAAGGGGCTCACGCGCCTCGGCGCGTACCTGATCAGGCGGTTGATCGCCAACCACGTGCTGATCGAGGTAGACCACCTGAGCGAGAAGGCCAGGCTGCAGGTGCTGGCGATCGCGGAGCGGCACCACTATCCGCTCGTCTCGAGCCACACGGGCACCGGCGGACACTGGACTCCGTCGGACCTGAGGCGCCTGTACCGGCTGGGCGGCTTCGCCGTTGCCACGCCGGCCGACTCGGCCGCGCTGGCCGGCGCGATCCTGCGGCTAGGACGCTACAGGGACCGCGGGCGCTACTTCGGGGTGGGGCTCGGGAGCGACACAGGCGGCCTGGCCGCCATGCCGGGCCCCGACCCCGGCGCGCGGCCCCTTCGCTACCCGTTCAGGTCGTATGACCGTCAGGTGAGGTTCGTGCGTCAGAGAACGGGCGAGCGCCGCTACGACTTGAACGCGGACGGCGTCGCGCACTACGGCCTGCTCCCGGACCTCCTAGCCGCGATGGAGGGGCGCAAGGGGGGCAAGAGGGCCCTCCGGCTGCTCTTCCGCTCGGCCGAGGCCTACCTGGAGACGTGGGGACGCGCGGTCAACCACCGCTTCGGGAGGAGCGGACCCCCGATCCGCCCGCGGCGATGACCATTGCAGCGACACTACGGCGGTGGACAATGCGCAGATCGCCGACCGCCTGGAGGCGTTCGCGTCGTTGCTCGAGCTCGCCGACGCGAATCCGTACACGGCCCGCGCCTATCGCCGCGCCGCCGAGACGATCCGTGGCGCGGCCCTGCCCGTTGGCGAGCTCGTGCGGTCCGGGCGGGCGCGCGAGCTGCGTGGGATCGGCCCGGGGATCGAGGCGCGGCTGCGCGAGCTCGTCGAGACGGGCGAGATCGCCGAGCTTGCCGAGCTCGAGCGCGAGCTAGCCCCGGATCTCGTAGGGCTCGGCCGCTATCTCGGGCTCGGGGCGAAGCGCTCGGTCGACCTCGCCCGAGCGCTTGGGGTCCGCACCGCTGATGAGCTTCGCGAGGCCGCGGCGGCGGGCCGGCTCCGCAGCGTGCGGGGAATCGGGCCCAAGACCGAGGCGCAGCTCCTCGAGGCCCTCGCCCAGGAGGCCGAGCCGCGACCGCGGCAGGGACTTCTGCTGGGGCGCGCCCTGGAGTTGGTCGGCGGCGTCGCGGCAGCCCTCGGCGCTGAGCAGGCAGGCGATGTGCGGCGGTGGCGCGACTCCTGCGAGCTGCTGGCGGTTGTCTGCGCCGCGGCGGATCCGCGCCCCGTGCTGGCGCGGTTCGCTGCGCTGCCCCAGATCGTCGCAGTGGTCGAGCAGCGCGAGCGGCGCGCGGTGGGCGTTACGGTCGAGGGCGTGCCGGTGGAGCTCGTGGCCGCCGAGCCGGAACGATTCGGTACCGCGCTCGTCCGGGCGACGGGCTCACGCGCCTACGTCGCGGCGCTCGAGCCGCTACCCGACGCGCCCGACGAGGAGGCCGTCTACCGCGCGCTCGATCTCCCATGGTGTCCGCCGGAGCTGCGCGAGGAGCCGTTCCGCGGCGAGCCGCCGGCCCTCGTCGAGCTGGAAGCCATCCGCGGCGACCTGCACTGCCACACGACCTGGTCGGACGGAAAGGCGAGCGTCGAGGAGATGGCCGGCGCCGCCCGGGACCGCGGCTACGACTACCTCGCGATCTGCGATCACACGCCCGCCGTGGGCGCCGTCCCCGGGCTCACCCCGGACGACGTCCGCCGCCAGGCCGAGGAGATCGCCGCCGCGAACGAGGTGCTGGCCCCGTTTCGCGTCCTGCGCGGGATCGAGTGCGACATCCTCGCCGACGGCCGGCTTGATCTTCCCGACGACGTCCTCGCGGAGCTCGACTGGGTACAGGCGAGCGTCCACGGCGGGCAGCGGATGCCGCGGCGGCAGCTGACGGACCGCGTCGAAAGGGCGCTGCGCAACCCGTACGTGCGTTGCCTCAGCCACCCGAAGGGGCGCTACATCAACCGGCGGGCGGAGAACGCCCTCGACCTGGAGCGCGTGTTCGAGGTGGCGCTCGAGGAAGGAGTCGCGCTCGAGGTCAACGGCCTCCCCGACCGCCTCGACCTTCGTGGCGAGCACGTCCGCGACGCGTTGCGAGCGGGCGTGCAGATCGTCTGCTCGACGGACGCGCACTCGGTGCCCGGACTCGGGAATATGACTCTCTCGGTCGCGACGGCGCGCCGCGGCTGGGCGACAGCCGCCCACGTCGTCAACACCCACCTCCCAAAAATCTACGCGCGTTGAGTTAAGCTGGTGATGTGGCACGTTCGACGCGAAGACCAGGACGACGACCCGGAAAGAGCGGCACCCGCGAGGCGATCTTGGCCGCCGCCCGAGGCCAGTTCTCAGAGCTTGGTTATGACCGTGCGACGATTCGCGGGATCGCCGCCGAGGCGGACGTGGACCCGGCTCTCGTCAGCCACTTCTTCGGCTCCAAGCGAGACCTTTTTGCTTCCGTCACGACGCTTCCGTTCGAGCTCGAGCAGGC
>JBKPHP010000005.1:0-4252 GCA_046729895.1 Actinomycetota bacterium
CGGGGGTCCGGCTCCGTGGTCGGCTGGCGCACCGCGCGGCTCCTCGCAGCCGGCTTTGACGGAGAGCTCGCGGCCGGCCTGGCCGCGGGCGGCGCGGTCGACCTGCACGGGTTGCTCGAGCTGGTCGACCGCGGCTGTCCGCCTGAGCTGGCCGTCAGAATCCTCGCGCCGCTAGACGAGAACGGCCCAGGCGACGGGGAGGCAAGTCATGAGGACGCTGCTCAGAGCGCCGGGTAAGCCGCTTCACCCGCCGCTCATGGACGCCAGCATCGGCGCCTATACAGGGGGCCGCCCCTGCGGTCCCGAACCGCCACGATGACCGCGGCAAGCCGCCCTGACGGCGTGGCCGGCAGCTGAACCGAACGCAGCGCGACCAGAAGCCGGCTGCCGCGGCGAGGCCCCACGCGCCAGGGCGGCCCTCGCTAGGTTCGCGAAGCTGCGAACCTGATGGCTCGTATGAAGATCGACAAGGCCGGGGCCCCTGTCAGCCGCATCAGCCAGGCCTATCCCGACAGGGTCGAGGTGCGGGGACGCGACCTGTCCGGCGACCTGATGGGCACGTTGAGCTTCACCGAGTACTTCCACCTGTTGCTGACCGGCCGGGAGCCGACCGACGACCAGCGCTTCTTCCTCGACGTTCTGCTCGTCGCAATCGCCGAACACGGGATGATGCCCACCAATGTCGCCGCGCGCATGACGCTCGCGGCCGACCCGGGATCGCTTCAGGCCGCGGTCGCGGCAGGCATACTCGGCTGCGGCCCCGTCATCCTCGGGACGTCCGAACCCTGTGCTCGGCTTCTCGAAGGGGCGCAGGCGGAAGTGGCGTCGGGCGGCGCGCCCGCAACGGTCGCCCGCGACCTCGCGCGCGCGGTTCACGCTTCCAGCGGCAAGGTGCCGGGCTTCGGCCACCCGGTTCATCGACCGCTCGACCCGCGCGCCGAACGCATCCTCGAGCTCGCCGATTCCCGCGAGATCAGCGGGCCGCACGTCCTGCTCGCGCGCGAGCTCCGCGATGCCGTTGCCGAGACCTGGGGCAGGCCGCTCACCATGAACGTCGCCATGCCCATCGCTGCGGTGATGCTCGACCTGGGCTTTCCGTCCGCCGCCGTGAAGGCCATTCCGATCCTGGCGCGCACCGCGGGCCTGCTCGCACACCTGGCCGAGGAGCAGCAGCAGCCCATCGGCTTCATCATGGCGGCGAACGCGGAGGAGGCGGTCGAGTACGAGCGCTCGCCGGAGGACGGCGTCCACTGATACTCGAGCCCGAGGTCGAAACCCGCCCGTGGGCAGAGCAGCTGGCCGCAGACGATGCCTTATACCGCGCTCAGCTCGGGTACCTCTTCGACCGGTCTACCTTCTACCGCGAGAAACTTGCCGCGGCCGGGTTCGCCTCCAGCGAGGCGGCAGGCGGGCTCGCCAACATCGCGCAGCTGCCCCTCACCGAGAAGCGCGAGATCAAGGCGACGTGCACGCCGGAGAATCCGATAGGCGCGCATCTCTGTGCGGCGCGGTCCGAGATCATTCGGATCTACTCGACGAGCGGCACCACCGGTGCGCCGAGCTACATCCCGCTGACCGCGGGCGATCTCGACAACTGGCTCACCGCGTCGACACGCAGCTACGCGGCGTCCGGCGTGGCCGCCGGGCAGAGCGTCGTCACCACGTACAACGCCGGGCCGTTCGCGGCCGGGGCGGTGCTTTCCACCTTCGAGCGCCTCGGGCTCTGTCACATCCCGGTCGGCCCCGGGAACACCGAGCGTCTGATGCTCGCGGTCGAGCTACTCAGCCCCGAAGTCGCGGCGCTGACGCCCTCCTATGCCGCCTACGTCCTCGAATGGGCGGCGGAGCGAAACGTCGATCTCCGGAGGTCGAGTGTCGAGCGTGTCCTCGTCGCCGGCGAGCCGGGCGGCGGCGAGCCCGCCGTCCGAGCGAAGCTCGAGGAAGGCTGGGGCGCAAGGGTCACCGAGGCGATGGGAATCGGCGACATCGGCGTGTCGCTCTGGGGGGAGTGTGAGGAACAGGACGGGATGCATCTCGGTGCGCGCGGCTTGGTACACGCGGAGCTGATCGAGGCCGAGACAGGAGTCGCCGTCGAGATCGACGACGGCGCCACCGGCGAGCTCGTGCTGACGCATCTTCGGCACCGCGCCGCACCCCTCCTGCGATTCCGCACGCGTGATCACGTCGAGGTCCGGACGAGCCCGTGCGGATGCGGCCGGACGAGCCCGCGCGTGCGGTGCATCGGGCGAACCGACGACATGCTCATCGTCCGCGGAGTCAACGTCTTCCCGTCGGCCGTCCGCGAGGTGGTGAGCACTTTTGCCCCTGAGGTCAGCGGCCAGATCCTCGTCAAGCCGCAGGCGGCGGGCGTGAAGCAGGAGCCGCCGCTTCCCGTCAGCGTCGAGCTGGCGCGCGGCAGGGCCGCCGATCCGGCCTTCGCGGAGGCGATCCGTGAGAGACTGCGCGAAGTACTGGTCGTCCAGACACGTGTGGACCTCGTGCCGTGGGGGACCCTGCGGCGGAGCGAATACAAGTCAAGACTCGTCGAGCACTAGGTCGACGGTCGGGGGGCAGAGCCCGGAGGATCACATGGCCGCAAACACGCTGAGCATCCTGAGGCCGAGCGTCAACAACCTGACCGCCCGGATCTTCCTGCGAGCCGCCGGGCTCGATTTCGAAGAGCGGGACGTGTGGGGGAAGAAGGACGAGCCGGACTTCGTGCGGAAGGACCCGGCCCAGCTCACGCCGATGCTCGAGGAGGAGGGCCTCCCGAGGGGTTCGCTCTGGGAGAGCTGCGCGATCATGCAGTACCTCGCCAACAAGCACGGCCTCGATCAGTTCTATCCGACCGATCCGGGCCGGCGGGCGATGATCGACAGCGCGATGTTCTACCTGGTGGGGACGCTCTACCCGTACGTCGCGCGCGCCACCTATCCGGTGCTCGCCTTCCCCCAGTACGCGGGCGAGGTCGCCACGGCCCCCGACGCGGACGACGACATGAAGGCGCGAGCGCAGAAGGACGCGGAGGCGGCGGTCGCTCAGCCGCTCGAGGCCTATCGCGCGTTCTTCCTGGATGGCAGGAGCTTCATCGGCGGTGATGCTCCCTCGATCGCCGACATCCGCCTCGCCGCGACGTTGGAGTTCCTGCGCGCTATCGACTACGAGTTCCCGGCCTGGGCCGAGGAGTACATGAGCGCGGTGGAGGCGAGCCTCGGGGAGGCCTATTCGGAGCCGGCGGCTGACGTCCGCGACTTCGTGGCCAACGCGAAGGCGCAGACGGCGTAAGGCGTCTGAGGTCGATCAGGCCGAGGGTGCGGGTCCGGCTAGGTCTCGCACCCGATGCCCCAGCAGCGCCGCACGGTCCGCCGCGGCGCCGAGGTTTCTGGCATCGGCCGCGCCGCGGAGCGCCCGCAGCCGGGTATCGATCTCCTGGCGAGCGGCGGGCCGGAGGGCGTGAGCGAAGCGGTTGCGGATCCACTCCAGCGCTGCCACGTCGCCGGTCACGCCGGCGAGGTCCCTGGCCGCGGCGTGGACGAGCAGCTGTTGCGTCCAGAGCTCGAAGCGGGCGGCGTCGACGGTGGCGGCGGGCCTGTGGCGCAGCTCGAGGTCGAGCTCGGACTGGGCGACATCGATGGCCGCCTGGCTGGCCGGTCCGGCGTTGCGAGCCTTGACCGCGCGCCGGAGCGCAGCCAGGGCATCGCCCATACGCGCGGCGACCATCCGCGGCTGCTCGCGGCTCCGAAGCACCTTCCAGCTCGCTTCCATGCGCCTGAGGGTCGCGGCGGCCGCCCTCCAGTCCTCGGCGCGAACGGACCCCAGCATCCCGGACGCGCTTGTCGCCAGCACCTGGAGCTCGGCCGGCGGCGGCCCGGGTAGGGCGTCCTTGGGCACGGCGAGGGCAAGCGCCTCGAGGTCGCCGCCGCCGGCGGTGCGGAACTCGCCGTAGCCCCGGGCGAACAGCTTGTCCTCGCGGGTACCGTCGAGGTGCAGCTCGGAGGCCACCATCGCGCCCCTTACCGGACCGGCCGGCCCGTTCACGGTCTTGCCGAGCGAGTTGACCCTAACCTCCTCGAAGACGATCCCGCTGATGTTCTCGGTGCGGTAGGTGTCGCCCAGCTTGGGCTTCGCGGGCATGATCATCGCGCCGGGGCCCTCGCGACCGGCGAGCCAGGTGCCCTCCGTCGTGAACACGGTTCCCCTCTTGTAGTCCACGACGTCCTCACCGAGGTACCACACCGATCCGTCGTCGGCC
>JBKPHP010000006.1:0-20096 GCA_046729895.1 Actinomycetota bacterium
TACATGGAGCCGACCAGCTCGGTGGGGCGGATATCGGCCTGACGGGAGAGGATCGAAAGCGCCTCGTTCTCCGCCTCCACGGGATCGCGGGTGACGAGATACAGCTCGGTGCGGTTGCAGGTGGAGATGGCGACCGCCTCGTGCACCGCCTCGTGCGCCGTCAGCTCTCGCAGCGTCGATGCGGCCCGGCCCTCCGGCAGCGCCAGGCGCTCGCGCAGGGCGAGGGGGGCCGTCTTGTGCGACACACCGAGCGCCAGCAGCTCCCCGGTCACGCGCTACCTCCGCGGGGCCGCGTCGGGTGGGCCGGCGGAGAGGCCCGCGATCTGATCAGAGCGCCGGGCCTCGGGTCCGTCGTGAACGGTCGGGCTTCGCCCTCCCTCGTCCACGAGCTCGTTGAGCTCCTCCAGCTCGTGCTCGATGCGCGCGATCTTCGCTCCGATGATCGCCACGTACACCACCACCAGCGTCAGGAAGACGACGTAGGCGCCGGCAACGTACTTCCCGGCCTCGTCAAGCGGCAACGCGGGCATTGAGCTTGGTCCTGAGTCGCTTGAGCTGCGCGGCGGCGTTCTTGGAGGCGAGCTCCAGCTTCCAGAGGGTGACGAAGAGCAGCGCCATGGCGGCGAGCGACACCAGGAAGGTCAGCCGCATCTCGCCCGGGAGATCGCCGCCGGTCTGGGAGAGGACGCGCGGGTGCGTGTACGACTGGGCCAGCCGGACGGCGATGAAATTCAGCGGCACGAAGGCGCCGGCGGCGATCGCGAACACCGATGAGTAGCGGGCCTGGCGCTCGGGGTCCTCGATCGAGAACCGCAGCGGGTAGTAGACGCAATAGAGCAGGAAGACGATCAGGAAGCTGACGAGCACCGGCTCGTCCCACACCCACCAATGGCCCCAGGAGGCCCGGGCCCAGATGGAGCCGGTCACGAGAACGCCGACCCCGAGGATGATCGACAGGTGGATCGCGACGTAGGAGCGCACGTCCCAGGAGCGGTCGCCGCTCCGCAAGTGCCGGATCGCCATCAGCCCGCCGGCCACCCAGCCGCCGAGCGAGACGATCGCCATCGGCACGTGGACGTAGAAGATCTTCTGCACGAACCCCTGGTCGGCGTCGAGCGGGGCGTAGAAGAAGATCAGGCCGAGCGAGGTCGCGACTGCGACCGCGGTCGCGATCGAGAGCGGCTTGAAGCCCTTCGAGTACATCAGTCCTCGAGCAGGTAGTCGAAGACCGCCACCGAGAGAAGCACGAACACCACATCGTAGAGCGTGAGCAGCCCCAGCCAGCGGCCAAGCTTGTCAGCGGAGGGGTCCTCCCGGAGGAGCGGCTCGGTGGCCTGGGCGGCGGCGATGAGCACCGGCACGAGGAGCGGGAGGAGGAGGAGCGGGACGATCAGCTCGGGGGCCCGGGTCTCGGCGGCCAGAGCCGCCACGAGCGCCCCGACGGCGGCAAGGCCGAGGTTTGCCAGCAGGAGCACGGGCAGGAGCTCGGGCAGCGGCTCGAGGAGGCCGGGACCCAGCAGCAGGAGCGCGAAGGCAGGAAGCGCCACGAGCTCCACGGCGCAGAGGAACAGGAACAGCGCCGCCCCCTTGGCGACGAACAGGGCGGTCCGGTCGACGGGCGCCAGGAGCAGCCCGTCGATCCCGCCCTCCTCCCGCTCGCTCGCGAACAGGCGCGCCACGCCGACCACGGCCGCGAGCAGCAGCGTCACCCATAGCACCCCGGACGCCAGCGAGCCGTCGAGCGAGCTCCGGTCGAGCCCGAAGTGGAAGAGGACGTAGACGGTGAGCGTGAAGAGCGTCATGGCCGGCACCGACTCCTTCGTGCGCAGCTCGAGTCGCACGTCCTTGGCCAGGATCGTCCGGGCCGTCCGGATCACCGGTACAGCTCCCGGGCCTCCACCGGACTCGCACGGCCCGCGAACACCTGCCGCCCGCCGCGCAGGCCGAGCGCGAGATCGGCCTCCTCCAGCGCGCGGTCCACGTCGTGGCTGACCAGCACCCGGGTGCGCCCCGAGCTGCGCCCGATGAGCGGCTCCAGCGCCTCGCCGACCGCAGGGTCGAGGTGCGAGCGCGGCTCGTCCAGCAGCACCAGCGGCGGATCGTGCAGCACCGCCCGGGCCACGGCCAGCCGCTGCACCATCCCCCTCGAGAGGTCGCGCAGCGGCTCGTCGGCGCGGTCGCGCATTCCCACGGCGACGAGGAGCTGCTCGACCCGCGCCCCGTCCACCTCGTGCAGGCGGGCGTGGTAGGCGAGGTTCTCGCGGCCGGTCAGCTCGCGGTAGAGGAGCGGCTCGTGACCGACGTAGCCCACCCGCCCATGGAGCCGCCAGCGCTCGCGAGGAAGCTCGACTCCGAGCACGGTGGCGGTGCCGCGGTGCGGGCGCAGCAGGCCGGCGAGCACACGCAACAGCGTCGTCTTGCCGGCGCCGTTGGGGCCGAGGACCGCGAGCGTCGCGCCCTCGGGAACCCGCACCGTGATCCCCCGAAGCGCCACGCGCTCGCCGTAGCGGCGCTCGAGGCCGTCGAGCTCAATCACGCTCGAGTGTGGCGGCGGCGTGCTCCAGGGTGGGCTCCACGACGGGCCAGGACTGCCCGATCGCCTTTGGGTTGCCCGGGAAGTTGACGATCAGCGTATGCCCCCGGATCCCGGAGACGCCGCGGGTCAGGATCCCGAGCGGGGTGTGCGAGCGCGACTCCGCCCGGATCGTCTCCGCGTATCCGGGGGCCTCCCGGTCGATCACGTCGCGCGTGGCCTCGGGCGTCACGTCGTCGTGGGTCATCCCCGTCCCGCCGGTGGTGAATACGAAGCGGACGCGCTCGCTGTCCGCCAGACGCTTGAGAGACAGCGCAATCGCTTCGCGATCGTCGGCGACGGTCTCCCGCACCACCTCGAGGCCGGCCCGCTCGCAGAGCTCGGCGAGCGTCCGCCCGGAGACGTCTTCGTCCTCGCCGTGGGCTCGCGTCGTCGAGACAGTCAGAACCGCGGCTTTCACCTGCGTCAGCGTATTGTGCTCGCCCTACGCGGCGAGGGTCGACTACGCGCGCTCCCTGTCCGCGGCGCCGGTAACGTCAGGATGAGTCCAGTCGTGCCTGCCCCCTGACTTCTCGAGCAGCACGATCTCGGCGATCTCGACGCCTCGCTCGAGTCCCTTGACCATGTCGTAGACGGTGAGCGCCGCCACCGCCGCCGCCGTCATGGCCTCCATCTCGACACCGGTCTGGGCGTTGGTGCGGGCTTCGGCCGTGAGCGCCACCCGGTCGCCAGCGATGTCCGCTTGGACGTCGACGAAGGAGAGCGGCAGCGGGTGGCAGAGCGGGACCAGCTCGGCTGTGCGCTTGGCGGCCTGGATCCCCGCGATCCTCGCCGTGCCGAGCACGTCCCCCTTGGGTGCGTCGCCGCGGGCCACGGCGCCGGCGGTCTCCGGCGACATCCGCACCATCGACCGCGCCACGGCCCTCCGTTCGGTGACCGGCTTGCCGCCCACGTCGACCATCCGGGCCCGGCCGGCGTCGTCGAGGTGGGAGAGCTCGCTCACGCAGGAACGTGCGAGCGCTGCGCGGCCGCGAGGAGGTCGCGCACCGCCTGTTCGTCGCCCCGGCGCAGCAGCTCCACGGGATCGGGGTCGCCGTTGACGATGCCCTCGAAGAACTCCTTGCGGTCCTGGTAGGTGGGCAGTGTGGCCTTGGCCCAGCCCCGCACCTCGTTGAGCAGCACGGCAAGGCGAGCGTAGGGGTCACCGTACTCCTCGGCGATCTCGTCGCGGATGCGCTTGGCGAGCGCCGGACTGGCGCCCGCCGTGGAGATCGCGATCGCCAGCGGGCCGCTACGGATGATCGCGGGCAGGATGAAGTTGCAGAGCGGTGGCACATCGACCACGTTGACCAGCATCGCGCGGCGCTCCGCGTCCTCGAAGACGCGGATGTTGACCTCCGTCTGGCCCGTGGCGGCGATCACGATGAAGGTCCCCTCCAAATCCTCGGGCCGGTAGCCGCGGCGCACCCAGCGGATCGAGCCTTCCTCCGCCAGCTCCCGCAGCGGCTCGACCGCCCGGGGCGACACCAGCGTGACGTCGCCGTCACAGGCGAGCAGCCCCTCGACCTTCTCGAGCCCCACGTCTCCTCCACCCACGACCAGGCAGCGGCGGCCCGAGAGCCGCAGGCAAGCGATGTAGAACGGCGTGTCGAGCATGCCCTGCACGCAGCTCTGGTCGCAGATCCCCTTGCGGAGCTGGCAGACGCACGGCTTGCCCGCGTAGGCCTGGGCTGGCATGACCCGTCAGAGTCTACGAGCCGAGCTCGAGCTCACCGCTTGAGAACGTCGCGCAGCGACTTGCGCGCGAGCCGCAGGAGCGGGCGGGCGCCGCGGCGAAGGGCGCCCGCCTTGTCCGCATCCCGCCCGTATAGGAGCTGCGCGGCCGCGTGCAGCCCCTTCCCCAGTGACTCGTCGTACGGGTGCCACCAGAAGTCGCGCGCGCGGGACGCCTCCCAGCTCACGAGCTTGACGTTCACGCACTCGTAGAACCCGAACTTGGAGTGGGAGCGCCCCAGACCCGACTCCTTCACACCCCCCCAGGAACATGCGCAGACGCCGTGCGAGTACATGTGGTCGTTGATCCAGACCATGCCCGCCGCGATCCGGGCGGCGATCCGCTCACCGTGCGCCCTGTCCCGCGTCCAGACTGAGGCGCCGAGGCCGAAAACCGAGTCGTTGGCGAGGCTGATCGCCTCCTCCTCGGACTCGACCGTGACGATTGGCACGACCGGTCCGAAGATCTCCTCCCGCATGATCCGCATCTCGGGGGTCACGTCCGTGAGGACCGTGGGCGCGTAGAAGTCACGTCCCTCGTAGCCCGGCATCTCCACCGGTCCGCCGCAGCGCATGACCGCTCCCTGCGCGACCGCGTCGTCGACCAGCTCCTCGACGATCTCGTACTGCTCATGCGAGACCATCGGTCCGATCTCGGTCGTCCACTGCATCGGGTCCCCGACCTCCAATTCCCGAGCCCCGCCCGTCACCCCCTCGATGAACCGGTCGGCCACCTCCCGGAGGACGTAGACGCGCTCGATGCCGGAGCAGGTCTGGCCGGCGTTGGCGAAGCCACCCCACAGGCAGCCGGAGATCGCGTTGGGCAGGTTGGCATCCGCACACACGATCATCGGGTCCTTGCCACCAAGCTCGAGCACCGAGCGCTTGAACCGCTCCGCGCACGCGATGTCGACCCGGCGGCCGACCTCGGCCGAGCCCGTGAAGAAGATCTTGGCCGCGCTCGACTCGACAAGCGCGTTCCCGACTTCGCCGTCGCCGTGGGCCACCCGGACGATCCCCTCCGGCAAGCCCGCGCGCTCGAACACCCCGCGGATGCGCTCGCCGATCAGCGGGGTGAGCTCTGAGGGCTTCAGCACCACGCCGTTGCCGGCCATCAGGGCGATCGCGACCTCGCCGAACGGGATCGACCAGGGATAATTCCAAGGGGCGATCACACCGACGACCCCGAGCGGCTCGTAGACGAAGCGTGCGCTCTTCGGGCGCACGAACAGCGGCAGCGGCACCTTCTCGCTCGCGAGCAGCCGCTGGCCCGCCTCGGCGATCCAGCGCAGCGAGTCCACCGTGGGGACGAGCTCCATCGAGAACGACTCGTTGCGCGGCTTGCCCTGCTCACGCGTCAACAGCTCGCTCAGCTCGTCGAGGTTGTCGATGATCACCTGGCCGGTTCTGCGCATGTAGCGGGCCCGGTCGACCAGCGGGAGCTGAGCCCAGAAGGGCTGCACGGCAGCTACGTCGTCGACCACCGCCTGGACGTCCTCCGGCCGGGTCACGGCTACAGCCCCCATGCGCCGCCCGTCGATCGGGCTGTAGGACTCGAGCACCCCGGGGGCGGTGGTCGCCGCGCCCTCCCCTGCCGGCTTCATGTCGTCTCCTGGCCCAAGTCCGCGCATTGTCTCAGCGAGCGGCCTCCTCCGCCGGGGTCGCGCGGCCGACCTCGATGGTCCCCCGAACCGTCAGGCGGCGTACGAGCGCGGCTCCGGCAGCCTCGAGTAGACGACCTGCCTTCCGTCCTCGACGGTCTCGACGGTGCGGCCGAGGCGCTCCATGAGGCGCCGCACGGGGTTTCCGGTTTGGGGGCGGTCGGCCGCCCCCGAACCGCCCGTTTGGGCGGCAGCCTTGCGCTGCCCCCAAACGTCGGACTGGGGCAGCTCCGCTCGCAGGTGAGTTGCTCCCCGCTGGATGGCGAGCGCGGCGACGGCCTCCGTTAGCAGCTTGCCCACGCCGCGATTCTGGGCGCGGTCGTCAACCACGATCCCGAGCTCCGCGACTCCCGTGCCGGCCAAGCCGATGTCGGCCAGGCCGACCACCTGCTCGGCGCCCCCCAGCGGCGCGGTCGCGGCCACCACCAACCGCTCCCGCGGGTTCTGGAAGGTGAAGCGGCGGACCAGCGGGTCGAGCACCGCTGCGGTGTCCGACGAGAAGCGCGCCCTCCGCGTCTCGGGAGAGAGGCCCCGGAGGAACTCGCGAACTCGGAGCGCGTCGCTCGGCCGGGCCAGGCGAAGCCGCACGCGCAGGCCGCCCCCCGCCTCGTGCGTCGTGGCAAGCAACGCCCCGGGGTCGATCAGCCTTGCTTCCCGCATGCCACCTAGCGTGACAGACACCGCTTTCGGCCTGTGAACTACCGGTTGCGAGCCTCTCTGACTCGCCGCAGCCGCTCCTTCAGCTCGCCCTCCTCACCGCGGTCGGACAGCTCCAGGAAGCGCTCGCCGATCGCTTCGGGCGGCATCATCTCCTGCTCGGAGACGCCCTCGGGGTGCTCGTGCGGGTAGTCGTACCCCTCCCCGCGGCCGAGCGCCCTTGCGCCCGGATAGTGAGCGTCCCGCAGGTACGGCGGGATGTCGGGGGCGCCGTGCTCGCGCACCCAGGCCCGCGCCCGCCCGATCGCCTCGATGGAGGCGTTCGACTTGGGGGCGAGCGCCAGGTAGATCGCCGCTTGCGACAGGTTGAGGGCGCACTCCGGCATGCCCACGTGCTCCACCGCGTGGGCGGCCGCCACGGCCACCTCCAGCGCGCGCGGGTCCGCGTTCCCGATGTCCTCGCTGGCGAGGATCACCATCCGGCGGGCGATGAAGCGTGGATCCTCCCCGCCCTCGAGCATCGCCGCCAGGTATAGAAGCGAGGCATCCGGGTCCGAGCCCCGCGTGGACTTGATCCACGCGGAAATCGTGTCGTAGTGCAGGTCGCCCCCCTTGTCGTAGAGCACCGCCTTGCGCTGCAGGGCGTCCTCGGCCACGCGCACGGTAACGGTGCCCTCTCCCACGGTGGCGCAGGCCAGCTCGAGCGCCGCCAGTGCGATGCGCGCGTCCCCGCCGGCCCGCGCGGCTAGGAACTCGAGCGCGGCCTCCTCCACACGCGGTGCGTCGGGCACGCCACGCTCGTCACCGAGAGAGCGACGCAAGAGGGCCAATACCTGCTCGTCGCTGAGCGGGCGCAGCTCGTAGATCCTGCAGCGCGAGAGGAGCGCCGAGTTCACCTCGAAGAAGGGGTTTTCGGTCGTGGCGCCGATCAGCACCACCAGGCCCTCCTCGACCGCCGGGAGGAGGGTGTCCTGCTGGGCCTTGTTGAAGCGGTGGATCTCGTCCAGGAAGAAGATGGTGGGTTCGCCGCTGGTGCTGCGCCGATGCTGCGCGCGCTCGAGCACGGCCCGCACCTCCTGACGGCCGGCGCTGACCGCCGAGTCCTCCTCGAACGCGGCCCTCGCGTTCGTGGCGAGCATCCGGGCGAGCGTCGTCTTGCCGCTGCCCGGCGGCCCGTAAAGGATCATCGAATGCGGACGGCCCTCCTCGATCGCGGTGCGGAGCGCCGAGCCCCGGCCCAGCAGGTGCTCCTGTCCCACGAACTCACCCAGCGACTGCGGCCGCATGCGCGCCGCGAGCGGCTGGTCCGGCACCGGCACGCCGGTCCGCCCCCGCGGCCCGTCGTCGATCTCGAAGAGGCGCTCCACAGACGAAATTCTGGCAGCGGCTCAGGCCGTGTCGAGGAACTCGGCCACCTCGCCCGCCGTCTGCTCCGGGGCGTCGTCGAACACGAAGTGGCCGGCGCCCTTCACGATCGTGAGCTTCGAGCCCGGGATCTCCTTGTGAAAGCGGTGAGCGCTCGGGACGAACGCGAAGGGGTCCGTCTCTCCCCACAGGATTAGCGTCGGGACGCCGAGCTCGGCCAGCTTCCCGTCGTAGGGCTCGAGCTTCTCGAAGTCAGCGGAGCGCCAGAACTCCAGCTGGCCGCGGCGACGGTCCTCGTCGCCGAAGCACTTCCAGTACTCGTCGATGGCCTCCTCGTGGAAGCCCGAGCCGCTCTGGCGCAGGATTGCGGCGAGCCCCTCCCGGGTCATGCCGTCCACCATCTCCTCCCCCGTCCCGGGAGTGCGCGCGGCCTGCGCGACTCCGTGCCAGCGCCCGTCCGGGAAGAAGCCGGTGGCGCTGAGCACCAGCGCGCTCACCTTCTTCGGGTGATCGCACGCCCACCAGCAACCGATCAGCCCGCCCCAGTCGTGCATCACGAGGGCCACGCGCTCCAGGCCCAGGTCGCCCCAAAAGCGCTCCACCGACTCGACGTGGCGCTCCCACGTATGCGGCGGCTCGCTGTCGGAGTCGCCGAAGCCGAGCAGGTCGGGAGCAATCGAGCGCCAACCCCGCTGGGCCAGGGCGGGTATCACGTGGCGCCACATGTAGGAGGACTCGGGATACCCGTGCAAGAGGAGCGCGACCGGTCCGTCGGCCGGGCCTTCCTCGCGGTAGGCCAGGGGCCCGGCTCGCCTCATCCGGCGGCTACCGCGTCGCCGACTAGGCGCGAGAAGAGCCGCTCGAGCGCAGGGCGCAGCACCTCGCGCTCGAAGCCGGCGTCGGGGAGCGAAAGCTGGGCCATCACGAAGCCCGACAGCGCGGCCACCACGATCGGCGCGTCCGAGACGGGGTCGTCCGAGCCGGCGGCGCGCAGGCCCAGCTCGGCGAGCCGGAGGTGGGCGGTATGCCAGCGTTGGACCTCTTCCCGCAGCTTCGGCCTGCGCCCGGCCTCGAGCGCCAGCTCGGCCAGGGCGACGTGGCGGCTGCGGTCGCGAGCCAGGTCGCCCGCCAGCTCGGCCGCCACCGCGTCGGCCCATTCGCCGATCGAGAGCTCGCGCGGCGCGAGGTCCACGACGAGCCGCTCGAGCCGCCCGACCTCCTCGCGCGCGGCGAGCCGGAGGGACTCCTCGAGCAGCTCATCGCGCGAGGTGAACCAGTAGGTGGTGGCAGAGAGCGGGAGCCCGGCCACGGTGGCGACGGCGCGATGGGTCACGGCGTCCGCCCCGTGCTCGCCTATCACCGCGAGCGTCGCGCGAAGGATCGCCTCCCGCCGCGCGGCGCCGCGTGGTACATTCGTTCCACTCACGGGTACAAACGTACCATGGCCGTCGCAGCCCGAGGAATCGACTACACCGACCTCTACGCCCGTTGGGAGCGCGCCAACTGGCGCGCGACGGAGATCGACTTCACGGAGGATGCGCGGCAATGGGCCGAGGACTTCTCACACCTCGAGCACAGGGCGGCGCTCTGGAACTACTCGATGTTCTTCTGGGGCGAGGACGCCGTCACCGACGGCCTCTCCCCCTACATCGACGCCGCTCCGCGTGAGGAGCAGAAGTACTTTCTCGCCACCCAGCAGGTCGACGAGGCGCGCCATGCGGTCTTCTTCAGTCGGTTCATGCACGAGGTGTGCGGGATCGACGGCGCGGGCATCGGTGGGCGGCTCGAGGCGATCCAGCCCGAGCTGAGCTGGGGCTTTCGCCAGGTCTTCGGACGCCTCGAGCGGATGGCCGACGAGCTGCGGGCGGATCCGTCGCCGCCGAACCTGGCCGCGGCGATCACGCTGTACCACGTCGTCGTCGAGGCCACGCTCGCGCAGCCGGGCCAGCACTTCATCAGCAGCTACCTGACCGAGAGCGATCGGCTTCCTGGCTTTCGCGCCGGGATGGAGAAGGTCTCGGCCGATGAGCAGCGCCACATCGGCTTCGGTGTCAAGTTGCTCTCGGAGCTCGCCGAGCAGGATCCGGAGTGCCGCTATGCGGTCGCGGACCTGCTGCGCGAGGTGATCCCCTGGACCGCCTCCGTGCTGGTCCCGCCCGGCTGGGACGAGCGCTACGTGGAGTGCTTCGGCTTCACGCTGGAGGACCTCGGCGAGGAGGGGGCGTCGTCGCTCGAGACGAAGATGCGAAGCGCCGGCCTACCGGTCGAGGAGCTGCCGGGACCGCCCGTCTTCCCGGTTCCCGGCACGCCGCGCGAGCGGGCTGTCCGCGGCAAGCGGCTGATCAAGGCCGGCTACCTGGGCGAGAAGCTCGGGCCGCCATCGACCGACCCCGACGACATGGAGGTGCTCTTCGAGTCCATCGCTGCGGGCTTCGATCCCTCCGCTGCGCCGAACGAGGGTGGCGTGCTGCAGTGGGAGTTCGCCGACGCCGATCCCTGGCACGTCGTGGTGGCGAACGGCGCCACGCGTCACGTGCGCGGGCGCGCCGACAGCCCCACCGTCACGTTCCGCTCTCGCTTCGAGGACTTCGTGGACGCCGTCACGGGGCGCCAGGACCCGAGGCGCCTGCTGGCCACCAGAAGGCTGCGCCTGCGCGGCAACTATCTCTGGCTCTGGCGGGCGCGGGACATGTTCCCCCGCTAGGCGTGCGCCCCGCCGCCCCCGGACGGAGCGAGCCGCGGAATCGATCGTCCAGTCGCCTCGTTCCACGGACCTAGGACGAAATACCCCTGGGAACCCGGACGTCGCCCGGGCACAATGACCGCAGTCATGACCGAATCGCGGACGGCGAGCCAGCGGATCACCGAGGAGGTCACCTCCTGGCCGGGGGTGGAAGCCGGCCCCGGCCGCCGGGGCGAGTTCGCCTTCAAGGTCGGCCGGCGGGAGATCGGTCACCTGCACGGCGACCACGCCGCTCACTTCTCCTTTCCAAAAGAGGTGTGGGCCGAGCTGTTCGAGCAGGGTCGGGTGGTGCACCACCCCGTGTTCCCGGGCAAGACAGGGCCCGCGGCGCGCCGAATAGAGGATGACGCCGACGTCGAGGACGTGATCGAGCTTCTGCGCCTGAACTACGAGCGCGTGGTGGCCCGCCACGGCCTGCCGACGGAGCGGTCAGTGCATTAGCCTCGGCCATGTGCCAGAAGCCGAGGCGCTCGAGCGCAAAACGACCGAGCTGCTCCAGCGGCTGATCCGCTTCAAGACCGTCAACCCGCCGGGCGACGAGGAGGCCGCGCAGCACTTCCTGCGCGGTACTCTCGAGGCGGCCGGCTTCGAGTGCGAGCTGCTGGCGGCGGTGGAGGCTCGGCCCAACCTGATCGCGCGGCTGCCGGGTGGCTCCGTCGGCCCGCGGCTGTGCCTCTTGGGCCACGTGGACACGGTGCTCGCGGACCCCTCGGACTGGAGCGTCGATCCGTGGTCGGGGGAGCTGCGGGACGGCTGCGTGTGGGGCCGCGGCGCGCTCGACATGAAGAGCCAGGTGGCGGCAGAGGTGGCGGCGGCGACGCTCCTCGCCGAAGACGGCTGGCGCCCGGAGGCGGGTGAGCTGATGCTGGTCCTGACGGCCGACGAGGAGGCAGGCGCCAAGCGCGGCGCCAGATGGCTCTGCGCTGAGCACGCAGACAAGGTCCGCTGCGACCTCGTCGTGAACGAGGGCGCCGGCGAGGTGCTGCCCTTCGAAGGACGGCGCTACTACGGCGTCTGCGTGGCCGAGAAGGGCGTCTTCCGCTTCACGATCGCCACGCGCGGTGTGGCCGGCCACGCCTCGGTCCCGCGCATCGGGGACAACGCCCTGACGAAGATGGCGCCTTTGCTCGAGGCGATGCGCAACGGGCGCCCGGCACTCGAGCCGTCCCCGGAGGCGGAGGCCTTGCTGGCGGCGCTGGGACTGGATGGCGGCGACCTCGAGTCCGCCCTGCGGGAGGCGGAGTCGCGCGACCCCCGTGTGGCCGTGTTGCTCGAGCCGATGCTAGGTGTGACGCTGGCGCCGACGATGATCCACGCCTCCGAGAAGATCAACGTGATCCCCGCCCGCGCCGAGCTCGGCGTGGACTGCCGCGTGCCGCCAGGGCGAGATGAGGCGCACGCACGGGCCCGCGCGAGGGAGGTGCTCGGGGAAGATGGCTACGAGCTGCGCTTCGAGGAGAGCATCGTGGGCAACCGATCGCCGATGGAGACGCCGCTGATGGACGCGGTGCGGCGGTTCGTCGAGAGCGAGGACCCGGGCGCGGAGGTCACACCGGTGGTGCTCCCCGGTTCCTCCGACTCGCACTGGTTCCGCGATGCCTTCCCGGACTGCGTCGCATACGGGTTCTTCCCTCAGCAGGCGATGGACGTGTTCGAGGCCGCGCCCCTGGCGCACGGGCCGGACGAGCGGGTCCCGGTCGAGGACCTCGGGATGGCTGCGCGCTGCTACACGCGGCTCGTGCAGGAGGTCCTGGCGTGACGGACAAGGACAAGCTGCGCCTCGGCGGCATGGCGCTGCGGAATGGCCTGCTCGTGCACGGGCCCACTCACTGGGCCGCTGCCGTCCGCACCGACGCCGGCGAGCTCAAGGTCGCCTCCGGCCCCAAGCCGGATCTGGGCGGTCGCGCTGCCGAGCGGGTGGCGGGGGTCCGAGGTGTGCTGAAGTTGGCGGAGGCGGTGGCCGTCATCCCGCTGGTCAAGCGAGCCCTCCCCGAGGCCAAGCTCCCCATGCAGGACCGACGCACGCTCGGCGCCATGGGGGTGGCTGCATTCGGCGGTCACGCGATCCGGTCCTCGGGCGCCCGCACGCTGGGGCGCGAGGCGGTCGTGGCCATGCTCAGCCTCGTCCCGGCGCTCATGGCGCTGCGCGGCGGCGATCTCGCCGCCTACCACGGCGTGGAGCACAAGGCGATAGCCGGCTACGAGGAGGACGCCGACGCGTCGGAGGCCGACAAGGAGCACGAGCGCTGCGGGTCGCACCTGGTCGCGCCAATGCTCACGGCCGCCACCGTCGGCAATGTGGCGGCCCGCAGGGCGGGGCTGCGCGGTCCGGCTGCCGAGGCCGCCGTGGGGCTGGGCAGCGCGGCAGTCGCGGTCGAGGTCTTCGCGTGGTCCGAGCGCCACCCGGACACGGCCGTGGCGCGGCTGCTCCGGCGCCCGGGCTTCGAGATCCAGCGGGCAATCGGGACGCGCGACCCGACCGCCGAGCAGCTCCAGGTAGGCCGGGCGGCGCTCGCGGAGATCCTCCGCGTCGAGGGCGCCTGATGGCTACGACGCGCACCCGACTCGATCCGAGCGTCTTCCGGCTGCCCGTGGAGCGGATGCGGGAGGGGTATTACTCGGACGCCTACTTCAACTTCACGAAGCAGCTTCTGGAGGAGCGCGGGCACTGCCCGCGCGTGACGATGCAGGTGTTCCAGAAGAAGCATTCGGTGCTGGGGGGCATCGACGAGGCAGTGGCGATCCTCAAGCTCTGCTCCGGCCGCCACTCCGATCGCGGCTGGGTGGACGGCTGGCAGGAGCTGGACGTCTACGCCCTGCACGAGGGCGACGAGATCGCGCCCTGGGAATCAGTGATGACCATCGAGGGGGACTACTCGCTGTTCGCCCACCTCGAGACGGTCTACCTCGGGTGCCTAGCCCGACGGAGCCTCGTGATGCGCAACGTCCGTGAGGTGGTGGAGGCCGCGGCCGGCAAGCCGATCCTGTTCTTCCCGGCACGCCACGACCACTGGCTCGTTCAGACGGGCGACGGCTGGGCGGCTCACGTGGCGGGCGCGATCGGCGTATCGACCGACGCGCAGGCGTCCTGGTGGGGCGGTCGCGGCGTGGGTACGGTGCCGCACGGCCTGATCGCCGCCTTCGGCGGTGCCACGGTGGCCGCCGCGGGGGCCTTCGCCGATCGCTTCGCTGATGAGATGAACGTGGTCGTGCTGGTCGACTTCGACAACGACTCCGTGCGCACGTCGCTGGAGGTGGCCGACGCTCTGGGCGACAAGCTCTGGGGTGTGCGGCTCGACACCTCCGACCGGCTCGTGGACCGTTCGCTGTGGCACGAGATGGGCGAGTTCGAGCCGACCGGGGTGACGCCCGTGCTCGTTGAACGCGTCCGCGCGGCCCTCGACGAGGCCGGTCACCACGACGTGAAGATCGTGGTCTCGGGCGGCTTCGACGCCGCCAAGATCCGCGCCTTCGAGGAGGCCGGGGCGCGAGTCGACTCCTATGGCGTCGGCTCGTCGCTGCTGCGCGGGCAGAACGACTTCACCGCCGATGTGGTGCTGGTGGAGGGACGCCCCTGCGCTAAGGCCGGTCGCTCCTACAGGCCGAACCCTCGCCTGGAGCGGGTGGAGTAATGGGGGCGAGTGGCCTCCGGGCCATCGATCACATCGGCATCGCCGTCGAGGACCTCGACCAGGCCGTCCGTCTCTACCGGGACAAGCTCGGGATGCCGGAGAAGCACCGCGAGACCGTCGAGGAGCAGGGCGTGGAGGCGGTCCTCCTCGAGATCGGAGACGGCCACGTCGAGCTTCTATCGCCGCTCTCCTCCGAGACGGCAGTGGGCCGCTTCCTGGAGCGGCACGGGCCCGGCATGCACCACGTCGCCTACCGGACGGAGGACATCGAGGCCTCCCTGGAGGCCGCGCGAAAGGCCGGGCTGCGGCTGATCGACGACGAGCCGAGGATCGGCATCCGGGGCAGCCGCGTGGCCTTCGTGCATCCCAAGTCCACTGGCGGCGTGCTGACCGAGCTCGTCGAGCCCGCGGAGGGCGTCCGCTGATGGCAGCGGACTATCGCCGCATCGACATCGGCTTCCAGGGCGGGCAGGTGCTGCCCGCCCGGGTCACCCAGGACAACTACGACGTGCTGCGCAAGGCGCTCGAAGACGACTCCTCCGACCGCTGGCACCTGCTCGAGACCCAGGACTCCCAGGTCGCGCTCGACCTCTCGCAGGTGGTCTACCTGCGACTGGACACCGAAGAGCAGCGCGTCGGGTTCTGAGCCGCTTGGCGGCGGTGCCCTCGCTCGACGTCGCCCTGCTGCGACTGGCGCGAACGCGGGGTCACCGGCCGCCGCTGGAGGCCGCCGTGGCGCGCTTCTCGAGCCTCGGGCAGCACGGGCTTGGCTGGTATGCGCTCCAGGCCGGCGGCGCCGCACTCGACCCCGCCGGGCGACCGGTGTACCTGCGGGCGATTCGCGCGACGCTGGCGGCCTTCGCCGCGAACCAGGCGATCAAGTTCATCGTCCGTCGTCCGCGCCCCCGCCTGCCCGACCTGCCGCCCCTCACCGGCACCATCACAGCGCTCTCATATCCTTCTGCGCACGCGGCCACCTCGTTCGCCGCCGCGCGCACGCTCTCGGCTGCGCTGCCGCCCGCGGTCGTCTACACCGTCGCCGCCGCAATGGCGGTTTCGCGCCTGTACCTCGGCGTCCACTACCCCAGCGATGCGCTCGCCGGGGCGGCGCTCGGCGACGCCGTTGCGAGACTGGCCCCGTGAAGGTTGGGATCGTCGGGCTACCGAACGCCGGCAAGTCCTCCCTCTTCAACGCTCTGACGAGTGGCGGGGCGCAGATCGCCGGCTATCCCTTCACCACGGTCGAGACGAACGTCGCCGTGGTGCCGGTGCCGGATGCGCGGCTCGAGCGGGTGGCCGCCGTGGTGGGAGCCTCGCCGAGCATCCCCGAGACGATCGAGTTCCGCGACATCGCCGGGCTGGTCCGGGGCGCCCACAGCGGTGAGGGCCTCGGCAACCGCTTCCTCTCGCACATCCGCGAAACGAACGCTCTGCTGCACCTCGTTCGAGCCCACGACGATCCTCAGGTGCCGCACCCGGAGGGCCGCGTGGATCCCGTGGCCGACACCGAGGCCGTTGAGGCGGAGCTGCTCCTGGCCGATCTCGAGCAGACCGAAAGGCGGCTCGAGCGGGTGACGCGGGAGGCCCGATCAGGAGCGAAGGCGGCAGCCGCCGAGGAGCGCTGGCTGCGCGAGCTCCTGGACGCGCTCGGCGCCGGCCGCCCGGCTGCTGCTGTTCCGCCCCCCGATGAGGCCGTCGACGCGATGGCGCAACTGCAGCCGCTGACCGCGAAGCCCGTGCTTTACGTCGCCAACGTGGCCGAGGACGACCCGCGGCGGCCGCCCGATGCGCTCGAGCAGCACGCCCGGGAGCTCGGGGCGCGCTCCACTGCGGTGAGCGCCCGTCTCGAGGCCGAGCTCGCGGAGCTCGAGCCGGACGAGGCGGCCGCGATGCGCAAGGAGCTGGGGATCGAGGACTCGGGCCTCGAGCGCGTGGTCGGCGAGGCCTTCGGGCTGCTCGATCTCGTGACCTTCTTCACGGCCCACCCCGGGGCGGAGGCTCGAGCCCGGGCGGTGCCGCGTGGCACGCCGGCCCGGCGTGCGGCGGGGACGGTTCACTCGGACATGGAGCGCGGCTTCGTGGCCGCCGAAGTGGTTCCGTGGGAGGCGTTGGTGGAGGCGGGCGGCTACGCGGCGGCCCGGGAGGGCGCCCTGCTCCGAACCGAGGGCCGCGACTACCCGGTGAAGGACGGCGACGTGGTCACGTTCCGCTTCACCACATGACGAGTGGCCGCCCAATGGGTCGATAGATCCACTGACTGGTCACTCGCCCCAAGCGCGTTGGCAGAAATCGTCCGGTCGTTGTCCTTGCTGCCAACCGCTGGAGCAGGCATGATGGCGCGGATGAGCGCCCGCAGAGTCGTCATCGTCGCCTTCGAAGGGGTTCAGCCGCTCGACGTTGTCGGGCCCGCCGAGGTCTTCTCGACGGCCGCGAAGCTCCAACCGCCCGGCTACGAGGTCGAGATGGTGGCGGCGGACGCCAAGCCGCTCAGGGGCTCCAGCGTGAGCCTCGCGCCCGACCGCTCAATCGCCACCTGTCGCGGTCACATCGACACCCTGATCTGCGCCGGGGGTACGGGCGTCCGCGGCGCCGCTCTGGACGAGCGGCTCGTGCGCTGGCTCCGCTCGGCTGCGAAACGATCCGATCGGGTCGCCTCCGTATGCACGGGCGCCTTTCTGCTCGCACGTGCCGGCCTTCTCGACGGCAAGCGGGCGACCACGCACTGGTCGGCGTGCGCCGCGCTGGCGCGGTCGCATCCGGAAATCCGGGTGGAGCCGGACCCGATCTTCGTGCGCGACGGAAGCGTCTACACCTCGGCCGGCGTGACCGCCGGCATGGACCTGGCCCTCGCCCTCGTGGACGAGGACCTGGGCCGCGAGGTCGCGCTCGAGGCCGCGCGCTGGCTCGTGCTGTTCCTGCGTCGGCCAGGCGGCCAGGCGCAGTTCAGCGCCCAGCTCGCCGCACAGGCGGCCGAGCGTGAACCGCTCCGAGAGCTCCAGGGCTGGATCGCCGACAACCTCGACGCCGACCTCTCCGTACCGGCGCTCGCCCGCGGGGTGTCGATGAGCGAGCGCAACTTCGCCCGCGCCTTCCGGCACGAGGTGGGGATGACCCCGGCGGCGTACGTCGAGGCGTCCCGGGTCGAGGGCGCCCGGATCGCGCTCGAGAGCGGAAGCCAGCCGGTCGAGCTCGTGGCCCGCCGCACCGGCTTCGGCACGGTGGAGACCATGCGCCGCGCCTTCCGCCGGCGGCTCGGGGTGAGCCCTGGCGACTACCGCAACCGGTTCAGCGCCAAGGAGGCTGCCTGATGGACATCGCGATTCCCCTCTATGACGGCTTCACGGCGCTCGACGCCGTGGGTCCCTACGACGTCCTGTCGCGGATCCCCGGCGCGACGGTCACCTTCGTGGCCGTGGAACCCGGACCGCTGCGGACCGAGACCGCCATGCTGGCCCTCGTGGCCGACCGGAGGCTGGAGGACCTGCCGGAGCCCGAGGTGGTGGTGGTGCCCGGCGGCCTCGGCACGCGGGCGTTGCTCGGCGACGAGCGCCTGATTGGCTGGATCCGCCACGCTCACGAGCGCTCCCGCTACACGACGTCGGTCTGCACCGGTGCGCTGCTGCTCGGGGCGGCGGGGGTCCTGGATGGAATCGAGGCCACGACCCACTGGCTCGAGCTGGAGACGCTGGAGCGCTTCGGGGCCAGGCCGATCTCACGGCGTGTGGTCGAGCAGGGCAAGGTGATCACGGCGGCAGGGGTGTCGTCCGGTATCGACATGGCGCTGGCGCTCACCTCGCGCCTGGCCGGCGATCAGGTGGCTGAGGCGATACAGCTCGCCATCGAATACGACCCGGAGCCGCCCTTCGACAGCGGCTCGACCGCCACGGCGCGGCCGGAGACGATCGACCTCGTGCGGAAGGTGGTGAAGGCGGACGGCTAGGCCCGGGAGGGTGCACCGCTTCGAACGGAGGGCCGCGACTAGTCGTCCTGGACGGTGACGCCATCCCGTTCCGCTTCAACGTGTGACGAGTGCTCGCGTGCAGGGTCCATGGACCAGGAAACCGCCCCTCGTCGTCGAGCCGAGCGCCGAGCTTGACTTTTGCCGTCATCTGACGAGAGTTGCTTGAGTGAGCCTGGTACCGCTCGACGGCAGGCGCGCCGGCGCGGCGGCGGGGCTGGCAGCGCTCGGGCTCGTCGCTTCGCCAGCCTTCGGGTCCACTTCCCGACCGCTCGACCTGGTGAGCGCTCGGCTCTACCAGGTCGGCCCCGACCTGGTCCTGAAGATGCGCACCGCCGAGCCGTGGCAAGCCGCTGACCTGGACGGTGGCTCGTTCTGCCTCGACCTGCACACCAGCCGTAAGTTCGAGCGGGTGTGCGTGACGGGCGGTCGGCGGCTACGGCTGCGCTACGAGCTCCTCGGGGCGGACGGCCGCGTGTGGCGCGCGAGGCTCCTCGCGGAGGGGACGCTCCGAAGGCACGAGAGCCACTCGCTGATTGCCGCGTTCCCCTTCGCCACGATCGGTCTGCATCCGGGGCCAGTCGGCTGGCGGGTGTTTTCGACGCGCGCGGCGTGCCCCGCGCCGGCCGAGCCGACCGCCCCGTGCAAGGGGAACGTTCCACGTACTGGCCTGGCGCGGTTCCGCATCCGGCGCCCACACGCGGTCGGGTGCACTCGGCACGGGCGGCCGTTCCTGCGGCATGCAAGTGGCCACCGGCGCGCGGTGGCACTGACTTTCGATGACGGGCCGAGCCCTTCCAGTCCGGCCATGCTGCACGTGCTGCACCGGTTCCGTGTGAACGCGACCTTCTTTCTCCTCGGAAGGCAGGTCCGGCGCTACCCGCGCCTTCCCCGCCGCGAGTTGCGGGCGGGCAACGAACTCGGCAACCACTCGTTTCGCCATTCGGCTTTACCGTCGTACCGCGATCTGCGGACTACGAACAGGCTCATCAGGGCCGCCAGTGGCTTCAGGCCGTGTCTCTTCCGCCCGCCGTTCGGGGCAGTCAGCCGCTCGCTGATCGAATCCGCGCTCGCCCTTCGAATGAGCACCGTGGGCTGGGACGTGGACCCCAGAGACTGGTCCACTCCCGGGGCGGACGCGATCGCAAGAAGGGTGCTACGCGCGGTTCATCCGGGCGCGATCGTGGTCATGCACGACGGCGGCGGATCGCGCTCCCAGACCGTTGCCGCGCTGCCGGTCATCCTGCGCGGCCTGCATCACCGCCGCTACCACGTGGAGACCGTGAGCCAGCTCCTCGGAGACCGCTTCCGCTGGTATCCGAGCTAACGGACCCGCACGGCCGGGCCGGCAACCGAGCCGGCCCGGACCCGGTAGACGCCGGGGCGCGGCACGTTCATCACGTAGCTACCGCCGCGTCCGGTGCGCGTCGTGGCGACATCTGCCCAGCGACCTCGCGAGCGGCGCTCCGCCACGAGCCGCCGGCCTCGGGGCGTCGGCGTGAACGTCCCGGTCAGCGTAAGCGGGAGGCTCCGGGTTCCCAGCACCGCGGCCCATGCGGAGCTGTAGCCGAGCTGAGAGGTCGAGACCGTCGTGAAGGAGGCCCAGGTGTCGTAGAGGCCCAGCCGGGAACGCAGCGTGGGTCCCGTGATGATCCTGGTGCCGCCCGTTCCGTACACCCGCGCGCGCACGATCCGCGGCGAGACGCCCCGCTCGAGGACCTTGATCATGCGGAAGCGCCCGGGCGAGTAGCGCCCGAGGCTTGCGTCCATCTGC
>JBKPHP010000007.1:0-8180 GCA_046729895.1 Actinomycetota bacterium
TCGCGCGGGTTGCCGTCAAGCAGGTAGACGCGGCCGCTTGTGGTCGAACCCGGCACGACCGACTGAGGCTAGCGGCCGGGTCGGGGACGGGACACCGGCCGCCGCGGCCGAGTGTCTCCTCAGCGCGGGATGGTGAAGCGAAAGGCGCTGCCGCCGCCGTCCGCAGCTTCCACCCAGATGCGGCCCCCGTGAGCCTCGACGACCCGACGGCACACGGCCAGCCCGATTCCGAGGCCGTCGCCCGCGGTGTTCGCGCGAGAGAACATGCCGAAGATCCGGCGGGCGTCCTCGGGTTTGATGCCGATGCCGTTGTCGCGCACCGTCACGATCCATTCTTGGCTGTCGGGCCGCGCTGAAACCTCGACGCGCGGCGGCCTCTCGGAGCGGAACTTGACCGCGTTGCCGACCAGGTTCTGGAGCACGCGGCGTAACTGGCGAGGGTCGCCGTAGACCTCCGGCAGGTCGCCGACCTCAAGCGTCGCGCCGGCGGTCTCCAGGCCGTGGCGCAGGTCTTCGGCGACCTCCGCCATCAGAGCGTTCAGTTCGATCCGCTCACGGCGCAGCTCGCCCACCCGCGTGTAGACGTGCACGGCGTCAATGAGCTCGCGCGCGCGTTCTGTGCCCGCGCGCAAGAGTCGGAGGACCTCGGCAGGCGGCGGCTCGTCGGCGTGCCGTTCCAACTCGGCGACGAGGAGGGCGATTCCCGAGACGGGCTCGCGCAGGTCGTGAGCGACGACGTCGGCGTAGCTCCGCAGCTCCGCCTCCATCCGCCGTTGATCGGTCACATCGGTGAGAAAGACAACCAGCCCATCGCCGAGCTTCGCGGTGCGAAGCACGTACGTCCCAAGCATGTAGCCGTCCCCGAACGGCGTGTCGTAGGTGATTTCCTCGACCCATGGCACACCCGCTTCGCACACCCGGACATAGAGATCGAAGGCCCTGCTGCCGCGCATCTGAGGCAGCGCTTCCAGCAACGTGTAGCGATCGGGCGTCGCGGCGGGAAGCCGGAAGCCGCGCAACATCGTTGGATTGCCGTAGCCGAACTCGAAGTCCACGACCTGCCCTTCGGCATCCCGCACGGCCCACAGGACGCCGACGGGCTCCGGAAAGCCGTCGAACAGGGCACGAAATCCCGCCGCGCCCTGCTCTCCGAGGACGGCGACGAGCTTCCGATCCTCGCCCCAACGCTCCAGTGGCGCCTCGAACTGCGGTGCTGCCACGGCCGCAGAATACGAAGAACACGAGGGGCTTCGTGCCTGCTGCGGGGCGGACCCTGCGGATCAGCGAGCCGATCTGGGGGATCAGGTCGAACAGCCCGACGATCAAAGCGAGCACGACCGGAAACGGAGCGCCGATGACCAGGGCCGTGACGCCGACACCGAGCCGGCGATGACCCAGATCGCGAGGTTGCCGAGCAGCGAGTAGTAGATGGTCTCCGTGACCTCACCCACCACCCCGTCCACCCGTGCGGCCTGGTCCGGCGGCAGCATGGCGAGCGCTGCCGCTTGAGATCCGGCAGGCCGATCGGGAGGAAGAGGCTCAAGAAGACGAGCGTGACGACGCTCAGCGCCGACCCGACCACCGAACCCGTGAAGCCGAGGAGGGAGGAGGCGGCCTTCGGGATCTCCTCGGCGGCGTCCTTGGCCCAGGTCCTCGGCCTTGTCCGACACGTCCGTGTTCTGCAGGAGCTCCTTGACCACCGGCTCGTCCTTCAGGTCTTCGATGTAGCCGGGCAGGTCGCCGAGGGGCTTGCGCGCCTCGTTCCAGACGGGGGTCGCCGCCCAGATCACGAGCACGGAGACGATCACGAAGAGGGAGAAGAAGACCACAGCGCCGCCTTGCCACGGCCGATGCCGCGACGGGTGAGCCGCGTGACCAGCGGGTCGAGCCGAGGGCGAAGATGAACGCCCGCCCGATCGTCAGGAAAACCTCGTTGGCGACGATCACGATGTAGACCCCGAGCGCGATCAGCGCGGCCTTGAGCACGGTCGCGCCCGAGACGACGACCTCGACGCGCGCGGGTCCGGCGGCATCCCTTCCTGCCCGCCACGTCACGGGCGGTCATTCGGCGGATCGTGCCGGGCGACCCGGACGCGTTGACGGCAGCCGAGTGCGCGTTCCTAGTGAAGCACGGTCAGCGATAGCGCAGTGCACAGCAGCGCCGTTGCAAGGACGCCGGCGCCCGCCCAGGGGCGGTTGCGCCTCGTCAGTACGACACCTGCGAAAACGGCGCCGATCACCGCCAGCGGCACCAGTAGGCAGACGGCAGCGAGCAGGTACGCGACGACCACCAGCCGGGTCGGGTCGCGGAGCGACGGCTCGTCGGTCACGAGGAGGAGATCATCGCGGGTCGCCGCTGCGCCAGCTCGGGACGTCCGCACCGAGCGTGTGCGGGGTCCCCTACCGTGGGTAAACCACCCGCGATGGCCGGCGACGAGCGCGCTCCGATGTTCGTCATCCAGAAGCACCGCGCCACCAGCCTGCACTACGACTTCCGCCTCGAGGTCGACGGCGTCCTCAAGTCCTGGGCGGTTCCCAGGGGCCCCTCCACCGACCCGCGCCACAAGCGCCTGGCCATGGAGGTCGAGGATCATTCGCTCGACTACGGCGACTTCGAGGGCGTGATCGAGGAAGGGAGCTACGGTGCCGGTGCCGTGATCGTATGGGACACCGGGACCTACGAGAACTTGTCGGAGGGCGACTCCATGGCGGAGGCGCTCGAGCGCGGCACCGCCAGGGTCTGGCTCCATGGAGAGAAGCTCCGCGGCGGCTACACGCTGCGCCGAACGTCGGCGGGGCCGAAGCCGCAGTGGCTCCTGATGAAGAGGCGCGACGAGGAGGCCGACGCCCGGCGCAACCCGGTCAGCACGCAGCCGCGCTCGGTGCTCAGCGGCCGCACCATCGAAGAGGTGGCCGCGGAGCACCGGGCGTGAGATCCCCGTTCGAAGGGTTGAGTGACGATGAGCGCGCCCTCGCGCGGCCGTCGGGGCCTCCCAAGACGGCGAACGTGATGAAGGCGGTGCTCACCGAAGAGCGCTTCTCCGATCCGCGTTGGATCTACGAACGAAAGCTCGACGGCATCCGCTGCATCGCCATCCGGTCGGGCAAGCAGCTGCGGATGCTCTCTCGCAACGACCTCTCGCTGAATGCTCGCTTCCCCGAGTTGGCCCGGGCGCTCGCGGCGGAGCGGTGCGAGCGGTTCGCGGTCGACGGCGAGGTGGTCGCTTTCGCAGGGAAGCAGACGAGCTTCGCGAGGCTGGCGCGACGAAAGCAGACGTACGTGCCCGTCTACATCTACGTGTTCGACCTGCTATGGCTGGACGACCACGACGTCCGCCCGCTGCCGCTGCGGGCGCGCAAGCGACTGCTGCGCCAGGCGCTCGACTTCAAGGGACGCGTGCGCCTGACCCGGTACCGCAAGGAGCACGGCGAGGACTTCTTCGAGGAGGGGTGTCGTAGGGGCTGGGAGGGTCTTATCGCCAAGCGGGCGGACAGCCCCTACGTCACGAAGCGCTCGCGCGACTGGCTCAAGTTCAAGTGCGAGCGCGGCCAGGAGCTGGTGATCGGCGGCTACACGGCCCCGCAGGGCTCGCGCACCGAGTTCGGAGCGCTGCTGCTCGGTTACTACGCCGGCGGCGAGCTTCGCTACGCAGGCAAGGTGGGGACCGGCTTCGACCGGTCCACGCTCCGCGAGCTCGGTAGGAAGCTGCGACGGCTGCGGCGCAAGACCCCGCCGTTCGCCGACGCCGGGGCGATCAAGGAGCGGGACGTCACCTGGGTCGAGCCGCGCCTGGTGGCGGAGATCGGCTTCAGCGAGTGGACGCCCCACGGGCGCTTGCGCCACCCGCGCTTTCTTGGGCTGCGCATCGACAAGTCGCCGCGAGAGGTGGTGCGCGAGGGGTGAGCGAACGGCTGAAGGTCGGCCGGCGGACGGTCGAGCTGACCCATCCGGACAAGGTGCTCTTTCCGCGTGCGAAGGTCACAAAGCTCGACCTGGCGCGGCACTACGAGCGGGTGGCCCCGGTGATGCTGCCCTACGTTTCAGGCCGGCCGCTGGCGCTGCAGGCCTTCCCGGGCGGGATCGAGGGCTACGGCTACTTCATGAAGGCCGTGCCGGACTACTTCCCGGACTGGATCAAGCGAGCGACGGTAGAGAAGCGGGGCGGCACCGTGACCCACGTGCTGGCGGAGGACGCGGCGACGCTCGTGTACCTCGCCGGCCAGAACGTCGTGACTCTTCACGGCTGGCTCTCCCGGGCGGACAAGCCGCGCCGGCCCGATCGTCTGATCTTCGACTTCGACCCCTCGGGAGCCGGTTTCGCAGGCGTGCGCGCGGCCGCGCGCGAGGCCGGCGACCGCCTGCGCGACTCAGGTCTCGTGCCCTACGCGATGGCAACCGGCTCGCGCGGCATCCACGTGGTCTGCCCGCTGCGCCGCGGGTCGACCTTCCAGGACGTGCACCGCTTCGCTCGCGCCATGGCAGAGCAGATGGTGAAGGACGACCCGCGGCGGTTGACGCTCGAGTACCTCAAGGCGAACCGCGGCGACAAGATCTACGTGGACGTGAACCGCAACGCATACGCACAGCACGGGGTCATGCCCTACGCGGTGCGCAGCAAGCCGAAGTCCCCCGTGGCGGTGCCCCTGCACTGGGACGAGCTGTCGGACGGCAAGCTGAGGCCGGACCGCTGGACGGTCGCCAGCGTGTCCGAGCGGGTCGATGCCGAGGGCGATCCATGGCGGGGGATGGGGCGCAGGGCGCGGGCGCTGCCCTGAATCTCAATCCATCGTTCGGCTGGAAGCGGAGCGTCGTCCAAGTCGCGCCCGCGAGCGAGGCAGACAGGCCTTCGTCAGCGCGGCTGCAATGGCGCCGAGTCGCGCGCGCAGTTCGCAGCGCGCTCGAGAAGCAGGGTGCGCTCGCGCGCGTTTTGCGTAAGCGACGCCGCGCGCTCGAACTCCGCCCGCGCCTCCTCCAGACTATCGAGCTTCGCGAGCAGGTCGCCGCGCACGCTCGGCAGGAGGTGGTAGCCCTCCAGCGACCGCTCCGAGCTCAGCCCCTCGACGAGCTCGAGTCCCGCCGCCGGGCCGAACGCCATCGCGACAGCCATGGCGCGATTCAGCTCGACGACTGGTGACGCCGCGACCTCGGAGAGCGCGTCGTAGAGAGCCACGATGCGTTCCCAGTCCGTCTCCTCCGGAGCGCGTGCTCGGGCGTGGCCGGCGGCGATCGCCGCCTGGAGCGTGTATGGCCCGAGCGCGCCGCTGAGCCGCTCGGCACGCTCCAGCGCGGAGAGGCCGCGGCGGATGAGGATCTGGTCCCAGCGAGCGCGGTCCTGGTCGAACAGCAGGATGGGCTCCCCGGACGGGCCGATCCGCGCGCGGGAGCGGGAGGCCTGGATCTCCATCAGCGCGACGAGGCCGTGGACCTCCGGCTCCTCGGGGGCAAGCCGCGCCAGGATGCGGCCCAGGCGGAGGGCGTCGTCGCAGAGGGCCGGCCGCATCCAGTCTTCACCCGCGGTCGCGGCGTAGCCCTCGTTGAAGATGGCGTAGACGACCTCGAGCACCGATTCGAGCCGGGCGGCGCGGTCGGCGCCGCTGGGGACCTCGATGGGGACTCGCGCCTCGGCGAGCGTCCGCTTGGCGCGGACGATGCGCTGGGCGACGGTCGGCTCCGGGACGAGGAACGCGCGCGCGATCTCCGCGGTCGTCAACGCTCCGACGAGGCGCAGCGTGAGCGCGATGCGCGCCTCGGTCGAGAGCACCGGATGGCAGGCCGTGAAGATGAGGCTGAGGAGATCGTCCCCGATGTCGTCGTCGAGGGCCGCGTCGAGATCGGGCTCGGCGGACGCCTGCTGGATCTCGAGCTCGCGCCGCAGCTCCTCGTGCTTGCGCTCGAGGACCTTGTCCCGGCGCAGCCGGTCGACAGCATGGTGCTTGGCGGTTCCCATGAGCCAGGCGCCCGGGTTGTCCGGGACGCCTGACTCGGGCCACTGTTCGAGAGCCGCCACGAGCGCGTCCTGCGCCAGGTCCTCGGCGAGGCCGAGGTCGCGCACCGTCCGCGCGAGTCCGGCGATGAGCCTGGCCGACTCGATCCGCCAAACCGCGTCGATCGCGCGGTGCGTGTCGCCGGCCGGCATGGCGCTACCGCTGACCTTCCACCCGGGCGCGGATCCGCTCCTCCTGCTCACGTAGCTCGGGAGTGAGCTCATCGCCGAAGTCCTCGGCCTCGAAGACCTGGCGAATCTCGACCTCGCCGTCTTCGAAGGGGGCGCGCTTGACCCACTCGATCGCCTCGTCCAGCGACTTCACCTGGATCAGCCAGTACCCGGCGAGCAGCTCCTTGGTCTCCGTGAAGGGTCCGTCGACCACCTTTCGCTCCGGGAACTTGACCCGGACGCCCTTCGAGGTCGGCTGGAGCCCCTCGCCCGCGAGCATCACTCCGGCGTTCGCGAGCTCCTCGTTGTACTTGCCCATCTCGGCGAGCATTTCCTCGCTGGGTAGGACGCCCGCCTCCGACTCCTCGCTGGCCTTGACCAGGACCATGAATCGCATCGTGATGACTCCTTCTGGTTGGGGTTTGGGCGCTGTGCTTCAGGCCGTCGCTAGTGGCTGAAGCCAGGCCGTCATTACATATGCGTCGAACGCGTGGCAGGGAAATCGACACGGGATCCGGGCGCTCTCATATTGCTCTCACCGGCGGCTCATGGCACGCTCACGCAGGCCGCGTAGAACCGCCTCCTGGTAGCGAACCACAATCGAAGGAGGACTCGCGATGAGGAGGTACAGGTTCATGAGCGCGACCATCGCGTCTCTCGTGGCCGCCCTGACGGTCGCCGCCTGCGGGGGTGGTGACGGGTCTCAGAGCCCCGCCGCCGGCAAGGAGCCGGGGGCTGCCGGCAAGCAGCCGGCCGCCGCCGCCAACCGCGGCCTGCCTCAGGGCAGCGAGTCGGTCAAGCTCGACCCTGCCAAGTTCACCACGAACATCGACAACCCCTTCTGGCGGATGAAGCCGGGCAGCAAGTGGGTCTACGCCGAGAACGACTCCACGGGCAAGAGGGAGAAGGCTGTCGTAGTCGTCACCAACAGGACAAAGACGATCGCCAACGGGGTCAGGGCGCGGGTGATCCGCGACGTGGTCAGCGAGAACGGCAAGCCGGTCGAGATCACCGAGGACTGGTACGCCCAGGACCACAAGGGCCACATCTGGTACTTCGGCGAGGCAACCGCCGAGTACAAGAAGGGCAAGGTCGACAACCGGCGAGGCTCCTTCGAGGCCGGCGTCAACGGGGCGCAGCCCGGCATCGCCATGCCCGCCAACCCGGAGCCCGGTCTGTTCTATCGCCAGGAGTACTACAAGGGCCAGGCCGAGGACAATGGCGCGGTCGTCACGGTCGGCCGGGAGCAGGTGCAGGTGCCCTACGGCCACTTCCCGAAGGATGTCCTCATGACACGCGACCTCGTGCCGACGGAGCCCAAGGTCCAGGAGCTGAAGTTCTACGCCCCGGGCGTCGGGCCGCTGCTGAGCCTGCACACCGACGGCCCCGGTGGCCGGTCGGCGCTGGTCAGCTACACGCCCGGCACGTAGGAGGCAGGGCCGGTAGGCGAAGCGAGGGCGAGCGGGAGGGGCCGCCGTTCGGCGGCGTGAGCGGGCGCGATGAGTTTCGGCCGCTTCGCCCGTCTAACGTGTCTAGACGTAACCGACCCGGCATCTCAGGAGCCAGATTGACACCCCATCCCGCCATCGCCGTCGAGGCCAGCGGCCTCGTCAAGGACTTCGGCGTCACCCGTGCCGTCGACGGGCTCGACCTGGCCGTGCGCAGAGGCTCCGTCTACGGGATGCTCGGCCCGAACGGCGCCGGCAAGACGACTACAGTGCGCATGCTCGCGACGCTGCTTCGCCCCGACTCCGGCACGGCGCGGGTGCTAGGCCACGACGTCGTCAGCGAGGCCGACACCGTGCGGAGCCTGATCAGCCTGAACGGACAGCTCGCGTCGATTGACGAGGACCTGACGGGACGCGAGAACCTCGTCCTGGTGGCCCCGGCTTCTCGGTTTTCGGCGCACGGCGGCCAAGGCGCGGGCGAGCGAGTTGCTGGAGGCATTCGGCCTCACCGAGGCTGCCGAACGCCCGGTAAAGCAGTACTCCGGCGGCATGCGGCGGCGTCTCGACATCGCTGCGA
>JBKPHP010000008.1:0-5489 GCA_046729895.1 Actinomycetota bacterium
AGCACGGCCTGGGAGACGGCCTCCTGCACGCCCGTGGAGCGAAGGAAGGCGGGCACGTCCTCGAGCGGGAACGAGTGCTGCGGGCCGAGCGACAGCAGCACCGCGTCGTTGCTCGCCGCCGCCTGGAGCTCGAAATCGAAGGTCAGGCAGAACTTCTTGCGCAGTCCCAGGCCGAGCGCCCGGTTGATCCTGGCGCCCAGCGGAGCGTGGACGATGAGCTGCATCCCCCCGGTCTCGTCGAAGAAGCGCTCGAACACGATGTCGTCGTGGGTCGGGAGCACTCCGCCCAGCTCGGCTCGCCCGGCCTGCAGATAGTCGACGACCAGGGCGGCGGCCACGGCGTCGACACCCGACGCCTCCCGCACGAAGACGACGGCAGCCTCCCGCCCACCGGCATCGAGGCGCTCCGCGACCGCGCTCCGCAGCCGGGACACCTCGTCGGACAGCTCGTCGGTCCGGCCGGGGGCCTCGCCAAGCCAGAACGGGATGGTGGGGTGCTTGCCGGTGGCGTCGCGTACCCGCATGACGCCGTTTGTCACCTGCACGACCTGCCATGGATGTGTGCCAAGGAGGAACACGTCGCCCTGGAAGGACTCGATGGCAAAGTCCTCGTTCACGGTGCCGACGAACACGTCGCCCGGCTCCATCAGCACCCGGTAGTCGCCGGTTTCGGGAATCGCTCCGCCCGAGGTAAGGGTGGCGAGCCGCGCGCCCCGGCGGCCACGGAGACGCCCGTTTACCCGGTCGCGGTGGAGGTAGGCCATGCGCCGGCCGCGCCCGGTCTCGATACCGGCCGAGACCAGCTCGACGACCTCGTCGAACTCCTCCCGGGTGAGCTGCCGGTATGGCCAGGCCCGCGTGAGCAGGCCGAAGAGCTCGTCCTCGGCCACGCCGTCGTCGCCCCTGGCCGCCGTCTCGGCGACGATCTGCTGGGCCAGGATGTCGAGGGGTTGCTCGGGCGGATGGAGGGCATCGAGACGTCCCCGGCCGACCGCGGCCAGCAGCGCCACGCATTCGACCAGCTCGTCCCGGGTGGTCGGGTACATGATCCCCCTGGGAACACCGGTGCGGTGGTGGTTGGCCCGTCCCACCCGCTGCAGGAAGGTCGCGATGCTGTGGGGCGAGCCGATCTGGCAGACCAGCTCGACGGGCCCGACGTCGATGCCGAGCTCCAGCGAAGCCGTGGCCACGAGGGCCCGCAGGTCGCCGGCCCGCAGGCGGTGCTCGACCCGCTGGCGGCGCTCTCGCGACAGCGACCCGTGATGGGCGGCCACCTGGTCCTGGCCCAGCCGCTCCCCCAGCTGGTGGGCCACTCTCTCGGAGAGCTTTCTGGTGTTGACGAACACCAAGGTGGTTCGGTGGTTCGCGACGTGGGCGGCGATGCGGTCGACGATCTCGCCCCAGTGATCGCCGGAGGTCGCCGCCTCGAGCTCGCCGTCGGGCAGCTCGAGCGACAAGCCGAGTCGGCGCCGGTGCCCGCTGTCGACGACGGCGGGGAGCGGCTCGTCCGCTCCCACCAGCAGGCGGGCCGCCGTCTCGACAGGCTTGACCGTCGCCGAGAGGCCGATGCGGACGGGGGGACTCTCGGTGACGGCCTGGAGCCGCTCCAGCGACAGGGTGAGGTGAGAACCACGCTTGTCGCGGGCCAGCGCGTGGATCTCGTCGACGATGACGGCCTCCACTGTCGCCAGGGTCGCCCGCGACCGTTCGGCGGTCAGGTACAGGTACAGGGACTCCGGAGTGGTGACCAGGAGGTTCGGAGGCCGCCGGACCATCATCTGCCGCTCCCATGAGGTGGAATCACCGGTCCGCACGGCGACAGTGATGGGTGCCGGTTCGTAGCCGAGCTCCCCGGCGACCTCGGCGATCTCGGCCAGGGGCTCTTCGAGGTTGGTGTGGACGTCGACGGCCAGGGCCTTCAGCGGACTCAGGTACACCACGCGCGTGAGACCCTCGATCGGTTCGCCGGCCCCATGGGCCCGGTAGAGGGCGTCGATGGCCGCTAGGAAGCCGGCAAGGGTCTTGCCCGAGCCGGTGGGAGCGCAGACCAGCGTGTGCCGGCCGGCGGCGATCGCCGGCCAGCCCCCTGTCTGGGCCTCCGTCGGTCCATCGGGAAAACGCCGCTCGAACCACTCCCGTACCGCGGGATGGAACCGTTCGAGGACTCCGGGCGCCCCGGAAACGGTGGACGGCGACGGCAGCGAGCTCACGGACACAAGTGCATCACACTAATGCGGTCTCCCGACACGAACGTGTGTACGATCGGCGGACGGCGAGGCACGGCCGCGTCCGCGCAGGATCATTCTCACTTCTCGTTGGGTCGGTACGTCTTGAGGTCGGCGTCTGCCTGCTCGCCCACGTGGCGGGATCGCCACGGCCGCGGCGGCGCGGGCCTGCGCGAGCGCAGACGCAGGACTTCACTACCCCACGCCCCGCGCCCCAACAGCGAGTGCGAAACACGGCTACTGTTGTCCGGGCACCATGCAGTTGGGGGGCGCCTGACGCGATTTCTGGCCCATATGACCGACTGCTCGATGGCTATGAGGACAAGCTCCAGCGCGCGTGATGCGCAAGGGCCGTCGACGCCACCAACCCCTTGGCGAGGGGGTCGCCCAACGTGGTGACGCCTGAGGAGATCGGCAGGGTTGCGGTCTTTGCGGCCCTCGACTCGGCGGCGCGCGAGCGGCTTTCTCGGGCCGCGGCGGATCTCACCCTTGCGCCGGGCGAGTACGCGGTGCACGAGGGCGAGGACCAAGCGCTCTTCGCCCTGATCGAGGGCCGCATCGAGCCGATCAAGATCGTGGACGGGATCGAGCGGCCGGTCGGTGAGCGGCTCCCCGGGGACATCTTCGGGGAGGTGCCGCTCGCCCTCGGGACGGTCTTCCCGGTCGGCTTCCGTGCATCTGAGGCGTCGCGGGTGATGCGGATCGAGGCTCACGACTATCACGCGGTCGCGGCCCTGGAGCCCGACGTCGCAAAGGAAATCGGGCGGCTCGCGGCCCATCGGATGGGCGGATCGCGCGGGCTGCAGGGCCTCGCGGCGGAGCCCCGGCCGCCCCGCACGATCGTGGTCGGGCATCGCTGGGATGCCTCCTGCGCCGAGCTGCGTCGCTTCCTGGACCGCAACCAGGTCAGGTTCAAGTGGCTCACGCCCGACGCACGAGACGTGGCAGAGGAGTGGGGCGGTCCCGTGCCGGCCGATGAGGACTTGCCGGCGATCAGGGTCGTCGACGGCAAGACCGCGGTAAGGCCACCCCTCCGCAGGGTGGCCGAGCTGCTGGGCCTTGGTACCGAGGCCATCGCCGCGGAGTACGACACGGTGATCGTGGGCGCCGGCCCCGCGGGTCTGGCTGCGGCCATGTACGGAGCGTCGGAGGGTCTGCGGACGATCGTCGTCGAGCGCGAGGCGCCTGGCGGCCAGGCGGGCACTTCCGCCCGGATCGAGAACTACCTCGGCTTCCCAGCGGGTGTATCCGGAGACGAGCTGGGGAGGCGCGCGCTGCAGCAGGCCCGCAGGTTGGGGGCTGAATTCCTGGTCACCCGGTCGATCGCGCGGATAGACGCCGCGACCCGTCAGCTGCACCTCGACGGCGGCGACGTCATACGCGCGCGCACGATCATCCTCGCCTGCGGAGTAGCGTGGCGGCGCCTGTCGATCGAGGGCTTCGACCGGCTCGCCGGCAAGGGCATCTCGTACGGCGCGGCGCGCAACGAGGCTCCGAATACCCACGGCCTGGACGTCCATATCGTCGGCGCGGCCAACTCGGCGGGGCAGGCCGCCATGTCCTTCTCCACCCACGCCCGGTCGGTGACGATCCTCTGCCGGGGTGACACGCTCGCGAAGAGCATGTCGAGCTATCTCATCGACCAGCTCGCGACAAGGGCCAATATCCGCACGATGATTCGAACCGAGGTGGTGGCCGCACACGGCGACGTCTCGCTCGAGGCGATCGACGTCCGCAACTCGGCAACGGGAGAGACGACCCGGCTCGGGTCAGGCGGGCTCTACATCTTCATCGGAGCGGACGCGGAGACGTCATGGCTTCCGCCCGAGATCGCGGTCGACCGGCGCGGCTACGTGCTGACGGGCTCGGACATGCGCGCCGCCCAGCACTGGACGCTCGACCGTGACCCATACCTGCTGGAGACCAGCGTTCCGGGCATCTTTGCCTGCGGCGACGTGAGGTTCGGCTCGGTGAAGCGGGTCGCCGCCGCCGTCGGTGAGGGCAGCATGGCAATTACGTTCGTGCATCAATACCTCAGGGACGCCGCCGGGGCTGAAGCGCCGGATGCTGGAGAAGCACGGTTGGCGCCTCTCGCGGGGCCAGCCGGAAGGCAGTGAGTAAGCCGGCGCCGCGTGTGAGGGCCGCGGGCGGGAGAGACGATCACGGTGAAGTTGTCTGCGTACTGTGCCTTACCTCAGTGAAACTGGGGATCGCGGGCTTCACAGGTCTCGGGAGAGGAGCCGGATGGTTCGCCTTCTCGTCGTGCTGGGAGCTAAACGCGAGCGCGATCTCCCTTACGCTCGCCCCACCGCTACCGAACCCTGTCACGTCGGCGCTGTACAGCTCAAATGGCACGATGCCGGTGTCGGCATGGGGGAGCATGACCCGCGCGGTCGACACGGCGCACCGAGAGCCGCGACGATCCCGCGCCAGTTGTCGCGCTGCCAGAGCGGCGTGACCGCGACCGCCACGACCGTTGCGAGGCCGATGGCGCAGAGGGCCGCAATCCCGGCCGCCCCGCCGGGCTCTGCGTGAGCCCGGCGGCGACGACCGTGCACAGCGGCAGCTACGCGAGGATGACGTTGCGCGTGTCGACGTAGTCGACGCCCGTGAGCGCGAGCACACCGGGAATCGCCAGGCCGAGCGCCGCCGGGCGCAGCCGCCGTGTAGACGCCGGGTCCGGCCCTGCGCAGCGCCGGCAACGGCCCCGCATGGAGGCTGCTCTGCGACCGGGGGGGAGCGCCGCTTCTGGCAGTTAAGTGCCGACCCCGAGGCGTAGCCGGGTCACGCGAATCGTTGCCGCGGCCTGGCTCGCTGAAACCAGCGCATGTGCGAGGGTCGCCGCGGCAGGCGGGGCGAGCCGCTGCACGCTCCTCCCTTGCGCAAACCCTCACCCGGTGAGATGGTCGCTAGACGGCGGACGGGTGGCGATGCGCCCGTAGAGCTCTCGGATCGAGGGAGGTCCAGATGCACACGAAGTTCACGGCGCTGCTGCTCGCAGGCGTGCTATTTGCCGCCACGTTCGCCAGCGCCGCTCACGCGGTGCCGCCGACACGTGAGACCGAGCCGCCGTTCGACTTCGACAGTATCTCGGTGTTCTGCGGTTTCCCGCTGCGAGCCCGAACGCTGCGGAACAACGTGAAGATCACAACCTTCAGCGACGGCCGCCAGCTCGTCACCGGCAGCCATACCTATCGGCTCACCAATCTCTCCACCGGCCAATCGCTGGTGCTCACGGACGCGGGCAACCTGATCACGAACCCG
>JBKPHP010000009.1:0-25340 GCA_046729895.1 Actinomycetota bacterium
GTCGCCACCTTCTGCGGCACGTCCGTGGCCTCCCCGCACAGCGCGGGCGGAGGCGGGCTCTACCTGTCACGCCATACGACCGCCACGCCGCCGAGCGTGGAGAGCGCCCTGAATCGGCCGCTACGACTACGTCGAAGCGGAGCAAAGACAGCCGCACGATCAAGCGGGTCTACGTGCGCACATCCTAGGCCGAAGACGAGGCCGCTGCGGCGAGCGGTTTGCTCCGCGAGGATCTGCGCCCGTGCGTCTTGCAGGCTCCCGGCCTCAAACGCGCTCACATGGAGGCGGGATACTGGGCCGGTGACGTCGCGTCTGAGTGTGGATTTGCCTGCGGTCGCCGAGGCCGCGTACCGGGCACTCAATTCCGGAGACTTGGAGGCTTTCTTGGCGCTGATGGCCGAGGACGTCGAGTTCACCTCCTTGGTCGCGGAAGCCGAAGGGAGGACCTTCCGCGGCCACGCCGGCGTGCGTGCGTGGTGGGAGACGGTGCGCGGCGCCTTCCAGGATCCGCGCTGGGAGGTGCTCGACATGCGTGGGTCCGGCGAGAGGGGGGTCGTGAAGTTTCGGCTGGCCGGCACGTTGGCTGGCGTCGCGGTCGAGCAGACCATGTGGCAGGCTGCCAGGGCGCGAGAGGGGAAGCTGAGATGGTGGGCCTTCTTCCGCACCGAGGATGAGGCCGTCGAAGCCGCCGGTCTGCGGGACTAGCCGATGTCGCAGAACCTGGAGGCCCTTCTGCTCGGCTATGAGGCGTTCAACCGGGGTGATCTGTCGCAGGCCGAGAACCTCGTGACGGCCGATGTCGAGTGGGGGACCACCGGCACGTTCCCGGGCATCGAAGGCGTCTATCGAGGACCCGAGGCAATGCAGGCCTGGACGGACGCGATCCGCTCGGCTTGGGACTGGTTTGAGGTGAGCCTTGAGGAGGTGGTGCGCGACCAGGACGATCTAGTCGTGGTCGTTGAGCGCATTCGTGGCCGAGGTCGTCGCAGCGGTATCGACGTCGAGATGCGCACCTGCGCGGTCTACTGGGCCGAGGACGGGAAGGTCCGGATGCGGAAGGCCTTCGACACGCGAGAAGCAGCCCTCGAAGCCGCCGGACTCTCGGAGTAGGGGTGCCTCCAACTCGGGACGTCGCACGTGGGCTGAACGACAGAGCCTCCGGTGAGTGAGATACTCGGCGGGCGATGCCGCGCGTGAGAGCAATGGCGGACGCGGCGGTCGTCTCGTTCGGCTCCCGCTGGGCTGCGGTGCTGGCTGCGCTGCTGGCGCTGGCGACGACGGCGATGATCGTGCTGGCGCTGGCGATCGGCGCCCCCTCCGATGAGACGGCCACCAAGCAGCCGAAGCCGAGCATAGAGGCGGGCACCAGGCCGGCCACGCCGACTACGCAGCCGGCCGTGCGCTACGACGGCGGTCCCGAAGAGGGCAGCGCGGTATCGCAGCCGTTGCCTTCGGGAAACCGTTAGACCGACGCAATCTGGACCACGCCCAGGCCCTCGAAGCCGTCCTGCCGGACAGAACAAGGACACGTCGCCGGGCGGACTGAAGAAGTGCCTGTAGTGCCGTGTTGATCTTGGAGCGGGCGGCGGCCACCATCCCGGGGAGCTGCCGCCCCCCGAGTCACCGGCTGGGTCGCCGGGCGCCAGCAGTAACGCGACGGCGTAGAGAAGCCATCTGCCGATTGGATCGTCGCGCCGGGGCGGGGAGGGTCGCGGCTGGGGGGACGGGCGCCGGTCCCCGCTATCGGCGCCGTTCCTAGGGAAAGGTCCCGACGCCCGCCAGTGAGCGGAATACCCCGGCCCGTGAGTCCAACTCCTGTTTGTTTGAGGCGGCGAGGCGACTGGTAGCCCATCTTCGGGGCTTTGGGCAAGGAGCGGGAGTCTAGGAACTCCACGGCCGCTGGCGCCCACCCGGCGCCGCCAGAGAGAAGTACTGCTGTGAGTAGTGCTGGACCAGTCGCTCAACGTGCTGGTTACAACAGCCACGGGTGCCACGTGGGGGTGCTGGAGTCGGGGGCGTTTGGCCGGCGGCGCCGAAACCTGTCTACCCACCCAGCAGGGGCTTGCACCCCTTTGCATGGCGGCGAGGGGGCTAGTTGCAGGGAGGGGCTTGTACGTTCACCCCTCTGCACCCCCCCGCCCGCCAGTCGGGCCGCCTAGTTCAAACGGCTGCGAACGAGGCTTCCCAGAGCCGATCGTAGTGGGCCTTGCTCCCGGCTTGCTACCGAGTCGCCCACGGACCTGAGCTCGCGCACGTTCGCCGCGAAGGCCCGCTTGACCCGCTCGCGCGCCGCGTCCTCACTCGGATGACCGTAGAGCTCTTGCACGAGCCGGCCACCGTCCGTATGCCCCAACTGGACCGCCACGTCGGAGGGCGTCAGCCCCCGCTCGAGCAGGTGGGTGGCGCAGAAGTGCCGCAGCTATAAGAAGTCCATTCCCGGGCGGCCGGCCGCCGCGCGGACCGGGTGCCAGTGATACGTCCAGGAGGTCTGTGTGAAGCCCCGGCCGGTCGGTGTGGTGAAGACGATCTCGGCACCCGCCCGCCTCGGCATCGCCACGAGGGCGTCCCGGGCCGGCGGCGGCAGCCGATCTTCCTGATCCTGCCGTTCTTCGGGAGGTCGATCGCGCCGTGCGAGTCCACCCGGCGGCGGACGTGGACCTCGAGCTCGCGCAGGTCGACGTCGCCGAATTCGAGCGCGAACAGCTCCCCCGGCCGGACGCCGCAGTAGGCCGCGAACATGATCATGGCCCTGATCGTCGGCCCGTGCGGGCTCGCGCGCAGCGCTGTGTCCGCGGGGCACCTCGGGCTCGGTCATCACCTCGAGGTCCTTCCGGCCCCGCGAGCCGGGCAGCCGCAGGCCGGCGAACGGGTTGGAGCGGGCCAGGCCGTCGTTGACCGCATCCGTGAACATCGCCCGAACCGCGTCGAGCGCCGAACGGTGCTCGAGCGCCCAGGCCCGGGCCTCCGGCGATGTCGTCCAGGCGACGTCGGGCGAAGTCGCGCCTGAACGCCTTCAGCTTCGCGGCGTTGGTCCGATTCGTGGTCTCGCGCGGCCGCCGGTAGTCCCGGAGCCAGCGGTCCACGAACTCGGCCACGGTCACGTCCGAAAGCCGGCCGCGCTCGAGGGCCTGGCGCTCCGCCGCCCTGGCCTCCCTCCGGGTGGGGAAGGTCCCGATCCAGACCTGTCGACCGCGGTCGTAGACGCGGACCCCGTACTGGTCTCGAGGATGTCGGTGCCGCGGAGATAGCGGAGTAAGCCGACCTGGGCCTCCCGTGTTCCGCTACTTCCCCGCGGCCCGAGCGAACGGGTGCCGCTTCGGTTTGGCTGGCCGCCGGCTGACGGCGGCCTTCGATTAGAAGCTTATCGAACGGTCAGGCGGGCTTCTGCTCCTCGCGCAAAGGGGCAGCGACGCGACTCACGAAGCGGCTCTACTCCTCCTCGTCCTATGCGACAGCGTGCTGGGTGCGGCGGAGGCGCTCGCCCGTCGCGCAAGCACGAGCAGCGGCGTCGCCAATGGTGGTCGCCCGTAGAGGGCGTGCAACCAATTTCGGGGGCATGGAGGAATCTCAGCGCGCTGACCTTAGGCGTAGCCTCCCAGATGGACGTGGCGATGCGCATCCGTTTGTCGATGCGTAACTACTTCTCGACGAAATTCTTGTGGACGGGGCTCCACACGAGCCACGACCACGTCATCCCCCAGTGCTGCCGGCGGCGCTCAGCTCGATCGGCTGTTTCGGCCCAGACGTCGCGCGCTCAGTCGACCAGGCCCGTCACACCCCTGAGCACTAGGTAGGAGCCGGCCACGGCGAATACGAGCACGGTGGTGCCGCGGGCGTGACGTCGTGCCCAGCCGTCGACGCGCGCCAGCGCCCTCTGCGCAACCCCCGGACGGAGCAGAAAGATTACGACCGAGGCGATGGCTGCACCGAACCAGATGGCGTTGAACAGCAGCACCTCCAGGACCCCGACGACGAGGCTGCGTCTCTCGGCGACGATGGCGTTGAGGGCAAGCAAGTAGAAGAGCCCGGGGAGGTGAGTGGCCACACCCGCTACCAGCGCCGTGGTCACCGACGGGTCGCGAAGCCTTCGGATGATTGCCGACCCCTCGCCGGTGCTCTCGTGGCGCGCGGGCGGCTGCGTTCGCCCGGTCGATACGCCGACGGCAAACCCAAGCGCCGCCACTCCCCCGAGCAGCTCGATCGCCGAGTACAGGTCGGTGTCTCGGTAGTCGATCCCGGCCCCGTGGAAGATCGCCACGACGAGAACCCCGACAGTCACGCTGAATGCGAGACCGGCAATGAGGTACGCGACGACCACACGCCGGGGCGGGGACGCGCTCAGCAGCGCGTACAGCGCTGTGATCCCGGCGGGGCGCGGCGCGCTTGCGAGAGCCAGCACGACGACGTCCAGGTTCATTCGAGCTCACGGGGAGGGGGCAGTGCGCCTTGACGATGTCTCGCGCTAACGCTCCGGCGCAATGGAATACGCCATAGTCGCATCCGAGCCGCACCCCCAGCCGGACTCGCGACGCGCGCTTCTGCGTTCGCGTGATTGCGAGAGTGCGCAAAGTGCCAGCGGAGGCGCCCGCTTCTGACGAGAAGTAGAAGCACATGCCTGTGCCTATATGAAGGTGTTGACCACAGGATCAGGACGACAGAGAGGGACCTAGGTTTTGCTACCGGGTCAGCCCCCGGTTTGCTACCGGATTGCTACCCGTTCGCCCGGGTGGGCAGGAGATCCCCTGCAAGTCAGTTCGCACCTTTCGCACCCGGGATGCCTGCTCGAGAGCTAACGCACAGCGGGGTTTCGCGGTTCTTCGCACCGGCCTCTGGTAGTCGGGCTGCCCAGATTTGAACTGGGGACCTCTCCGACCCGAACGGAGCGCGCTACCAGACTGCGCCACAGCCCGTGGACGGCCTAGGGTACCTACGCCGCGACGGCGTTGTAATAGCGCACGGCGAGGCCCGTCAGGAGCGTCTCGAAGCAGGCCTCCACGGTGAGCGCGTGCTCTTCGGCATAGGCTCGCAGGCCCGTCCGTTCGATCGCCTCGCTCTGCGCGATCACCTCCTCCACGAGGTCGGGATGCTGGTCCGAGAAGAACGCGCCCATCGAGTACAGGCTCGTCTCCATCAGCGACTCGAGGAACGAGTCGTCGACGGCAGTCCGCTGGGTCTCGCCACCCCCGGCCATCCGGCCGCAGGTTAGCGGCGGCACACGCCGCGGGCGGCTTGGCAAAGTGCGGCGGCGCGACCCCGAGCCGCGGCGCCACAGCCACTGGCGGCGCATCGGGAGCGTGGACACCACTCGCAGGCGGCGCGTCGGTGGCGTCTCGCTGTGCCCGCTCGCCCGCCTCGGCGCCGGAGGCGCCGCGGTGAGGGGAAGACTCCCGAGGGATACGCGGCCCGACTGCCCGTCGCCGGGCCGCCAGCCGACGCGCCGAATTCGCCTCCCGAGGCCCGCAAACTGCGGAAATCCGGTTGCGCCGTCAGGTCAGAACGCTAGTCTCCTTCGAACGCGATCCAGCGACGAGGAGGACTAGTCCATGGCGATCCACCTGACGCCCACCGAGCTCGGACGGGAGGCGGGGATGCACAGGCGGGAAGTCATCCGCAAGTGCATGGAGCTCGGGGTGCCGATCTTCCAGGGAAGGATCGATAAGACCCTCTTCATAAGCAGCCTGAAGGAAGCGCAGAAGAAGCAGCAGCTCGCCAAGGCGTAGCCCAGCCGCTCTCGCCCTAGAATCCCCCGCTCCTCAATGGACGCGAGGGAGTAGCCACGTGGAAGCAATCCCTGCCGCCGGCCAGGCGACCGGTTCCAGGACGATCGCCGACCTCTTACCGCTCGCCACCGAGCGCTTCGCCGACGAGGCCGCACAGCGGTTCAAGGACGGCGGCGAGTGGAAGGACGTCTCCTACACCGAGCTCGGCGCGCTCGTCCGTGAAGTTTCGCTCGGCCTCGTCGACCTGGGGCTGAGTCCCGGCGACAAGGTCGCCATCCTCTCGCACACCCGGCCCGAATGGACGCACGCCTGCTTCGGGCTCCTGATGGCCGGCTGCACCCTGGTGACGATCTACCAGACGAACTCACCCGAGGAATGCCAGTACGTCGCGGGCCACTCGGAGGCGCGCGCGATCTTCGTCGAGGATGGGGAGCAGCTGGCCAAGATCCGTGAGGTTCGGGACCGCCTGCCCGACCTCGAGTTCATCGTGGTCATGGACCCCTCAGAGCTCGACGTGGGCGACGACGCCATTTCCCTCGACGAGCTCCGGGCGCGCGGCCGCCCACGCGACGAGCAGGAGCTCGAGGCACGTTATTCGGCGGTCACGCCAGATGACTTTTGCCTCTACATCTACACCTCGGGCACCACGGGCCCGCCGAAGGGCTGCCTGCTGACGCACGCGAACTATCGCGCGATCACCGACGCCGTCGTGAACCAGGGGGTCATCCAGCCGGGAGACAGCACGTACCTCTTCCTGCCGCTCGCCCACGCCTTCGCGGTACTCATCCAGTTCGCTACGCTCGACGTGGGGGCGACCCTCGCCTATTGGTCCCAGGACCCGCAGCAGATCATCGCCGAGCTGACACAGGTCAACCCGACCTACTTCCCGTCGGTGCCGCGGATGTTCGAGAAGATCTATACGCTCGCCACCGCAAACGCCGAGGATCCGCAGATGCTCCGCAAGGCGGTCGAGCTGGGAGTGAAGGTGCGCCAGCTACGCGAGCGCGGCGAAGAGGTTCCGGCCGAGCTCCAGGACGCGTTCGACCAGGCGGAAGCGAGGCTGTACAAGAACGTCCGCGCGTTGTTCGGGACGAACATGCGCGAGTGCGTGACCGGAGCAGCGCCCATCGCTCCGGAGATCCTCGAGTTCTTCTACGCCTGTGGGGTCCCCGTGATGGAGGGCTACGGCATGACCGAGACGGCCACGGCCGCCACGGCAAACCGTCCGGACGATTTCCGCTTCGGCTCGGTGGGCAAGCCCTTCGAGGGCGTGGAGGTGAGGATCGCCGACGACGGTGAGGTCCTGATCAAGGGGCCGAACATCTTCAAGGGTTACTACAAGAACGAGGAGGCCTCCAAGCAGACACTCGTTGACGACTGGCTGCACACCGGCGACCTGGGCCGGCTCGACGAGGAGGGCTTCCTCTACATCACAGGCCGCAAGAAGGACATCATCATCACAGCCGGCGGCAAGAACGTCACGCCGGCGAACCTGGAGAACGGGCTGAAGCAGAGCCGCTGGATCTCACAGGCGGTGGTGGTGGGCGATCGCCGCCCCTACCTGGTGGCCCTGATCACGCTCGACGAGGAGGAGCTGCCCGCCTTTGCGCAGGAGCACGACCTCGAGCCCGACAAGGTCCACGAGTCCCATCAGATGAAGGCGGAGGTCCAGAAGCTCGTAGAGGAGGTCAACTCGCGCGTCGGCCGAGTGGAGCAGGTGAAGCGCTTCGAGATCCTGCCGCGGGACCTCTCGCAGGAGACCGGCGAGCTCACCCCGACGCTGAAGGTCAAGCGCAACGTCGTGCAGGAGAAGTACGCCGACGTGATCGACTCAATCTACGAGCGGCCGCTCTAGCGCCCCTACACTGTCAGACAGCGGGATGGGTGCCGCGGATCTCGCGACCCGTTTGCTCTTCCAGGCATGGCCAGCAACGACCCCACAGACACGGGCGGCCTGTTCATCGGCCGCCGCCCCGGCACGGCGCCCATCCGCTTCCGCGCGCGACCCGTCCGCACCGGCGCGCCGCGACAGCGCTTGGACGGCATGCTCGCGGCCGGCATCCTGGCTGCCGAGACGCTCCTCTGCCTGAGCCTGTTCGGCCCCCAGCCGGCTGGCTGGCTGTGGGTCGGCTCCCAGGTTCAGTACCTGACGGGACTCGTGACGGCCGGCATCGCGACGAGCATGCTCGGTTCCGTGGCGTCGCTGTTCCTCACGGTGGCGCTGGCCAAGCGCCTCGACCACGCCTGGAAGCTGGTCCGGCGTGCGGCGGGCCACCAGCAGGAGCGCGGAGCCCTCGAGCGGATGTTCGCGGTCAGCGTGGTGCTCACCGTCATCGGCTTCTCGATCTGGTTCTTGGTGCTACATGGGCCAGGCTCGTCGATGTTCCCGGAACACCCGGCCTGATGGGCCTCCTCGACTACTACCGCCAATTCGAGGACGTCGACGAGGAAGAGCTCAACCTGGCGCGGCGGGAGCGTCGCCGCCGTGAGAAGCAGCTCGCTCTCCAGCAGCTGCCCGACCTCGATCTGTCGGGCACCGAGTGGCCCGAGTTCCCCAACTCCGAGGTGGTCAACGCCTCCATCTACACCGCGCGCGGCCGCGTCAACGGCTATCCCGATCGGCATGCGGCCCGGGTCCGGCGGGCGCTGGCCGAGCGGCACGACGTGGAGCCCGAGCGCATCGCGGTCGGCAACGGGGTCGCCGAGCTCTTGCAGTCGGCCGCGCTTGCCCTGCTTTCGGAAGGCGATGAGCTCTTGATGCTCTGGCCCTCCTACCCGCTCTACCCGCTGATGGCGGCCCGGGCCCAAGCGAAGCCCGTAGCGGTCGAGCACGTGGAGGGACTGCGCGAGGCTGTCACCGACCGGACACGAGCCCTCGTCCTCTGCAACCCCAACGACCCCACCGGCAGCTATCTGCCGGCCGAGCAGGTCGGCTCTCTGGTGATGGGCCTCCCCGGGAACGCCCACGTCCTCGTGGACGAGGCCCTCGTCCATTTCCAGGACGTCGAGCCGATCGACAGCGTGCTCCGCCTGACTGACGCGTTCCCCAACCTGATCGTGTTCCGCACCTTTTCTAAGATCTACGGGCTCTCCGGGTTGCGCGCCGGCTACGCGGTCGGATCCGGCTCCTCCACGCGCACCTTGGACGCGATCGCCCCCGTCCTGGGTGTGAACGCGCTCACCCAGGCCGCAGTCGACCAGGCCCTCAAGATCGGGGGCCCGGAGGTGCAGCGCCGTCGAGCCTCCGTGATCAAGCAGCGCACCCGCCTGCTCGAGGCGCTGCGCGAGCTGCCCGTCCAGGTGACGGAAAGCCACGCCAACTTCGTGTGGCTCGCCGCCGACGGCATGTCCGGCTTCGAGCTCGCCAATCGCCTGGCGGAGCAGGGCGTGATCGTCGCCCCAGGCGGCCCGCTCGGAGCCGACGACCACATCCGGGCCACGATCCGCAACGGCGGCGCGACGGACCGCCTGCTGAACGCCCTCCAACGCAGCGTGGCCTGAGAGCGTGGCCGGAGTCGTCGAGCAGATCGCGATCAGCTCCGTGGCGCACAGTCTCCCGGAGCCAGTGGAGCGCGTCGAGCTGGTGGCCGGCCGGGGGCCGAAGGGCGACCGCAAGTTCGCGCCCAAGCCCATGCGCCGCCAGGGAAAGGACCTGACCCTGATCGAGGCTGAGGCGCTGGAGGCCCTGCGCGCCGAAACCGGGATCGACCTCTCGCATGAGGAGTCGCGCCGCACCGTTCTGACCCGCGGCGTGCGCCTAAACGACCTGGTCGGCAAGCGCTTCCGGGTTGGCGAGGTCGAATGCGAAGGCGTGGTGCTGAACGAGCCCTGCACCCACCTTGAGAGCCTGACCTACCGAGGCGTGCTGGCCGGCCTGGAGAAGCGCGGCGGCCTTCGGGCGAACGTGCTCGTCGGCGGAACCATCGCGGCGGGCGACGAGGTCAGCGAGCTGCCCTCCTAGTACGCGACGGCCTCGACCTGCTCCCGGAAGTGGATGTCGGGTTCGCCCTCAACGCCGCCCCGCTCCATGGCCTCGCGCAACGACGGATCTTCAACGAACTCGCGGGCGTCCTTCTCGGAGCGGAACTCGAGCGCCACCACCACGTCGTTCGGATCGCCGACCGTTCTGTACATCCAATGCCTGACGGCCCCGTGCTCACGCCGGCTCGCCTCGTACTCGTCGAAAGCGGGCTTCCACGCGTCGAAGTCCCGAACTCTGTGATGTACGACCAGCACGGACATTCGATCGGTGCGCGGGCTAGGCCTCCTCCGACTGCCGCAGCAGAGCCCCGGTCGTCTGCTCCAGGATCCGCCGCCAGGCCGCGGTCTTCTCGCGCTCCTTGGCGAACTTCCGCACCACGTTCCGCACCCGTGTGGCGGAGATGTCTATGCCGTGCTTGGCGCAGATCGCCTTCAGCCGGTCGTAGTCCTCGGCGAGCTTGAGGGTGACCGACTCGAATCCGTGGCGGGCGATCTCCACGCGGCGAGTGAAGTTGAGAATGTTGGTCTCGAACATCAGCTCGTCGTTCGGGTCGGGCTCGATCAAGATGATGTCCACGCCCGGGTACTTGTCGGCCCAGTTTCGCACCGCCTCGTGCAGGCGCTGGTGCGCGAGCAGCTTGAAGGCCTGGTAACCGATCTGCGGGAAGCCCATGTCGGCGACCCGTCGCACGCGGCTGCCCCACATCGTCGGGATTACCTTCTGGAAGTCGTTCACGTAGGGGACGAGCGGGTTCACGACGATGACGAACTTGGCGCCGTGCTCGACCGCGATGTCGACGTTCGTGGTGGAACGGATGCCCCCGTCCACCAGGTGGCGGCCCTTGATCTCCACCGGCTTGTAGACCATGGGCAGCGCGGTGGACGCCGCGACGGCGCGCGAGATCGGGACGTCGTCCCACTCCGACCCGCCGAGAACGATCCGCTCGCAAGTGTCCAGGTCGGTACCGGTGAGGTAGAGCTCGTTTTCGAGGAGGCGGAAGTCGTTGGAGCGGTCGGGGTCGCCAAGCACGCGCTCGAGGTACTCCTCGATGGCCTGACCGTCATAGATGCCCGACGGCAGCGCCTCGGCCAGACCAACCCCCAGGTCGATCAGCGAGCTGGACGCGAGCTGGGTGAGCATGTTCCGGGCCAGGCCCAGCATGCGGAGTGGGAGCAGGGCGGCGGCCTGGACGAACTCCAGGTAGTTCGGTCTCATCAGCGTGCCCCGGTCGACGTCCCGGAACGGGGTGGGCACCTGCTGGTTCACCACCCGCATCATCTCCTCGGGAGTGACCCCATTGGCCGCGAGGCTGGCCACGAACGAGCCGGCGCTCGTGCCTACGTAGACGTCGAACTGGTTGACCGTGCGGTTGACCGCCAGGAGGTCCAGGGCCCGCAGGGCGCCGATCTCGTAGACGCCCCCGGTGAACCCACCTCCCCCCAGCACGAGCGCGGTGCGCGAGCGGCGCCGCCGGCGAGGCGCCTTCGCCGGAGTCTTCCGCCGGGCGGTCGGGGGCTTCTCGAGCTTGACGACCTCGCCCATCTGACGTCGATTATCCACTAACTCGCGGCGCAACCGCACCACTCCGGCCACTAGCGTGTTCCAACCTCGATGCTGCGTCCCAGGCTCGGCATCCGTGCGGCCGTGCTCGCCGGCGCCATCGCCGTGCTCGCTCCGGCCGCCGCCGCCGCCTCGCTGTCCAGCAGGTTGGCCGGGCGGATGCGGCCCGCCGGCGCCTTCTCGGGCGCCTACGTCTACAACGTGACGGACGGGCGCCCGGTCTTTCGCTGGAGGGAGAACCGGGCCCGAATCCTCGCCTCCAACACCAAGCTCTTCACCACCGCCGCCGCGCTGGACCGCTTCGGTCCCGAGGGCAGGCTGGGTACCGATGTCCTGGGCGCCGGTAGCCTCGGCTCGGACGGGGTCTGGCACGGAAGCCTCTACCTGAGGGGCGGCGGTGACCCGACCTTTGGCAGCCGCCGCTTCGTCCAGGACAACTACGGCCAGGGAGGGACGGTCGAGACCCTTGCCGCCCGCGTCGCGATGACCGGCATCGCGAGGGTGACGGGCCACGTCTACGGGGACGAGTCTCGCTTCGACTCGCTCCGCGGTGGCCCGGCCTCCGGCTTCGGAACCTCGATCTGGGTGGGCCCACTGAGCGCTCTGTCCTTCAACCACGGCCTGGCGGGCTCGGCCTTTCAGGTGAAGCCCTCTCTGTTCGCGGCGCGGCGGCTCGAAGCCGCCCTTGAGCGACGCGGCGTGCAGGTGGCGAAGACGCCCAGAAGGGGCCGCGTCCCGTCCTCGGCGAGCGCCTTGGCGAGGGTCGACTCGCCCAGCATGGAGCACCTCACGAGGATGACGAACAAACCCTCCGACAACTTCTTCGCGGAGATGCTGCTGAAGGACCTGGCGCTAGACGCGACGGGCAAGGGCACCACGCGGCGCGGGGCCCGCCTCGCCGCCGGCTTCGCCCGCCGACTGGGTTCGCGGGCCCGGTTGGTGGACGGCTCGGGCCTGTCCCGGGCGGACCGGGCCTCGCCATACCGGGTGGGTCGTCTGCTGCTATCGATGATCAGCCGCCATGAGTTCGGCGCCTTCTATCGCTCGCTGCCGGAGGCCGGGGGCGACGGGACGCTCGCCCGCCGCATGCGCCGGGGCCCGGCGCGGGGCCGCTGCCATGCCAAGACCGGCACGCTGAGCAACGTCAGCGCCCTGTCCGGCTACTGCATTGCTCGCTCGGGAGACGTGTACGCCTTCTCGATCCTGATGAACGGCGTGCGCCCCGCGCCGGCGCGCCGCCTCCAGGACGCGATGGCCCAGGCGATCGCGGGCGTGCGCTAGCCGGCGGCGACTCCGCCACCCGGCGGAGCCGCCATCACGCCTACTGCGTGCCGCCTGCGGAACCGACGAGCTCGAGCAGCCGCTCCTCGTCGATGATCTCGGTGCCGATCTCCTGGGCCTTGGTGTACTTCGAGCCGGGGTCGCTCCCCGCCACCACGTAGTCGGTCTTCCCCGAGACCGACCCAGTGACCTTGCCGCCGGCGGCCTCGATCCGCTGAGTGGCCTCGTCGCGGGAGAGGCTCGGCAGCGTGCCTGTGACCACGAGCGTCTTGCCCGAGAGCGGACCCTCCGGCGGGGCAGCCTCCTCCCCTTCCGTCTCGAGCCTGAGCCCGTGGCCCCGCAGGCGCTCGACGAGCTCCCGGGTCCGCTCCTCGGCGAGCGTCTGGCGGATCGTGTCGGCGAGCACGGGCCCGATGCCCGGCGTCTCCACGATCTGCTCCGTTGACGCCCCCATCAGGGCGTCCACCGAGCGGAACTGCTGGGCAAGGGCCCGAGCGTTGACGTATCCGATTCCGGGGATGCCGAGCGCGTAGAGGACCCGGAAGTAGGGAGTCTGCTTGGAGGCCTCGATCGAGGCGACCAGGTTGGCCGCCGACGTCTCCCCGAAGCCGTCGAGCTGCGTCAGCCGCTCGGCGTCCAGCTCGTAGATGTCGGGCACGCTGCGGATCAGCTCCTCATGCAGGAAGCGCCGGACGTTCTCCTCACCGAGCCCCTCGATGTCCATGGCCCCCTTGCTGACGAAGTGCTTGACAGCCTGGAACAGCTGCCCCGGGCAGGACGCGCGGTTGGGGCAGATCGTCCACACGCCGTCTTCCGGCTTTACGGTGGGCGTGCCGCACGACGGGCAGGTCCTGGGCGGCTCGGGGGGAGGTTCGCGGCCCTTTCGCTTCTGGGCCTTCGCGGTCGGCGACACCACCTGCGGGATCACGTCGCCAGCCCTCAGCACGATGACCTCGTCCCCCTCGCGGACGTCCTTGCGCCGCAGGTCCTCCTCGTTGTGAAGGGTGGCGAGCTTCACGATCACGCCCGAGACCTGCACGGGCTCGAGCTGCGCGAACGGGACCAGGTGCCCCGTGCGGCCGACGTTCCAGGCGATCCGCTTGAGAGTGGTCGTGGCGGTGCTGGGGGCGAACTTCCACGCTACCGCGCCTCTCGGCTCTCGCCCAACCACGCCGAGCCGGCGTTGCTGCGCCAGATCGTCGACCTTCACCACGACCCCGTCGATCTCGAAGTCAAGCCGGTCGCGGCGCTCCTCCCAGGCCCGACACGCCGCGATCGTGTTTTCGACCGTGTCGTGGATCTCCACGTCCGGGTTGACCTTGAACCCGTGGGTCCGCAGCCACTCGAGTGACTCGAAGTGAGAGCGGAACTCGACGCCCTCGCTGGCTCCCACCCCGTAGCACCAGATCGACAGCGGCCTGGCTGCAGCGATTTGGGGGTCGAGCTGGCGAATCGACCCGGCTGCCGAGTTGCGGGGATTGGCGAAGGTCGGCTCGCCCGCCTCCGCCCGCTGCTCGTTGAGGCGCGCGAAGGCCTCGAGTGGGAGGTAGACCTCGCCACGCACCTCGATCAGGCGCGGCGGGTCCTCGATCCTCAACGGTACGGCGTTGATCGTGCGGAGGTTCTGCGTGACGTCCTCGCCGATCTCGCCGTCCCCGCGCGTCGCGCCGCGCGCCAAGCTGCCGTCCTGGTAGACGAGGGTCACGGCGAGCCCGTCGATCTTTGGCTCGGTGACGAATCGGATGGTCCTGTCTTCCGCGCGACTGCCGGGCGCGGCGGGGTCATCCTGTAGAGCTTCCTTCTTCAGGCGAGTCTCGTTGCGCTCGACCCACGCGCGCAGCTCCTCCTCGTTGCGGGCGTTGCCCAGCGAGAGCATCGGCTGCAGGTGACGGACGTGCTCGAACTTGTCGAGCGGCTTGGCGCCCACGCGCTGGGTAGGGGAGTCCGGCGTGAGAAGCTCGGGATGCTCGGCCTCCAGGTCGCGCAGCTCGTTGAGCAGCCCGTCGTACTCGGCGTCCGAGATCTCGGGGTCGTCCAGGACGTAGTAGCAATGGTTGTGGTACTCGAGTTGCCGCCTCAGCTCGGCGGCGCGCTCACGCACCGGCTGCGTCACCGGCTCTCGTGGGGCCGATTCAGCGGCGGCCTTCGCCACGGCTCACACCTCGCGCGCCGCCGGGCGCAAGAGTCCGTCGAGGTCGAAGCCCGCGAGATCCTCAACCCCTGCTTGATCGGTCAGGTCGAAATGAAGCGGCGTGACCGCGATGCGGCCGTGCGCGATGGCGGCGAAGTCCGTGCCTTGCTCCCGGTGGTAGCCGGGCTCTTCCCCGTAGATCTGGTAACGGCGACGGCCGGGCGTCAGGCCTCCGTCGGCGGAGTCCTCGGCGAGCTCGAGCCTGTCGCGGTAGATTCGCTTGCCCAAGCGGCAGGCCGTGGCGCCGCGAACCGTGCCCGCCGGGCAGTTGACGTTGAGCAGGGTCCCCTCGGGCATCGGAACCCTCTCCAGCGCCTCCACCATGCGAGCGGCGAACGCAGCCGCCTGCTCGAAGTCCCCGGGCTGCCACTGGCGCCCCGCGCGGAAGTCCACCACGCCCCTCTCCGCCTGCTGGGAGACGGCGATCGCGGGGATGCCCAAGACGATCCCCTCGAGGGCCGCCGCCACGGTGCCCGAGTAGGTGATGTCGTCGCCGAGGTTCGAGCCGTGATTGATCCCCGAGACGATCAGCCCCGGCTCCGACTCCACCAGCCCGAGCGCCGCGAAGCGCACGCAGTCCACCGGCGTGCCGTCGGTGGCAAAGCCTGTGGTCCCGTCGCTGAACTCCACCTCCTCGACCCAGAGGGGCTTGCTCGTGGTGATGCTCCGTGCCGTTGCGCTCCGGTTCGACTCCGGCGCGATCACGGCGAGCTCGACGCCGGGGACCTCAAGCAGTGCCTGACGCATCGCGTCTAGGCCCATGGCGTGGATGCCGTCGTCGTTGGTCAGCAGGACTTTCATGGCGACCGACCTTGAGGATAGTCGTGCTCGGGCGGCCGAAATCGACGGAATCGTGAAGCCTCAGTAACGAACGGATTCCAGATACAGCCCGTGCGCCGGGGCGGTGTCACCAGCCTCCTCCCGCGGCCTGCCGGCCAGAAGCCGGCGGTAGCTCGCGAGGCTGATGCGCCCGCTCGCGACGGCGAGCATCGTGCCGATCAGGGTGCGGACCATGTGGCGCATGAAGGTGTCCGCCTCGATCCAGAAGGCGATTATCCGGTCAGGCTCCTCGTGCCATTCGGCCCGCATTACGTGGCGCTCGAAGCGCACATGATCCGTTTGGGTCGGGGTGAAGGCGGTGAAGTCATGGGTGCCGAGTGTCGCCTCCGCGCAGGCCGCGAGGACAGCGCGGTCGACCGGGCCCGGCCAGTGCAGCGCGCGGCCCCGCTCGAACGGGCTCGACTGCCGTCGAGTGTGAACGCGATACCGGTAGGTGCGGCTCCTGGCGTCGCGGCGGGCGTCGAAGCCGTCTGGGGCCGGCTCGCTCGCGAGCACCCGTACGTCGGGCGGCAATACTCCGTTGAGCGAATCGACCGGTGGTGCCTCGCCGGGATGGCTCGCCACCTGCCCGCGAGCGTGGACGCCGGCGTCGGTTCGACCGGCGACCGCAAGCTCGGCCGGCGCACCCAGGACGGTCACGATCGCTCGCTCCACTGTCTCCTGCACCGTGCGCATCCCCGGCTGCCTCGCCCAGCCCGCGAACGCGGCGCCCTCGTACTCGAGCAGCAGCCGAGCCGTCACCCCGCTTGCATGCCCGCGACGTCCACGAGCCGAGAGTAACGCGCGGCCACCCCCGCCCGGCGCGCACAGGCTCAGCGACGCTCGATCGCGACCGGCTCGATCTTGTCGGCGGGCTCGAAGTCGAGGATTTCGCCGTAGAAGAAGAGCTCCGCCTCGTGGCAGCGGACGATCGTCTCCGCGCGCCTGAAGCCGTGCTGCTCGCCCTCGAACGCCAGGTAGGCGTGGGGGATCCCGTTCGCGCGCAGGGCGGCCACCATCTCCTGCGCCTGGGACGGAGGCACCACCTCGTCCTCCAGGCCCTGGAAGAGGATCACCGGCGAGCGCAGCCGCTCGGCGAAGTGGATCGGCGACCGCTCCCGGTAGGTCTCCCCGGCCTCCGGATACGGACCGATGAGACCATCCAGGTAGCGGGACTCGAACTTGTGCGTGTCCCGAGCCAGCGTCTCGGCATCGGCGACCCCGTAGTAGCTCGCGCCGCTCGCGAAGTCGTCACGGAAGACGAGAGCACAGAGCGTCGTGTAACCGCCGGCGCTGCCTCCGTGGATCAGGAGCCTGTCGCCGTCCACTTCGTCGGCGTCGGCCAGATACCGCGCAGCCGCGACGCAGTCCGCGGTGTCGACGATCCCCCAGGAGCCGCGCAGCCGCTCGCGGTAGGCCCGGCCGAAGCCGGTGCTGCCGCCGTAGTTGACGTCCACGACTCCGAAGCCGCGACTCGTCCAGAACAGGACGGCCCTGCGAAGCTCGGGGCAACGGTGGCTGGTTGGACCGCCGTGGATCTCAACGATCAGCGGGGGCCGCTCGTCCTCCGGCCCGGCGAAGTCTGGGTTCGCGGGCGGGTAGTAAAAGGCGTGCGCCGTGAGGCCGCCCTCCGTCGGGAACTCGACCGCCCGCGGCTGTGAGGCGTAGGCGACGTCAACGGGCTCCTCGCTCGACGTCCTGAGCGCGGTTGGCTCGCCCCCGGGCAGCTCGACCGATACCACCTCCGCCTCGTGCGCGGGGCTCCCCGCGATGAACACGAGCCTGCTCCCGCGGCCCCGCAGGCAGGGAAACTCGAATGAGGTGTAGGGCAGCCCGAGGTCCTCCGGCTCGCTCGCCCCGGGCGCGATCAGGCAGAGGCGCTCGACGCCCCGGTCACAGCGCACGCAGGCGATCGAGCCGTCGGGGAGGAACGCGTACATGGAGCCGCCGAACAGCCACTGGGGGTGGCCGAGCTCCGCCTCCTCCGCGGTGAGCGCCTCCACCGCGCCGTCGCGCAGGCGGTACAGGTTCCACCAGCCCGTGCGGTCCGAGACCAAGTGCAGCTCGCCATCCGGGCTCCACTCGGGCTGGAAGATCGACTCGTCGGGGCCACCTGCGACCAGCTCCGGCTCGCCGAGCTCGCCCGCAGAGCTCAGGAAAGCGACCCACAGCTCAGTGCCGTCCCAGGGCATGTTCGGGTGGTCCCAGCAGGTCCAGGCGAGCTGCTCGCCGTCCGGGCTGATGCGGGGGAACGAGTAGAAGTCACGGCCGCTCGCGACCACGACGGGCTCGGCCGAGCCGTCCGCCGGCACCGCCACGAGCTCGTTCACGACCTCCTGGTCGACGTGGGACTCCCGCACGCAGACGATCAGCCGGCCGTCCGGGGTGGCCCGCCCGTCGGCGTAGCGCAGCCCGGCGGCCACCGGCGGCTCGGGGGTGATCGCGCGGGGCGGCTCGCCGATGTCTTGGCGGTAGAGCCGCTGGTCCTCGAAGTTCGAGAAGAACACGGTGTCCCCGTGCAGGAGCCAGGCGCCGCCACCGTACTCGTGCGCCCGTGTACGCACGTAGAACCCCTGCGGTGTGACATCCGCAGGCGCGCCGTCCGCCGGACGGCGCACGAGCACCGTGCGACCGCCTTCTGCGGGCCTGCCCTCGAGCCACCAGGCGGCTCCATCATCGCCGATCAGCGGCTCGGCAAGGCGGGTCCCAGCCCGCGCGACGAGCTCCGCGGAGACCGGCGAGCGCCATGCGCCGAACGGCGCTGTTTGCGGCTCGGCCATCGGCGCGTTTATAGCCCCTACACGTCTCCGAGGCACGCGGCGCCCCTTTGGTCGCCGTAGCGACGTGATGGATTCTCGAGGCGGCGCACGGGCACCGCCGCCGACCCACTCGGGTGAGACTCTCTAGCGTCAGCCAGGCACGGGTCCGATTCTACGCCGCGGCTCCGGCGCGCTGGTTGCAAGCGTCCTGGGTTGTGGGCCTGCTGCCCCGTTTAGGTAGGACGGTGGCTCTTCTCAGGGCCGGGTTCTGGCTTCACCCCGATGCGAGCCGAGGGTCAGCCCTCGAGCGAGGGCGGCCTGGTGACCTGCCGTGCCAGGCGCTTCGGCGCGATGAGGCAGTACCCGGTGGCTATCAGCTCCGCGACCTCTTCCCAGTCGGTTCGAGGATCGTCCAGGTTGATTCCGAGCCAACCCTTGGCGCCCACGTAGGCCGGCATGTAGAAGGGCTCGCCCTGCGCCAGGAGGGCCTCCCGCTCGGCGGGGTCGGCCTTCAGCCTGATCGACGACCCGTCCTCCGCCGCGATGCAGAACATCTTGCCCCGGCCGCTGCCGACACGGAACGTTGGGTGGTCCCAGGCTTCGAGCTCGAATGCCTCCGGGAGGGAGAGGCAGAGGCTCCGCACCCGGTCGATCAGCCTTACGAGAGGGCTCACCCGGGGCGCCGCGGCCGCTGGAAGCGCGGGCGGCGCCCGGGGTGGACGCGCCGTGCCGCGCGCTCACGTCGACGCTCGTCCTCCCTCGCCCGCTCCCGGTCCTCGCTGAGGCCGACCTCGAAGAACAGGAGGAGCAGAACCCCACCAAGCCCGACCGACACCAGGCCGATGGCGAGCACGTCGCCCACCACTCCGCTGACCAACACGCCGCAGAGCGCACCCGCGACGACGAGCGCGGCGGCCGACCCGAACGTCAGGACGCGTGCGCGAGGGGTCATCAGCCGGTCGGCCCGAAGCGCTCGGTGCGAATCATTCGCGGCTCGAACCCGGCGTCGAGGAGCAGACGGGAGGCCGCTTCGACGAACCCGTTCGAGCCACACACGAAGGCGGTGCCGGAGTCGACGCCGGCCTCAGTGACGAGCAATGGGTCAATACGTCCCGTGTGACCGGTCCAGCCCTCCGGAGGGCGGCGGGTGTAGGTCAGCAAGGCGTCGTCCCCGAGCTCGTCCGCGTAGATGACGTCCTCCGCGAACCTCACCGAGTAAACCAGCCGCATTGGCAGATCGGGCATCGTGCGCCGCCGGTGGCGCAGCATCGCCATCAACGGCACCACGCCCGATCCGCCGCCAACCAGGAGCACCGGCGACTCGCCCCGCCACACGAAGTAGGAGGCAAAGGGTCCGCGGACCTCCACCTGGTCCCCCTCCACCACGACGTCGTGGAAGTAGGGGGACACCTCGCCGTCTTCGAGGCGGTCGATCGTAAGCTCGATCCGGCCCTCGTCCAGCGGTGAGGAGGCGATCGAGTAGGAGCGCTGGGCGCGATAGCCGTCAGGGGCGGTCAGCCGGACGTCGTAGTGCTGGCCCGGGAGGTGGGGCATCCACATCGGCAGCTCGATGCTGAACGACTTGACCCGCGGCGTTTCGGGCTTGATCGAGGCGACGGTCCCGATCTGCCACTTGCCCGGCGCCCGCTGCTCGACCGGGGTCAGTCCGTCCAATAGCGCTGCTCCTTCCAGGGATCGCCGTGGTTGTGGTAGCCGTTCTGCTCCCAGAAGCCCGGCTCGTCGTGGTCCATGATCCGCAGCCCGGCCACCCACTTGGCGCTCTTCCAGAAATACAGGTGCGGCACCAGCATCCGCGCCGGCCCGCCGTGCTCGCGCGGAAGCGGCTCACCCTCGTGCTCGGTGACGACCCAGGCCTTGCCGTCCATGAGGTCGGCCAGCGGGACGTTGGTGGTGTAGCCGCCATAGGAGTACTCCATGACGAAGTCGCCCTGTGGCTCGACGCCCTCCAGCAGCACGTCCACGGACACGCCACCGAAGTTGGTCCCGAGCTTTGACCACTTGGTCACGCAATGGATGTCGCAGGGGACCGTCTCGAAGGGCAGCGCGTGGAACTCGTCCCACGTCCACTCTTTCTCCTGGGCGACCATTCCGTCGATCCGGAAGCCCCAAGCATCGGTGTCGATGCGGGGCGTCGGGCCGGCGGTGAGCACGGGGAAGCCGGGCTCGGCGTATTGACCCGGCGGGAGCCGGTCGGCGAGCTCCTCCGGCGTCCGGCGCCGGCGGCTGAAGCCGCGGGAGACAAAACCGCTCACGTCCAGCACACCGTACCGCCGGCGGGCCAACCGTTACGAGCGCTTCGCTCGAGTCCTCCGTGACCGGATGCACCGGCGCGGACCGGCGCCCACGAAGACCATGCGTCGAGGTACCGCCCCGCTATCCGTCGATCGCCCGCCCCACCTCATCCGCCGTGGGCGTCGGACCGAATCCGGTCAGGCACCAGGTGGCGCCCGCATCGATCCAGGGTGCCGGGTCGGTCCCTGGTGGGTTCGTCACGACCAGGTCGAACCTCTCGTCGGACTCCCGCAGCGCCCGAACCTCGGCGGCCAGCTCGACCAACGCCTCCGGGCCGGGCAGGTCGATCGGGAACAGCCCGTCGAACCGCGCGGCACGGCGCAACGGGCGCCGGTGCGGCCAGCGCGCCGCGACCCAAACCGGGATCCGCGGGCGCTGCACCGGACCGGGCTCGAACTCCCCGTCCCAGTAGGCGACCAGCCGGTCGAGCCCCTCGTCCAGCAGGCCCGCCCGGACGCGCGAGTCGCCCTCCTCGCCGAACCTGACCGGATCGAACTCCCCCGTGCGGTCGCTGCCGAGCCCCACACCCAGCACGAGCCGGCCGCTGCTGAGCCGATCGAGCGTCACCGTCTCGCGCGCGAGCTGATGCGGACGCCTGCGGGCGAGCGGCGTCACCAGCGGACCGATGACCAACCGTCGCGTGGCGACCGCGACCGCAGCGAGCGTGACCCACGGGTCGGCGACCGCGCGAACCGGCTCTCGGTAGGCGACGTGGTCCCAGACGAAGAAACCGTCCCACCCGCGCTGCTCGGCCCGAGCGGCGAGCTCGGCCACCAGCGCGGGCTCGGAGAGCTCCTCGAACGGGGCGACGAAGATGCCGCGGCGCGCGGCCACGCCGAGAGCCTAATCGCGCAGGAGGTGGCAGCCACCACGGCTGCCGAGCGGGCCTAAGCCGCAATCGAGGAGAAGTGGGTGATCGCAGTTGATCGCAGCGGACGGAGGCCCGGCCCGTCGACTGACACGCAGCCGCCATGGATGGACACCGGCCTGGTCCCCAGATGGCCAGCAAATCGCCTACGTGCTCGAGCGTCAAAGGAAGCCGAATCTGCTCTACGTAATGCGCGCCGACGGCACCCACAAGCATCGAGTCAGGTCTCTGGTGGATGTGGAACGTGTGAGCTGGCAGCCGCGCCCGACCGCGGCGCCCTGATCAGCCAGCGCCCGCTGAGGACACGCTAGCCGGGGCGAATTCTCGACGAGTGGACGCTTTGCGTACCTATATAGGTGAGCGGAGCGTCCACCGTCGTCTGTTCTGCCGGCGGCCCCTACCGCGAGCCGGCGGTCTCAGCGCAGACTCGCTTGCAATGCCGCCAGCTTCTTCGAGAGCGTCGGCCGGAACTTGCTGGCGTCGTCCTCGGCGCTGGTGACCTCCGCTGCCGCGGTCGTCGAGCCGCCGCATGAGCTGAGATCGAAAATTGCCTTCTTGCCGCGTAGGGGGCTGCTCACCGCTCTTGGGCGACGTTCAGCTTGCGCCGGGCAGCGCGGCCCGGAGAGCAGGCAGGTCGGCCGCCCCGAAGACCACCCGGTTTCGCGTGGCGACATATACGAGATCGAGGTTGACTCCGGCTCGGGCGATCTTGCGGGTCAGATCCGCCAGCACGCCGGGGCGGTCCTCGACATCGACTACCACTACTTCGCGCTCGTGGGTGACCGCGACGTGCGAAATCGCCAACGCATGCTTCGCGGCTTCGGCGCGCGGGACGAGTACGTGGAGCTCGGCTCGCTCGCCTGGCCCGACGCACGTGGCGGCTGCGATGTTCACGCCAGCATCGCTAATCGCGGCCGCCACCTGCGCCAGCGCCCCAGGGGTGTTCTCGATGTCGATAACCAGGTCGACCGCCATATATCCCCGCGCGGGTCACCCTACACCCGCGGGTGGCAACGGCTGAGGCTCGGACTCGGGTTCGGCCGTCGCGGAGGGCGGGCGGAGACGCCGGGGCCGGACGAACGGGCTAGACGAGCTCGAGGAACACCATCTCCGTCGAGTCCGACTTCCGCGGACCCAGTTTGAGGATCCGCGTATAGCCGCCCTCGCGGTCCTCGTAGCGCGGGGCGATCTCCTCGAACAGCTTGTAGACCACGAACTTGTCCTGCCCCAGCCGCGACATCGCCTGCCGGCGCGCGTGCAGGTCGCCGCGCTTGGCCAGCGTGATCAGCTGCTCGAGCTCCGGCTTGACCGCCTTGGCCTTGGCCTCGGTGGTCTGGATCCGCTCGTGGTCGATCACCTCACGGCAGAGGTTCGAGTAGAGCGCCTTGCGGTGCGAGGCGCTCCGCGAGAGCTTCGCGCGCTGCTTGCGGTGGCGCACCGACCGCCCCTAGCCGCTCCGCAGCGCCAGACCCCGTGCCTCGAGCGTCTCCTTGACCTCCTCGATCGACTTGCGGCCGAAGTTGGGGATCGCGTTGAGCTCGGACTCGCTCTTCTGGACCAGGTCGCCCACGGTCTGTACCCCGGCCCGCTTGAGGCAGTTATAGGAGCGGACGCCCAGCTCGAGCTCCTCGATCAGGATGTCGTCCATCCCGCCCGCGCCCGGCACCCCGCCGCCGTCCCCGGCAAGCGCGGCATCGCCGCCGACGAGGGCAGCCCCCTGGTCTCGCAGCGCCTCCACGCGGTCCACGTCGGTGAAGATCGCCAGGTACTTGATCAGGATCTCCGCCGCCTCGCGCAGCGCGGCCTGGGGGTCGATCGACCCGTCCGTCTCGATGTCGAGCGTCAGCTTGTCGTAGTCCGTCCGCTGACCCACGCGTGCCTGGTCGACCTCGTACGCGACCCGCTTGACGGGCGAGAAGATCGAGTCGATGGGAATGACGCCGATCGGCTGATCTGGAGTCTTGTTCTCCTCAGCCGGCGAGTAGCCGCGGCCGTGGCCGACGGTCAGGTAGATCTCGAGCTTGGTCTTCTTCTCGAGGGTTGCGATGTGGGCGTCGGGGTTGAGGATCTCGACGCCGGACGGCAGGTCGATGTCGCCTGCCGTGACCTCACCCGGGCCGGTGACCATGAGCGGCGCCTCGATCTCTGCGGCGTCCGAGTGCATCCGGCATACGACCTCCTTGAGGTTGAGGACGATGTCGGTCACGTCCTCCTTGACGCCGGGGATGGTGGAGAACTCGTGCGCCACGCCCTCGATCCGGACGCTCGTGACGGCAGCACCGGCGAGCGACGAGAGGAGCACTCGCCGCAGGGAGTTGCCGAACGTGTAGCCGAAGCCGCGGTCCAGCGGCTCAATGGTGAAAGAGCCACGATTGTCCTCCACCTGGTCGGCGGAGATCTGGGGTGTCTGGAATTCGATCATTGGGGTGCTTCCTGCCTTCTCGCGCCTGCCTCATGCGACCGGCGGCGCGGTATTCGGGTTTCCTTACTTCGAGTAGAGCTCGACGATCAGCTGCTCCTGCACCGGAGTCGCGATCTCCTGGCGCTCCGGCAACCGGAGGACCTTGGCGGTCAGGCCGTCGTGGTCGGCTTGGAGCCAAGCCGGCACCGCGGAGGTCAGCTCGGTGGCCTCGCGGATTACGGGTTCGGCGCCGGAGCCGGCCTTGAGGGTGATCACGTCGTCGGGGCGCAGCTGGTACGAGGGTATGTCGACGCGCCGGCCGTTCACCGTCCAGTGTCCGTGGCGGATGAGCTGGCGCGCCTGCCTGCGGGAGGCCGCAAAACCTAGACGCACCAGCGTGTTGTCGAAGCGCGTCTCGAGGAGCCGGAGCAGGTTGTCGCCGGTCACGCCCGGCTGCCGGGAGGCCTTGGCGTAGTAGTTGCGGAACTGCTTCTCCAGCAGGCCGTAATAACGGCGCGCCTTCTGCTTCTCGCGCAGCTGGAGGCGGTACTCGGACTGACGCGAGCGCCCGCGACCGTGGTCGCCCGGCGGGTAGTTCCGTCGCTCGATGGCGCACTTGTCCGTCAGGCAGCGCTCGCCCTTGAGGAACAGCTTCTGTCCCTCGCGGCGGCACTGCTTGCACTGGGGGCCGGTATCGCGGGCCATCAGACTCTCCTGCGCTTCCTGGGCCGGACGCCGTTATGGGCCTGGGGAGTGACGTCCCTTATGCTCGTGACCTCGAGCCCGGCCGCCTGCAGGGACCGGATCGCGGTCTCACGACCCGACCCCGGGCCCTTGACGAAGACCTCGACCTTCTGGAGCCCCTGCTCCATGCCCTTCTTGGCGGCCGCGTCGGCGGTCACCTGGGCGGCGAACGGCGTCGACTTGCGGGAGCCCTTGAAGCCGGCGCCGCCGGCCGACTCCCAGGCGAGCACGTTGCCCTCGCGATCGGTGAGCGACACGATGGTGTTGTTGAAGCTGGTCTTGATGTGGGCCTGGCCGAAGGGGACGTTCTTCCTCGCCCGCCGCCGGCCGCGGGGCCGACCTGGTCGCTGCTGCGGCATTACGTCAGTGCTTCCTGATCTTCTTCTTGCCGCCCCCGGCCACCTGGGAGCCGCGCGGCCCCTTGCGCGAGCGGGCGTTGGTCTTGGTGCGCTGTCCCCGCACCGGCAGCCCACGGCGGTGCCGCAGGCCCCGATAGGAGCCGATCTCCATCAGCCGCTTCACGTTCTGGGAGCGTTCGCGGCGCAGATCGCCCTCCACGGTGAGGTCCTGGTCGATCCACTCCCGAAGCTTCAGGACCTCTTCGTCCGTGAGGTCCCTCACGTAGGTGTCCGGGTTCACGCCGGCCTCGTTCAGGATCTCATTCGAGGTGGAGCGGCCGATGCCGTAGATGTAGGTCAGGCC
>JBKPHP010000010.1:0-27360 GCA_046729895.1 Actinomycetota bacterium
ATCCGGCGACCACCGAGATCTACCCCGGGGGCGAATCGTCGGCAGCGTCAGATGTGTATAAGAGACAGCCATCCAGCGGCGCCGGCGGCGGCACCGCGGCGCCGCCTTCCGGTAACTAGGCAGGCGTCGGCAACCTGGCTCGGTCGAGCCATTCGCGACCCTCGACGGTCGACCGACCCGAGGCCGAGGCTTCGCTGCGGCCCGCCTACCAGTCCGTCGGCCGGCGACGCTGACGCTTGAGCTCTCCCCGACGGCGCTTCGACTCGACGCGTCTGCGGCGCGCTGCAGCCGGCGGCCTGGTGGCGCGACGCGGACGCTGCATCGCGAGCGCCGAGGCCAGCCGGGAGCGGAGACGCTCCAGAGCGAGCTCGCGGTTGCGGGCCTGGCTGCGGGTGTCCTGGGCGACCGCCCGAACCACCGGGCCGCAGCGCGCCATGATCCGTCGGCGCTGCTCGTCGTCGAGCGACCGCGAGGACGCCACGTCGAAGATCGCCTCCACCCTGGACGCCGTCACGTTGGCGTGCTGCCCGCCCGGGCCGGACGAGCGGCTCGCCCGCAGCTCGACCTCCGACAGCGGAATCTGAACGCCACTGGACACAGGCATCGGGTCGTCCATGGGCGAAAGGTAGTCTCGGACCTCCGTGGCACACGAGCGGAGCAACCCGCCGGCAGAGGAGCTCTACGCGCGGAAGTGGCGGATCTTCGGCGTCACGATGATCGGCCTCTTCATGGCGCTGATCGACGTGACGATCGTGAACATCACGATCCCCACGCTTCAGCACGAGCTGGACGCGGGCATCGACACCGTCTCCTGGGTCCTCAACGCCTACAACATCATGTTCGCGGTGCTGCTTGTGTCGATGGGGCGCCTGGCTGACCAGTTCGGACGCCGCCGCTTCTTCATCGCCGGCATGTCGATCTTCACGATCGGCTCACTGCTTTGCGCCCTGTCGTGGTCGATCCATGCGCTGATCGGCTTCCGGGTGCTGCAGGCGGTGGGGGCGGGCGTGCTGGCGCCCCTCGCGCTCGCGACCACGGCGCTGGTCTTCCCGCCGCGGCAGCGTGGGCTCGGCTTGGCGCTCATGGCGGTGGTCGCGAACACCGCAGCCGCGCTGGGCCCGCCGGTAGGCGGCCTCCTGGTGGACTACGCGAGCTGGCACTGGATCTTCCTCGTCAACGTGCCGATCGGGGTGGTGGGGGTGCTGTTGGCCCTGCGCGTGATGCCGGAGACCTACGACCTGACCGCCACGCAGCGCGTCGACTGGTGGGGGATGGTTCTGATCGGTGGCTCGATCTTCTGCCTCACCTACGGTCTGGTCGAGGCGAACGACAAGGGCTGGGGCTCGACCGAGATCGTGTCTCTGTTCGCGGGCGCCGTCGTGCTGGGGGCGGCCTTCGCGGCCTCCCAGCGTCTCGGTCGCTGGCCGATGGTTGTCCCAAGCCTGCTCCGAAACCGGCAGTTCATCGGCGCCTGCGGCGCCATGACCCTGTTCGCCGTGGCCGTGATGGGCCCCCTCTTCCTGGCGGTGGTCGCGTTCGTCAACATGTGGGGCTATTCGCAGCTGAAGGCGGCGCTGGCCGTGGCGCCGATCGCGCTGCTCGGAATGGTCGTCTCACCGCTTGTGGGCCGTCGCGCCGATACCGTGCCTCCGCGGCTGATGGCGATCCCCGCGATGCTGGTGATGGCGGTGGGCCTCGTGTGGATCGGAGAGTTGCCCGCGCAAGCCGACTATCTGAAGGTGCTGCCGGGCCTCGCGCTGATGGGGATCGGCATGGGAGCGATCTTCCCCTCCGTCAACGTGGGGGGCATGGGCTCGATCTCGGGGCAGGAGCTCGGGTTGGGCTCGGGGATAGTGAACATGTCGCGACAGGTCGGGTTCGCTCTCGGGGTAGCGCTGCTTGTGGCGGTGTTCACGGGAGTGCTCGGCGACCGCGCCGATGCGGCGCGCGCCAAGGCCGAGGCCGTCGTGGAGCGTGCGCACTATCCACCCGAGCGGCGCCAGGCCACACTGGAGCGCGCCTTCTCGAGCAGCTCGGAGGAGGGGTCCGCTCCCTTCAAGCCTCGCAACGGCGTCGAGCGAGAAGTGGCGGGGCTGGCCGCCGGCGCGGCTCGGGACGGGTTCGGCGCCGGCTTCCGGGTCGCCGCTCTATGCGTGCTGCTCGCGGTGCCGTTCGCGTTCGCTATGCGACGGCCGCCGGCCGCCGCCCACGCCGCCGCCGCAGCAGCGGCCGCCGGCTGACCGGTGCCGGGCGAGGGCGCTTGGCGCGCCACTGGGCGATCGTGAGGCCGGCCGGAATGTCCGCCTCGAGGGGCAGGAAGCCCTGGCTGCGGACCGTGTCGGTGGCTGCGGTCATCCGGGTCGTCCACACCATCGATCATCCAGTTCGCGAAGAATTACGCGCTCCCTGCAAATGCGAGCGGCCGTAGTCGGACATGTGGAGTGGATCGAGTTCGTGCGCGTCGAGCGCCTGCCCTTGGCGGGCGAGATCATCCACGCCGACGATGCCTGGGACGATCCCGGCGGCGGCGGGGCTGTCGCTGCCGCCCAGCTCGCCAAGCTGGCCGGCGGAGCCACCTTCTTCACCGCGCTCGGCGACGACGAGCTCGGCCACCGCGCCCACAGCGAGCTCCAGGCGCTTGGGTTGCGGGTCGAGGCCGCCTTCCGGCCCGAGCCGCAGCGCCGCGCGGTCGTGTACCTGGACAGCGCCGGCGAGCGGACCATCACGGTGATCGGAGCCCGCCTCGGACCGGGCGCCGAACACCCGCTCCCCTGGGATGAGCTCGCCGACGCCGACGCCGTGTACTTCACCGCCGGAGACCCCGAGGCGGCCCGGCGGGCGAGGGCCGCGCGCACCATGGTCTCCACGGCCAGGGGCCTGGAAACCATCACGGCGGCTCGCGTGGAGCTGGACGCGCTGGTGTTGAGCAGCTCTGACAAGGGTGAGCGGTACGAGCCGGGCCAGCTCGACCCGCCGCCCCGGCTCGTGGTCCGGACGGCCGGCGCGGAGGGCGGGACCTGGGAGCGCGGCGACGAGAGGGGGCGCTTCGCGGCCGCGCCGCTGCCCGGGCCGGTCCGCGACGCATACGGTTGCGGTGACAGCTTCGCGGCCGGCCTCACGTTCGGCTTGGGCGACGGCCGGCCGCTCGAGGCCGCGCTCGAGCTCGCTGCTCGCTGCGGCGCCGCCTGCCTGACGGGCAGCGGCCCCTACGCCGGGCAGCTGACCCGCGCCTAGTGCGGTGCGACCTTGCCGTCCTCGGGCTCGATCGGCAGCCCGCGCTCGACCCAGGCAACGATTCCGCCGTCCAGGTTGTGGGCGCGGCGGCCGCTGGCGCGGAAGGCCTGCGTGGCCACCGCCGACCTCGAGCCCGTACGGCAGTAGAACACGATCGGGGGGTCCTCCCCCAGCGAGCCCGCCTCAGCCGCCAAGCGATCCATCACGATGTGGCGATCGCCGCCGATTCGCCCGGCTTCGTGCTCGTAGTCCTCGCGAACGTCGATGAGCTGCACCTCACCATGGCGGAGCAGCTCGGCGACCTGCTCCGGCCGAAGCTCCTCCTGCGCCTCTGTGAACGAACCCATGCCGATACCTATAGCGCCTCGCGTGATGGTCCGCCAGACGCGAGAATGTGGTGAACCGAACCGAGGGGTCGGCCGTAGAGGGCAGGTGATGGGTCAAAAGCACGTCATCGACTTCGACCTCGATCGCTACCTGCGCGCGTCGAAGAAGCTCGACCTGTCGCACATCGACTGGGACGAGGTCCCGAACCATCCGCTTTCGGATGGCGACGTGATGTGCCTGCACTACATGATGGACATCGAGACCCACACGGTCATCTACCTACGCGACCTGCTCGGGACGCGCGCCGCAGCGGATCCCCAGATCACCGCCTTCCTCTCGTGCTGGGTGTACGAGGAGCTCTGGCACGGAGAGGCCTTCTCCGACTTTCTCCGGGCCTACGGGATCGAGGTGCCGGCCGAGCCCAAGCTTCCCGACGGCAGTACGCCCATGCCCACCCGCACCAAGCGCACGCAACGGTTGCGCGAGCGGCTCGGGGTCGGGCACGAGCTCTCGCTGTTGCCGACCATGCTCGGCTCGATGCTGTTCCCGGACTTCGTCGCGCTGCACATGACGTGGGGCGCGATCAACGAGCTCACCACGCTAACCGCCTACCACGCCCTGATCCGGCGCTCGAGCCACCCGGTACTCCACCAGATGCTCAAGCGCGTCATCCAAGACGAGCGCCGCCACTTCGCGTTCTACCGGGCCCAGGGCAAGGCTCGTCTCGCCCACGCCCCGCGCCGCACCCGCCGGATCGTTCGCTGGGTGTTCCAGAACCTCTGGACCCCGGTCGGCGTAGGGGTGAAGTCGCAAGAGGAGCTGGACGCCCTCGCGCTGTACCTGTTCGGCTACGACGACGAGGGCCGCGAGATGCTGCGCGAGATCGACCGGACCGTGTCCGAGATCCCCGGCCTCGAGGGCCTGACCCTGCTCGAGGACTCCCTCGACAAGGGTCTCGAGCGCGCTCGGCGGCAGCCCGGGTGGGCGGGAACCGTCGAGGCGCCCCGCCCCGATCAGACGCTGCGCGGGGCGAAGAGCGAGGCCTGGCGGCGAGAGCGCGAAGCCGCCAGCGCCTAGCGGCTAGCCCTCGTCCCTGTCGGACTCGTCCCTCTCGCGCTCGTCCTGGTCGTCGCCTTCGTCCCTCTCACCTGCCGCGCTGGGGGCCTCGGGGTCGGTCGGGCCGCCCGGGATCGGCTCGCCCTTGAACTCCTCGGGCTGATCCGCATCCTCGCCGTCCACGCTCACGGCGCCGTCGTCGTAGAAGCGTACGTTCGAGGGGCCGAGCTTCGAGGTGGCCGCTTCGTCGTAGGAGCTCTCGTGCTCGGGCCCGCCGAAGGTCTCGTACTTCGCGCGGCCGGCCGGCCAGTCCGCAAGGTTCTCGGGGGGATCCTCCTCGAGGTCCTTGACCTCCTGCTTCGCGTCCTCGACCTCTTTGTCGAAGTCGCGCTCCTGGCCCTCCGATTCGGTCGAGGCGTCCTGAGGCTGGTCCTTCTCCTCGACGCTCTGATCTGTCTCTTCTTCGCTCACGATGGTGCCTCCCTCCGAATTGGCGGGTTCAGGACGAGTACCCGGGGCGCCCCCGGATCATGCGCCGATACCGCGGGTTCCACGTGTCGACAGGCGGTCCCAGTAACGTCTTGGCTGAGGCCGCGATGCCCAAGCGAGACCCACGCATGATCCCGATCGGCTATGGGAAGTTCGTGCGCGCCGACCGGGTATTCGCGCTCGTCCCGATCGAGGGCGAGGAGCGGGGCGAGGGTCGCCGCACCTACGTACACGTCGACGGGCTGGCGGAGCCTGTCGTCGCCTCACGTTCCGAGCGGGCGATCCTCGCAGACGTGGAGACGGCGCTGGCCGAAGCCGCGGGCATCCCGCGCCGCCGCCGCACCGCCGCGGGGCAGGAGAGCCTCCTGTAGCCGAGGGCTCGGGCTGGCAGCTGGCAGCTGGCCGCCGGCTTCGCCGGCTGAGCTGGCAGAGACTGTTGACAAAAGCTCTGCCAGCTGCCAGCCGCCAGCTGCCAGCTAGCTAGAGCTCCTCTACTTCCTTCAGAACCCTCTGCACGCTGTCCTTCGCGTCTCCGAACAGGAGCGCCGTGTTGTCCTTGTAGAAGAGCGGGTTGTCGATCCCTGCGAACCCCGTGTTCATCGAGCGCTTGAGCACGATCACGGCCCCGGCCTTGTCCACGTCCAGGATCGGCATGCCGTAGATCGGCGAGTCCGACTGCTCGCGGGCAGCCGGGTTGGTGACGTCGTTTGCCCCGATCACGAGCGCGACGTCGGTCTGAGGGAACTCCGGGTTGATCTCGTCCATCTCCTTGAGGGAGTCGTACGGGACGTCCGCCTCCGCCAGCAGGACGTTCATGTGACCTGGCATGCGGCCCGCCACCGGATGGATGGCGTAATCAACCTCGATGCCGCGCTTCTCGAGCTCCGCGGCCAGCTCCTTGACCGTGTGCTGGGCCTGCGCCACTGCCATCCCGTAGCCAGGGGCCACGACCACCTTGCGGGCGTAGGCAAGCTGGATCGCCACGTCCGAGGGATCGGTCGAGCGGACCGGCTTGGCTTCCTCGCCGTCGCCGGCCGCGATCGCGATCCCGCCGAACCCTCCCGCGAAGATGTTGCCTATCGAGCGGTTCATCGCCTCGGCCATCAGGTTGGTGAGGATCGAGCCCGACGCGCCGACGATGATGCCGCCCACGATCAGCGCCACGTTGTCGAGCGCGATGCCCGCGGCGGCCGCCGAGAGGCCGGTGAAGGCGTTCAGCAGCGAGATCACCACCGGCATGTCGGCGCCGCCGATCGGTAGCACGAACATGTTGCCGAGCAGCGCGGCGGAGACCAGGATCAGGACGAAGAGGGCCTGGGACTCGGTGCCCGCCGCGATCGCCACGGCGCAGCCCACCGCAAGGGCCAAGAGGCCGATGTTTATGAAGCGCTGGCCGGGCAGCTGTATCGGCCGCCCGGGGATGAGCTCCTGGAGCTTGCCGAACGCGATGTTCGAGCCCCAGAACGAGACCGAGCCGATGATGGCCGCGAACAGGATCGGGATCAGCGTCTCGAGCGGGGGGTTGCCGCCGCCGGCGAGGGTGTGGCGGTAGTCGGCCCAGGAGATCAGGGCCACGGCCCCGCCGCCGACGCCGTTGAACAGCGCCACCATCTGCGGCATCGCGGTCATCTTCACGTTGCGCGCGGCGGGGATCCCGACCGCGGTGCCGACCGCGATGGCCAGCGCGATGAGGCCGTAGTCGCCGACCGTGTCGATCATCAGCGTGGCGACCAGCGCCACCGCCATACCGATTGCCGCTATGAGGTTGCCGCGGCGAGCCGTGCGCGGGTGCGTCACCAGTCGCAGCCCGAGGATGAACAGCGCGAAGGCGACGATGTAGAGCGAGCGGATGACGTCGAAGTCGACCGCAGCCAGCCGGGTCACTTCTCCTCGGCCTCCTGCGGCCGCCCGCGGGCCTTGAACATCTCCAGCATGCGGTCGGTGACCAGGAAGCCGCCTACGACGTTGATCGTCCCGAAGGCGATCGCGATCACCAGGATCAGCTTGTTGACGAAGCCGCTCACCTCGCCGATCAGCAGGATCCCCCCGAGCAGCACGATCCCGTGAATGGCGTTCGTGGCCGACATCAGCGGCGTGTGGAGCGTGTTCGGGATCTTCGAGATCACCTCGAAGCCGACAAAGGCGCCGAGGATCAGGATCGTGAGCTCGGTCAGCAGGTCCATGAGCTAGGCCGCTGCTCCCACCGCCTGCTTGGCGCCCTCGTTCACGATCTCTCCGTCGCGGGTTATGCAGGCGCCGGCGATGATCTCGTCGTCGAAGTCGAGCTCGAGCCGGCCCTCGTCGGAGACCATCAGCTCGATCAGGCTCTGCACGTTCTTGGCGTAGAGCTGCGAGGCGTGGTCGGGCATCGAGCTCGGCAGGTTGAGCGGGCCGACGCTGGTCACGTCGTGCTTGACCACGCTCTCGCCGGCCTCGGTCAGCTCGCAGTTTCCGCCGCTCTCAGCCGCCAGGTCGACGATCACCGATCCCGGCTTCATGTTCCGCACTCCCTCCTCGATCACGAGCAGCGGGGCGGGGCGGCCGGGCACCGCGGCCGTGGAGATCACGGCGTCGACCTTTGCTATCTCCTCCGCGAGGAGCTCGCGCTGGCGCTGCTGCTCCTCCTCGGTGAGCTGGCGGGCGTAGCCGCCCGCAGCCTCGGCGTCCTCCAGCCCGAGGTCGAGCTCCAGGAAGCGGGCGCCCAGCGACTCGATCTGCTCCTTGACCGCGGCGCGCACGTCGAAGGCCTGAACGACCGCGCCGAGGCGGCGAGCAGTGGCGATGGCCTGCAGCCCCGCCACGCCGGCTCCCAGGACCATCACCGTTGCAGGGCGTACCGTGCCCGCCGCTGTGGTGAGCATCGGGAAGAAGCGGCCCAGCTCCTGCGCCGCGATCAGCGCCGCGCGGTAGCCGGCGACGGTGGCCTGCGAGGAGAGGGCGTCCATCGATTGCGCCCGGGTGATGCGGGGAATCGCCTCCATGGCGAAGGCCGTGGCACCCGCGTCGGCGAGCGCACGCACCGTGTCGGTAGCGGTCAACGGCTGGAGGAAGCCGACCAGCACTCCGTCCTCGCGAAGCGATCCGATCTCCTCGGCCGACGGCGGCCCTACCTTGGCAACCACGTCGCCGGAGAAGCCGGCCCCCTCGTGGATCTCGGCGCCGGCCTCCTGGTAGGAGGCGTCCGGATGGTGGGCGCCCACCCCAGCGCCCGGCTCGAGCACGACCTCGAGCCCGGAGCGGGTCATGCGCTGGGTGACCTCGGGCACGAGCGCGACACGGCGCTCCCCTGCGGCCGTTTCCTTGGGAACGGAGACCTTCATCGGCGGCGGCCCCTCCGGGAGAGGGGCGCGAAAGGCTAACCGAGCCGCCACCGAAGCGTCCGCTGCGGTCGCGGGTTCCAATGGAAAACGGTCGTGCGCATGCGCGCGGAACGACTCGGTTTGGCGCCAAGTCAGGCCCGCTTTGGGCGCCTGGTGAGGCCTGGTTTGGCCGGGCGGCCAGGCCCGGTTCGCCACCCGGCCAGGAAGCTACACTCGTTGCGAGGCTCGCAGGAGGATGACGGAAAAGACACTGGAGAAGAAGGACCGCGTAGTCGTACGCTTCGCCGGCGACTCCGGTGACGGCATGCAGCTGGTGGGGAGCCGCTTCACGGACGAGACCGCCGTGGCAGGCAACGACCTGGCGACCCTGCCGGACTTCCCGGCGGAGATCCGCGCACCGGCGGGTACCCCGCACGGCGTCTCCGCCTTCCAGATCCACTTCGCCTCGCGCGACATCCTCACACCGGGCGACTATCCCAACGTGCTCGTGGCCATGAATCCCGCGGCGCTGATCACCCAGGTTGGCTCGCTCGAGCGCGGTGGCACGGTGATCGTCAACGAGGACGGCTTCACCGACCACAACCTCAAGAAGGCCGGCTACGAGTCCAACCCCCTGGAGGACGGCTCGCTCGACGACTACCAGCTCTTCCGGGTGCCGATGACGAGCATGACCGTACGGGCCACCGAACCCATCGAGGACATCACCTCGCGCGACGCCGCTCGCTGCAAGAACCTCTTCGCGCTCGGCCTTGTGTCGTGGATGTACGGCCGGCCCACCGACCCGACGATCACGTGGGTGGAGAAGAAGTTCGAGGACCGTCCTCCGGTGCGCGACGCGAACCTCGCTGCCTTCCGTGCGGGCTACAACTTCGGCGAGACCGCTGAGCTGCTGGCCGTCCACTACGAGGTTGAGCCGGCCCCGGCGCCGCCCGGCACCTACCGCAACATCAACGGCACCCAGGCCCTCGCATTGGGCCTGATCGCCGCCAGCGTCAAGAGCGACCTGCAGCTCTTCTACGCCAGCTATCCCATCACCCCCGCCTCGGAGCTGCTGCACACGCTCTCTCGCCACAAGCGCTTCGGCGTTCGCACGATCCAGGCGGAGGACGAGATCGCCGCGGCCAACATGGCGCTCGGCGCCGCCTTCGGGGGGCAGCTCGGCGTCACCGCCACGAGCGGCCCCGGCATGGACCTGATGACGGAGACCATCGGGCTCGCCGTGGCCCTCGAGCTGCCGATGGTGGTCATCGACGTGCAGCGGGCCGGGCCGTCCACCGGCATGCCGACGAAGACCGAGGCCGCCGATCTGCTGATGGCGCTGTACGGTCGCCACGGCGAGTCGCCGCTGCCCGTGGTGGCGTCGCGGACGCCGGGCCAGTGCTTCGACGCGGGACTCGATGCCGTGAGGATCGCGGTCAAGTACCGGACGCCTGTGATCCTGCTGTCGGACACCTTCCTGGCCAACTCCTCGGAGCCCTGGCGCCTGCCGGACGCCTCGAAGGTTCCGGAGATCGATCCGGCCTTCGCGACGGATCCGACCGGCTTCCAGCCCTACAAGCGCGATCGCAACCTGGCGCGGCCATGGGCGATCCCGGGAACTCCGGGCCTGCGGCACCGCATCGGGGGCCTGGAGAAGGAGGACGTGACCGGCAACATCTCCTACGAGCCCGAGAACCACGAGCACATGACGCGGCTGCGGGCGGAGCGCGTCGCGCTCATCGCCGACGATATCCCGGAGGTCGAGGTGGACGATCCCGACGGCGCCGACCTCCTGGTCCTGGGCTGGGGTTCGAGCTACGGCGCGATACAGGGGGCGGCCCGCCGCACGCGGCGGGAGAACGGGGTCAACGTGGCCACCGCGCATCTCACCCACCTGAACCCGCTACCGCGCAACCTCGGCGAGGTGCTCCGCTCCTACGAGACGGTGCTGGTGCCCGAGATGAACATGGGTCAGCTCGTGAAGCTGCTGCGGGCTGAGTTCCTGGTCGACTGCGAGAGCTACACGAAGGTCGACGGCCTGCCGATCCTCACCCGCGACGTGATGGACGAGATCCTGCGGAGGGCCGAAGCGTGAGCCAGAACGGCGGAGACGTGCTCAAGCTCGGCAAGGCGGACTTCTCCTCCGACCAGGAGACCCGCTGGTGCCCGGGCTGCGGCGACTACGCCGTTCTCGCCTCGGTCCAGTCGTTCATGCCGGAGCTGGGCATACCGCCCGACAAGATCGTGTTCGTCACCGGGATCGGCTGCGCCGGCCGCTTCGTCTACTACATGGACACCTACGGGATGCACGGCATCCACGGGCGGGCGCCCGCGCTCGCGACTGGCGTGGCCACGGCCCGGCCCGACCTGTCCGTCTGGGTGGTGACCGGCGACGGCGACGCCCTCTCGATCGGCGGCAACCACCTGATCCACTCGCTGCGTCGCAACGTGCCTGTCCGGATCCTCCTGTTCAACAACCAGATCTACGGCCTCACGAAGGGCCAGTACTCGCCCACGAGCGAGGAGGGCAAGGTCACCAAGTCGACCCCCTTCGGCTCCCAGGACCATCCCTTCAATCCTGTGGCCCTGGCACTCGGCGCCGAGGCGTCCTTCGTGGCGCGCACGGTCGACACCGACAAGAAGCACGTGTCCGCGACCCTGCGCGCGGCGGCGGCCCACAAGGGGTCGTCATTCGTCGAGATCTACCAGAACTGCAACGTCTTCAACGATGGCGCCTTCGATGCCGTCCGCGCCAAGGGCGAGAAGGAGCACAACCAGATCCGGCTCGAGCACGGCAAGCCCATCCGGTTCGGTCCCGAGGGCGAGCGCGGCGTGGTTCGCCGCGGGGTCGAGCACCTGGAGATCGCCGACGTCGCCAGCGTGGGTGAGGACTCCCTGGTCGTCCACGACGCCCACCGGGCCGACCCGGGCCTCGCCTTCGAGCTTGCACAGCTCGCCCAGCGACCGACCGGCCCGACGCCGATCGGCGTCTTCCGCGACATCGACCGCCCGGTCTACGGCGAGGGCTGGCAGGAGGAGCTCGAGGACGCGCACGCCCGGGCGGGCCCCGATGAGCTGGAGAAGCTCCTCCACGCCGGGGACACCTGGACGGTCTCCTAGGGAGCTCGGCGCGGGCGGCAGCCGCTGCCGAGCGGGACGCCTACGCCGCGATGTCCAGCACGAGCTCCGACACGCCGCTACCCATGTGGCCGCCGTGGACCTCGCTGTTCAGCTTGTGCAGCAGGCGCTGCGCGGGGATGTTGTCGCTGGACATGGTGGCGGTGAAGCGGCGGATCCCCAGGCCACGGGCGCGCGCGGCGAGCTCGCGGGCCAGCATCGAACCGATGCCCATCCCCTGCCACAGGTCGCCGACCACGATCGCGGCCTCGGCCGACGTGGGATCCTCCGGCCAGCGGATGAAGCGGCCCACGCCGATGAGCCTGCGGACCGGCTGCGCGGGGAACTCGGCGACGAGCGCCACATGGTCGTGGTTGTCGACCTCCGTGAGATAGCGCAGCTCGGCCCGGGTGAAGTGGCGCTTGGGCGAGAGGAACCGGCGCTGAACGCTGACGTCCGAGAGCTCGCGCAGGCCCCTGACCAGCAGCTCCTTGTCGTCAGGCCTGATACGGCGAATCAGTATCGGACTGCCGTCTGGGAGCCGTTTCATCATGCAACTAGCTTGACAGCCCGTGCTGAAGGCTTTTGTGCAAGGGCTCACAGATCAGCGGTCGTCGAGCGCCCGCTCGTAGTCCAGCTCCGTCCGCAGCCCCAGCGCGTGGAGGCGCTCGTTCGCGTCTTCGAGACCGCTTGCCTCGAGCACAGCGCGGGCCAGCCGGGCGGCGGAGTGGACCGCGGCGGTGGGGTCGAAGTAGAGCGTGGCCGCCCCGATCGGGCTGAGCTCCACGGTCCGCCGGCCGTTTCGGATGGTGGTGGTGCCCCGCTCGCCGCGGAAGCAGCGGAGGGCCTGTGCGCTGGCCTCCGTGGGCACCGCCTCCACCGCCCGCTCCAGTCGCTCGACCACCGCGAGCGTGAGCCCCCGCGCCCCCGCGAGTCCGCCCGCAGCCGCCACCTCGGCCACCCGCTCGAGCACCTCGGCGGGCGTCAACTCGCCGTCGCAGCCGGCGCCGAACACGCCGCCGAGCACCGACCGCTCGAGCTGCAGGTGTGTCGCGCTGGCCAGCATGATCGCGTCGCACAGCGGGCTTGCCAGTCCGTCCTCGTCGCCGCGGGCCAGCGCATCGCCCCCGACGTCGAGGAAGACGAACAGGTCGCAGCCCAGCTCGTCCCCGGCCACGCGTAGGGATGCGGCCAGCTCCACGGGGGAGCGGGTCACGTCGAGGAGCAGGGTCTCCTCGCCGAGCAGCTCCGCCACGCGCCCCTCGGCGAAGCGCACGCCCGTCTCGCGAACGCGCGTCTCCCCGCTTGCCGCAAGGACCCCTGGCGCCAGCTCCCGCGCCGCCTCGATCTCCGCGGCGGAGCGCGGCCCGGGCTCGGGGTCGATCACGCGCCGCTCCCAGGTCACTCCGCCCACCAGCGGTTCCGCCCCGTGGTAGATCCGGCACGCCTCGGCGGTGGCGAGCGCGCCGACCACGTCGCCTCCGCCGCCCATTCCGAGCACGAGCGGTCTCCGGGCGGTGGAGAGCAGCAGCTCCGCGTCGCTCACGAGCGGGCCCGCCCGATCGCCTCACGGTAGGGCGGCTCGAGCGCTCCGGCCTCGGTGAAGATCGCGCTGACGAGCTCCGCGGGCGTTACGTCGAAGGCCAGGTTGAGGGCCGGCGCGCCCGCCACGACCTCGGAAGGGTCCCGTTCCTCGATCGGAATGCCGCTGCCCTCGGGTGTTTCCGGGTCGAGCGTCGAGAGCGGGGCGGCCACGTAGAACGGGATGCCGTGGCGGCGCGCGAGCGCCGCCAGCGGATAGGTGCCGACCTTGTTGGCCACGTCCCCGTTGGCCGCGATGCGGTCGGCGCCAACCACGACGCGGTCGACGAGCCCGCGCTCCATCAGCGCGCCGGCGCTCCCGTCCGTGACCACCCGGAAGGGGATCCCCGCATGCTCGAGCTCCCAGGCCGTCAAGCGGGCGCCCTGGAGGAGCGGCCGCGTCTCGCTCACCCAGACGTGCGAGAGCCGGCCGGCGTCCCAGGCGGCGTGCAGCACCCCGCCGGCGGTGCCGTAACCCCCGGTGGCAAGCGGGCCGGTGTTGCAGTGCGTCAGCGCGCGGTCGCCCTCGGCGAAGCGCTCGGCGCCGAGCTGCGCCAGCTTCCGGTCTGCCGCTTCCTGCTCGCGCTCCATTCGTCGAGCGAGCTCGAGCACCGCGGCGAGCCCACCGCCGGCGAACGCCTCGCGCGAGCGCTCGATCGCCCAGCGGAGGTTGACTGCCGTCGGCCGCGTATCCACGAGCTCCGCGGCCGCCTCCTCGAAACCGTCGCCCGCCAGGGCCAGCCCGTACGCAGCCGCCAGGCCGATCGCCGGCGCGCCGCGTACGGCCATCGAGCGGATCGCCTCCGCGACCTGCCCGGGCCGCTCACACCGGAGCCAGTCCACCCGATCGGGAAGCGCCCGCTGATCGAGGATCAGCAGCGCACCATCTTCAAACCGGAAAGGCGAGGGCACCGGGCGAGCCTAGCGCCCCGCCCGAGCCCTCACCTCTGCCAGCTGCCAGCTGCCAGCTGCCAGCCAAGTCCTACTCGGGGCGAAGCGGGTCGACGCTACGGGAAGCCTTGATCTCCGCCGAGGAAAGCCGCTCGAGCTCGCGCTTCAGGTCCTCCCGCAGCCGGCTCACCTCGAGCTGGTCCACCTCCGGGTCCGTCTCCGCCGACTCCACGATCGCAGCCGCGAGCGTCTGGCTGGCGGAGCGGAGGTCGCTCTGCGCAGCCTCCTGATCGCCCGCTCCGCGCGCCTCGAGGGCCGCCCGCTTGGTGTCCTCAGCGAGCGGCTCCAAGCGCCTTCGAGCCGCCGGGCCGAGCGAGCGCCAGCGCCCGTAGAGCGCGCGGGCGACCCGTACGCCCAACATCCTCGCGGCATCCATCACTCATGATCGTGGCGTCACGAGTGGACGGAACCGACCGGGACGGCCTGCGCCAGGAGGTCGACCTGGTCCGGGTTCGTAGAGACAGGAAACAGGATGAGCTCGTCCGCGCCGGCCGCGGCGAACGCCTCGACGTACCCCTTGACCGTCTCCTCGTCGGTGGCGGCGCTGCTGACGATCATCTCAGCGAGCTCGTCTCCGAGCCAGGCGTAGTAGTGGGAGAGGTCCGACCGCGCCTCCTCTTCGGCCTTTTCGCCGAGCCCGAAATAGGCGAGCGCCACTCCTCGGGGCTCGCCGTCCCGCCCTTTCTCCCTCCAGGCGGGCTTCAGCTTCTCGAGGCCCTCCGCGAACTGATCGGGCGTTCCGCCGCCCATGGTCCAGCCGTCGCCGTACTCCGCGGCACGGCGAAACGTCGCGTCGGTGCTGCCGCCCATCAGGATGGACGGGGGACCGTCCGGAGGAGAGGGCCCGATCGCGCCGGCGAAGCCGACCTCCTCGCCCGCCCAGATCCGCTTGATCTGCTTCAGCATCTCCTCGAAGCGCCTGCCGCGTTCCTCGAACGGGACCCCCGAGACCTCGTAGTCGTCGGTGCGCCCGCCCATCGCGGCGCCGAGCACCAGGCGGCCGCCCGACAGATTGTGGATCGTCAGCGCCTGCTTTGCGACCAGCGCCGTGTTGGCCCGCCAGGGCAGGAGCAGGACGTCGGTCGTCAGGCGGATCCGCTCGGTGACCACTGCCGCCGCCCCGAGCGCCACCAGCGGCTCCCAGTTGGGATAGACGAGCCGATCGAGCGTCCCCAGGCTGGAAAAGCCGGCGGCGTCCGCCCGCCGCGCCCACTCGAGCAGTTCGTCGCGGGTGACTCCGGGGATGGTCGACGGCAGCCCTATGCCTACATCCATGGCGTTTCCTTTCTACGCTCGAGAGGTGTCCTTCGATGAACTTCCCCCTTGGGCGCTGGGGCTAATCAAAGGTGAGCGAGTCGCCCGGCTCGCCTTCGTCGACGATCTCGATCACCCGCGGTTGCTGCCCGTTACCTACGCCCTCGCAGAGGACGCCGTCTGGAGCGCCATCGACGACAAGCCCAAGCGGGCCGACGAGCCGGCCAGGGTCCGCTACCTGCGGCGCCGGCCCGAGGCAGCGCTGTGCGTCGACCGCTACGACGACGACTGGAGCCGGCTCGCCTGGGTCCAGCTCCTGGGCCGGGTTGAGGTGTTGCCGGTGGAGCGCGGCGCCGCCGGGCTGGAGGCGCTCACCGAGAGGTACGCGCCCTACCGGGAGCGGCGGCCTCCCGGCCCGCTGCTACGGCTCGAGGTGGAGCGCGCCCTTCACTGGCGCTCGACCTGAAGCCCGCGCCGGGACCACTCGCTCCAAGAGCCGGGATAGAGTCGGGCGGGACCCACGCCCACCAGCTCGGCCGCAAGCAGGAGCGTGCAGGACGTGACGCCCGACCCGCAATAGGCGACAAGCTCACCGTCGCCGAGCCGCTCGCGTAGCTCCTGCGGAGGGAGGAACCGCTCTCCCGGTGATATCTCCTCATGAGGCAGGTTGCGGGCGCCTGGGATGTGGCCCGCCACCGGGTCGATCGGCTCGACCTCGCCGCGGAAGCGCTCGGGTACGCGGGCGTCGAGCAGCACGTAGTCGCTCTCGGCGATCTCCTCGGCGGTCACCGTGTCATCCGCTCGCGGCCGCGCCGTGAAGTCACCCGCAGGAACCTCCTCCGCTCCCGTTCGCAGCTTCCCGCCCAGCTCGCACCAGGCCCGCAGGCCACCGTCGAGCACGGCGGCCGAGCCGTGCCCGAAGTGCCTGAGGAGCCACCACAGCCGCGCGGCCCCCTCGCCGTAGGCGACCACGGTGGTCCACCCGGAGATGCCGGCGCGACGGGCGGCGGCCTCGAAGTCGTCCGCCGCCGGCAGCGGGTGGCGGCCGCCCTCGCCCGCCGGCGCGGACAGGTCGGTGTCCACGTCCATGAAGGCAGCGCCGGGGACGTGCCCCGCCCGGTAGTCCCGCTCCCCTGCGCCCGGCTCACCGATGTGCCAGCGGCAGTCGACCACGGCCAGCGACGGATCGCCCAGCCGTGACCGCAGCCAGGCGGCGTCGACCAGCGGGCCCTCGTTCACCCGGCCGCCACGCCGGGCGCGGCCTCGCGGTCGTCCTCGCTCGCCACCATGCGATGGTATGTGAGGTATGCGGGCGATGGTTCTCGACGCGCCCCGAACTCCCCTGCACCCGGCGGAGCTGCCCGATCCGGAGCCTGCCGACGCGGAGGTCCTGCTCCAGGTGGCCGCGTGCGGCGTCTGCCGCACGGACCTGCACGTGGTGGCCGGCGAGCTGAGCGAGCCGAAGCTGCCGCTCGTGGTCGGGCACCAGATCGTCGGCCGGGTCGCGGGCGCGGGACCGGGGGCGGAACGCTTCGCGGAGGGCGACCGGGTCGGCGTGCCCTGGCTCGGATGGACCGACGGTACGTGCCGGTTCTGCCGCACCGGCCGGGAGAACCTCTGCGACCGTGCCCGCTTCACCGGCTACCAGCTCGATGGCGGTTACGCAACGCTCACGGCCGCCGACGAGCGCTTCTGCTTCCCCCTCCCGGAGGGCTACCCGGACCTCCAGGCCGCGCCGCTCCTGTGCGCGGGACTGATCGGCTACCGGTCGCTTCGGCTCGCGGGCGACGCCCAGCGGCTGGGGCTGTACGGTTTCGGTGGGTCCGCGCACATCGTCTGCCAGGTCGCGCGGCACCAGGGCCGGCGCGTGTTCGCCTTCACGCGGGCCGACGACAAGGAGGCCCAGGCCTTCGCGCGCGAGCTGGGGGCGGAGTGGGCTGGCGACGCCCTGGGGCCGCCTCCTGAGGAGCTCGACGCCGCGATCATCTTCGCGCCCGTCGGCGGGCTGGTGCCGGCGGCGCTGAAGGCCGTCGCCAAGGGCGGGACCGTAGTCTGCGCGGGGATCCACATGAGCGACATTCCGTCCTTCCCCTACGACCTCCTGTGGGGCGAGCGGGTGCTCCGCTCCGTGGCAAACCTCACCCGGCTGGACGGCGAGGAGTTCCTGCAGCTCGCGCCGCAGGTCCCGGTGCACACCGAGGTCGAGACCTTCCCGCTCGAGTCCGCGAACGACGCGCTCGACCGCCTACGGGCGGGCGAGGTCCGCGGCGCCGCGGTGCTGGTTGTCTAGAGCGCAAGGCCTCTTGCCGGGACCGGCGACGACTGGACGATCGACGTCGTGGTCTGCCCGTAGGGAACGAAGCGGTCGATTACCTCCTCCAAATGCTCCACGTCACGCAGGTAGAGCTTGAAGATGAAGCAGTCCTCGCCGGTGATGCGGTTGCACTCGACGACTTCGGGAGTCTTCCGGGCGAGGTCCCCGACCTTTCGCAACTCCCGCGGCGCGGGACGGATCCGGATGACCGCGGTGAGCGCGTACCCCAGCGCCCTGGGATCGAGCTCGGCGCGGTAGCCGGCGATCACGCCCTCGTCCTCGAGACGCTGAAGGCGGTCGGCCACGGCGGGAGGGGAGAGGTCCAGGCGGCGGCCGAGCTCGGCGAGCGTGAGTCGTGCGTTCTGTTGGAGCTCGGCGAGCAATCGGCGGTTGATTCCGTCTACTTCCCTTCGATTCGGAGGCATCATGGGTAGATTACCTATGTTCGCCCATGTACGTCGCGCGGCTTCCCCTTCAATCTTCGGGGGCATGACCGCGCAGGCGCAGAGGGCTCACAGCGTTCCGCCACATCTCTACTTCGTGGTCAGCGCCGTCTTCCACTACCTAGGTCCCGCGTTCGCCGTTCTGCTGTTCGCCCGGGTCGAGGTGCTCGGGGTCGCCTGGCTCCGGATCGCCTCGGCTGCGCTTGTCCTCGCCCTCTGGCGTCGTCCCTGGCGCGCCGTCCACCTCCTCGACCGTGACGGTCGCCAGCTGCTCGCCACATGGGGGGCGGTCCTCGCCGTCATGAACTGCTGCTTCTACCTGTCGATCGATCGGCTGCCGCTCGGGACGGTCGCCGCGATCGAGTTCCTGCCCGTCATCGCGCTAGCGGCCCTGGGGGCCCGCACGCCCCGCAACGCGATCGCGCTGATGCTGGCCGTGCCTGGCGTGTACCTGCTCACCGACGTCCGGCTCGAGGGCGAGCCGCTCGGAGTGGCATTTGCGTTCGCGAACGCCCTGCTGTTCGCCCTCTACATCGTCCTGGCCCATCGTGTCGCCCAGCACGGAAAGCTCCGCGGCATCGACGGGCTCGCCGCGTCGATGCTGGTCGCAGCCGTGGTCGTCACCCCGCTGGCCGGATGGGACGCTGCGCCTGCTCTCGTGGATCCTGTCGCCGTGCTGGCGGGTGTCGGCGTGGGGCTGTCCTCATCGGTCATCCCCTACGTGACGGACCAGCTGGCGATGGCCCGGCTGGCCCGGGCAAGCTACGCGCTCATGGTCTCGCTCCTGCCGGCGACCGCCACCGTCATAGGCATCGTGGTGCTCGCCCAGATCCCGTCGCCACTGGAGGCGGCGGGCGTTGCGCTCGTGGTGGCCGGCGTGGGTCTACACCGCGAGCCCGCGCCGCGCAACGAGCTCACGCGGCGCGACGAGCCTACGCCGCGTCGCGAGCCTGCGCCGCACGACGCAGCGGCGTGACGGGCGCGGCCACCCTGCGCCCGGGCTCACGCCACCGAAACGAGACGAGCGCGTGGGCGATGGCGCGGTAGGCCCCCGCGTTGACCGCCATGCCAACGTGGCTGGAGTCGATGGCCACCAGCTCTGCGCCGGGCGCCCTGCAGGCGCGCCAGTCCACGATCCCGTCGCTGCGGGAGTACACGGACACGAAGCCGACGTGCGGCGGGAGCGGCGCGGCCACCTGCTCCCAGAACTCCGCGCAGCAGTCGCCGGACAGGCACGAGCGCGAGAAGAAGCCGGGGAAGCCCAGGGTGCCGAGCGCGCCGACGGCGAGGAGCTGGAGGCTAACGAGCGGGTGCACGGCCAGCGGCTGCTCATGGGGTGTTCCGAGCGTGACGATTCCGGTGACGAGGTCGGGTCGCCGCGCGGCGAGCACCCGGGCAAGGCCGCCGCCGCGGCTCTGGCCGACTATCGCCGCTCGCCTTCCCTGCCGCTCGACCAGCTCTTCGAGGCGGTCCTCCAGCCGCTCGACGGTCTCGGCGGAGCAGCCTACGTTCGCTCGCAGCCCGGCGTTGCGCGTGTGGTAGCCGCTCCGTCGCAGCCAGCGGGTCATCAGCGCCAGAGAGTCGTCGCCCGCAAGGAAGCCGGGGAGAAGCAGCACCGGGCGGCCGCGGCCGTCCTCTACCCCCTCGCCTCGGAAGACGGGGCTCCGGAGGAGCGCCGCCGCCTCGAGGCCGACACGAGGCTCACGCCAGAACGGGGGCAGAGCCATGGCGCCAAAGTAGTCCCCTTATCGGAGGGATTCGTGACGGGCCGCCCGAATATGGTTCGTCCCCGTGCGAGCGGTGGTGATCGCGGACGGCGAGCTGCGCGTGGAGGAGCGACCGGATCCGGAGCCGGGGGCCGGGGAGGTGCTCGTACGGGTCCGCGCCGCCGGGCTAAACGGAGCCGACATCCTCCAACGACAGGGCGGCTACCCGGCGCCGCCGGGCTCCCCACAGGACATCCCGGGCCTGGAGCTCGCGGGCGAGGTGGCCGGCCGGGGGCCGGGCGCCGAGCGTTTCGACCAGGGCGAGCGCGTGATGGCTGTTGTGGGCGGCGGCGGGCAGGCTGAGCTCGCGGTAGTGCACGAGCGAGCCGCGATGCCGGTGCCGAGCGCTCTCGACTGGCCTGCGGCCGGCGGGCTGCCCGAGGTGTTCGTAACGGCGCATGATGCCCTCTTCAGTCAGGCGGGTCTGCGCCCTGGGGAGCGGCTTCTCGTGCACGGAGGCGCCGGCGGTGTGGGCACCGCGGCGATACAGCTGGGCCGGGCCGCCAGCGCGCGCGTCACCGCCACGGTGCGCCGCGAGGAGCTACGCGGCGAAGTGCAGTCGATGGGTGCCACGGCGATCGAGCCGGAGGGGTTCGCCGAGCACGGCCCCTTCGACGTCGTGCTGGAGCTCGTGGGCGCGCCGAACCTGTCCGACAACCTCGGCGCGCTCGCCACGGACGGCCGCATCGTGATCATCGGTGTGGGGGCTGGAGCCAAGAGCCAGATCAACCTTCTCGCTGTGATGAGCAAGCGAGCCCGCCTGACCGGCTCGACCCTGCGCCCGCGCCCGCTCGAGCAGAAGGCCCAGGCAATGCGTCTGGTCGAGCACGAGGTCTTGCCGCTGTTCGAGTCGGGTGACCTGACGGTCCCGGTCGCCGCGACCTTCCCGCTGGACGAGGTCGAGGATGCCTACGGGCGCTTCGAGGCGGGCGGGAAGCTCGGGAAGATCGTCTTGCTCACCTGACCCGAGCACGCGTGGATCGCCCCGCTCTCGGTCGAATTCCGAGCGACGCCGCGATGCGCGTGGACAGCCCCGCCTAGCCCCTCTGCAGCCCGTCGAGCAGCGCTAGCAGCGGGCCTTCCACCTCCGTTCGCGCCGTCTGCGGATCTTCCGCGTTCGCGATCAGCAGCGCCGCCTCGCCGAGCGCGGCGAGCAGGAGGTGGGCCAGCGGATCGGGGTCCTGGCGCGGGATGACGCCCTGCTGCATCGCAGCCTCCAGGCCCAGCCGGACCAGTCCCATTCCATAGCGAGCGTCGATCTCGCGCCACTCCGCCCAGCCGAGCACCGACGGGGCGTCGAGAAGGGAGATCCGCGCAAGTGCAGGGTCGGTGCATGCATCGAGGAAGGAGCGGACCCCGGTGGCGAGCAGCTCGCGGGCGTCATCTATCCCGGCGATCCGCGCTCCGAGCGACTCCACCAGCTCGCGCTCGACCTGCTCGTGAACGGCCCGGAAGAGGTCCTTCTTGTCGCGGAAGTGGTGATAGAGGGCGCCCCGCGTGACCTCTGCCCGCCGGACGATCTCCTCGGTGCCGACGCCGGCGTAGCCGCGCTCCGCGAACAGGTCGCGCGCGACGCGTAGCAGGCTGGCGCGAGTCGCCTCGGCGCGCTCGGCCTTCTTGCTCCTTCCCTCCGGGCCGCCGACGCCAGGTGAGCCGGCGGACGGCTTGACATGCATACTGCATGTATGCTAGATACCGACTGTCTGTATGTCAACGGCCGCGGAAGAGACCCGAACCCAAGCGGCGGCGTTCGCCGAGCTGTTCGCGGCCGGCTGGCGCGCCGGTGGACCGGCAGACCGCTTCGTGGAGCACTTCGCCCCGCTCTGCACCCCGCAGGTACTCCTGATCCAGCCCCTTTCCCCGCCCCTCCGCGGCCGCGAGGGCCTGCAGCGGCTCGCCGGCGCCCTGTTCGAGGCGATGCCGGACCTGCGCGGCGAGGTCGTGCGCCAGGGTCCCACGGACGATGGGCTGATCATCGAGTTGACCTTGCGCGGCACCCTCGACGGCCGGCCGCTCGAGTGGACCGTCGCCGACCGCGTCGTGCTTCGCAACGGCCTGATGGCGGAGCGCCGAAGCTACTTCGACCCGACCCCGCTGCTACCGGCGATGCTCAGGAGGCCGCGCGCCGCCCTTCGCCTGATACGCGGCATGCGAAAGCGAAAGGAGCACGGATGACAACGGCCGAGAGACTCACCTGGCGGGCCCCCGCACTGGGAACCCCGCGCGACATCGACCTGCCGCAGGGCAGGCTGCGGTGCTTCGAGGCCGGCACAGGGCCGCCGATCGTGTTCGTCCACGGCGTGCTCGTGAACGCGAACCTCTGGCGGAAGGTCGTCGCCAAGCTGTCGCCGGATTTCCACTCCGTGGCGCTTGACCTACCGCTCGGCTCGCACACGCTGGCGATGCCCGCCGCGACTGACCTGAGCCCCCCGGCCGTGGCCAACCTGGTCGCGGACGCCATCGAGGCGCTCGGTCTCGAGGACGTGACCCTGGTCGGCAACGACACCGGCGGCGCGCTCTGCCAGATGGTCGTGACCAGCCGACCCGATCGGATCGGCCGGCTGGTGCTGACGTCGTGCGACTACCGGGACCACTTCCCGCCGCCGCTGTTCTCGTACTTCAAGCCCGCGGCGCGCGTCCCGGGCGCCTTCCAGGCGCTGCTCGCGCCCATGCGGATGCGGGCCCCCAGGCGCCTGCCGATCGCCTACGGCTGGTTGACCAAAGAGCCGATCGACCGCGAGGCCGAGGACTCCTATGTCTACCCGTCGATGATCGATGCCGGGGCGCGCGCGGACCTCCGCAAGCTGCTGAGAGATGCGGACAAGAGCCAGACGAACGAGGCCGCCGACAAGTTGGGGGGCTTCACCCGGCCCGCGCTGATCGCGTGGTCGGCCGACGACAAGGTGTTCCCGCGGAGGGACGCCGAGCGGCTCGCCTCGGACCTGCCCGAGGCCCGGCTCGAGTTCGTGGAGGGCGCGCGCACCTTCTCGGCGGAGGACCAGCCGCAGCGCCTCGCGGACCTGATTGCGAGCTTCGTGCGGGAGCCGGTGGCGAACTCGGGCTAGGAAGCGGCCATTGCGCTGGGCTCGGGGACACGGCGGAGGAGGGCCGCGGCCCCCAGCGCCGGGAGCGCGAGCAGGCCGAAGGCGAGCGTCCACGACGTGCCCGCTACCAGCCAGCCGAAGGTGGCGAGCGTGGTGCCGCTGAACACCGACATGACGGTGTTCTGGAAGCCGAGCGCCGTGCCGCTGCTCGCTTCGCCGGCGAGCTCCGCCGTGGCCGTGAAGGCGAGGCCGTTCCAGCTTGCCGCGAGCATCGCGCAGGCTAGGGTCACCGGCAGCAGCGCGTCAGGGCCGGTCGTCGCCGCTGCCGTCAGGGGCGCCCCCGCCGCCATCGCGAGCGCCAGCCACCTGAGCGGCTCGATGCGGCGGCCGAGCCGGTCCGATGCGCGCCCGAGGGCGATCCGCGTCGCGGCCCCGACCAACTGGACGCCCGCCAGCGTCGCCGCGGCGGACGCGGCCGAGAATCCCTTTGCGTCGTGCAGGTAGAGGGTTAGGAAGCCGAGGAACGCGAACTGCACGCAGACCAGCAGCGCGCTCGCCTCGGCGAGCCGCCAGATGCGCCGGTCATGCAGGGGCGGAGCGGCGGAGGCTTGCCGCGGCGGGTCCGGCGGGGGACGGAGCAGTAAGGCAGTTGCAAGCGCGGCGGCCACGAGCACCGCCGCCAGCCCGAGCAGCGCCGCACGCGTGCCATTCGCGGCCAGCACCGGCAGCGTGAAGCCGGCGAGCGCCACCCCTATCGGCATCGAGGCCTGGCGGATGCCGAGCGCGAGCCCGCGCTCGTCCCGCGGAAACCAGCCCATGGTCGCCCGGCCACTCGCGGCGTTTGCGCTGGCCACGAACAGGCCGGCCACGAACAGCGAGAGGAAGAGCCCGGCGAAGCCCGCCGTGAGCGCGGCGACGGACAGGGCGGCCGCCGCGGCCGCGAGGCCCACGGATATCACAAGGCGCTCGCCGCGGCGGTCGGACAGACTGCCCCAGGGGAGCAGGGTGAGGGTCATTCCGACGACGACCGCGGACAGGGCGATCCCGGTTTCCCCGGTCGTCAATCCGTAGCCGTCGCGCAGCTGGGGCCCGATCGCCGGAAGGCCCTGGAACAGCATCGCGCCCGCGGTCTGCGCGCCGGTCGCGGTGGCGAGGATCGTCCACCGGTACGAGCTCATGCCTTCTCTCGCTGCCGGTGCCGCCGGGCCTTCGCCACGTTGCCGCAGCGCTCCATGGAGCACCAGCGCCGCTGACCTGCCGGCGACTGGTCGTAGAAGCGCACGCCGCATGTCGCCGAGGCGCAGATCCTTATGCGCCGGCGCTCGTCGGTGCCGAGCATCCGCGCCGCGTCAAGGGCGACGAAGGCGAGGCCATGGCCGACCGGATCGTCGGAGGTTCGTTCAGCCAACTCCGGCCTACCCGAGTGGAGCACGAGACGCGTACCGGTCTCCTCGCGGGCGAGCCAGCGATCGATCTCGGCGATCGCGGGTCGCGGCGGCGCGCTGCTTGCGAGCAGGGCGTCGACGCAGCCGTCGATCGCGTCCCGGAGCCGACGGCCCGCGAGAAGCTCTTCCTCGCTCGAGCGCGTCCCCGCCGGCGCAAGGCCCGCCTCGACCAGCCAGGCGCCGAGGTCGCTCGGCACGATCAGGGTCTCGATGTCCCGCCGCCAGCGCTCGCGCCGCGTGTTCAGAAGGTCGAGCGCCGGCCGGCCCCCGAACCAGGTCCAGTGGCCCGCACCGCTCTCGAGGGGAAGCCCGACATCCATAACCCCATCATAAGGTTACCCGCGGCGGAGCGTCGGAAAACCCGCCCCTGCCGGCCCCGAGCGGGCCGGGCCGTAGTCAGGCCGGCTATGCCCTGACTCAGCTCAGCCGCTCGACCAGCATGGCCTCGCCCTGGCCCCCGGCCACGCACATCGTCTCGAGGCCGATCGTCGCGTCCTCTGTCTCGAGCACGTTCAGCAGCGTGGTCATGATCCGGGCGCCCGTCATCCCGAACGGGTGGCCGAGCGCGATCGCTCCGCCGTGGGTGTTGAGCTTCTCGAGTGGGATGTCGCACTCGTCCATGATCGGGATCACCTGCGCGGCGAAGGCCTCGTTGAGCTCCACGCGGTCAACTTCGCGCATCGACATGCCGCCGCGTTCCAGGGCCTTCTTGATGGCGCCGATCGGCGCCACGCCCATGTACTCGGGCTCGTTGCCCCATGTGGCCGCGGTGATGATCCGCGCTCGCGGCTGGACCCCGAGCTCCTCGGCCTTCTCGTCCGACATGATCAGGGTGGCGGCGGCCCCGTCGTTGAGCGGACAGGAGTTGCCGGCCGTGACCTTGCCGCCCTCCCTGAACGCCGGCTCGAGTGAGGCGAGCTTCTCGAGCGAGGAGTCTGGGCGGGGGCCGTCGTCCTTGACGGCCTCGCCTGCGTCGCCCAGCGGAACGGGGACGATCTCGCGATCGAAGAAGCCGTCCTCCTGCGACTTCACGGCGAGTTCCTGAGAGCGCTGGGCGTACTTGTCCATGTCGGCGCGGCTGACCTCGTAGCGGTCCGCAACGTTCTCGGCGGTGACGCCCATCTGGATGTAGGCGTCCGGGTCGCCGTCCTTGCCCTGGAGCCGCTCGTTCTGGTCGGCCACGCCGGCGGCCTCTTGGCGCTCGTTGTAGCGCGAGACCCACTCCACGCCGGCGGCGATGTACGTGTCGCCCTGCCCGGCGCGCACCGAGTTGGCGGCCTGCTTGATCGCCTCGAGGCTCGAGGCGCAGTAGCGAGAGACGGTCACCCCGGTCGTCTCCTCGCCGAGCTTCTCCGAGAGGAGCACCATGATCCGCCCGATGTTGAAGGCCTGCAGGCCCTGGGGCAGGCCGCAGCCGCAGATCAAGTCCTCCACCGAGGTGGGATCGACCTCGCGGTTGCGCTCGAGGAGCTGGTCCACGATGTAGGCGCCCGTCTCATCAGGCCGGAGCTGGGCGAGTGAGCCCTTGAAGGCGCGGCCGATGGGCGAGCGGACGGCGTCGACGATCACTGCTTCAGGCATGGTTCGGCGTCTCCTGGTGGCTTCGGGGCGAGTCAGATCCTACGAAAGGGGCGAATCCGCGGGGTTCGACGACTTTTCCTGACAGTGTCGGGAATAGTCGCCAACCCCCCTCGGGACGCCGTGATTGCGCGGCTGGCCAAGGCACAACATGGCGTCGTCAGTCGCCGGCAGCTCCTGCGGCAAGGGGTGGCTCGGCACGACATCGATCATCGGCTGCGGGTCGGCCGGCTGCACCGCGTGGACCGGGGCGTCTACAGCCTCGGCCCACCGACCACCCTTACGGGCGAAGGCCGCTGGATGGCGGCGGTCCTGACGTGCGGCCCCGGCGCGGTTCTCAGCCATGGCAGCGCCGGCGCGCACTGGGACCTTCGGAGGTCGTCGTCCTCGTTGATCGACGTCACGGTGCCCTCTCCGGGCGGCCGCAGCCGCCGGCCCGGTATCCGCCTCCACCGCTCGGCCACGCTGACAGCCGATCAGTGCACCCTCCGCAGCGGTATTCCGGTGACGACGGTCGCCCGCACGCTGGTCGACCTCGCCGATCGGTACGACCAAGTGACGGTCGAAGGCGCCACCGAGCAGGCCGAGGTGCTCGGGCTGTTCGACCTCACCGCCACCGAGCAGGCGATCTCGGCCAACCACGGCCGCCGCGGCGCTGGCGTGATGCGGCGCTTGCTTGACGACTACACCCCAGGGGCCGGAATGACCGAGAGCGACCTCGAGGACGAGTTCCTCCGCCTGTGCGATCGCTTCGGGATACGCCGACCCGAGGTCCAGGTTTGGATCGGCCCCGACCGGCCGGACTTCATCTGGCCCGACATCGGTCTAGTCGTTGAGACCGATAGCTGGCGCTGGCACGGCGGGCGCGAAGCCTGGGAAGCCGACCAGCGGAAGGCGCTTCGGCTGCAGATGCGCGGCCTGAGGGTGGTCCACTTCTCCTACCGCCGAGTGTTCCGCGAGCCGGCCGACGTCGCCGCCGACCTGAGAGCCCTCACCGGGGCGCCATCCGGAGGGCCCCGTCGGGCTACCCGGGCGAGGCGAGCGCCACGCCGAACAGCCCCTCCTCGTCGGTGAAGAAGGCCTGGAGGCGCAGGCCCGCGGCGGCGAGCTCGCGGCCAACCGCTTCCTGGGTGAACTTGGTGCTGATCTCCGTACGGATCTCCTCGCCGTCGGCGAAGGCAAGCTCCAAATCCACCGCGTCGATAGTCACCCGCTGGGCGCCATTCGACCGTAGCCGCATCTCGATCCAGGAGTTGTCCTCGTCGAAGAAGGCCACGTGCTCGAAGGCAGAGGGATCGAAGTCGGCGTCGAGTCCGTCGTTCAGGACGCGCAGGATGTTGCGGTTGAACTCCGCCGTGACGCCCTGCGAATCGTTGTAGGCGGCCTCTAGCAGCTTGCGGTCCTTGACGAGGTCCGTGCCGACCAGCAGGTGCTCACCGCCGTTCATCAGGCGGCGGATGCG
>JBKPHP010000011.1:0-7520 GCA_046729895.1 Actinomycetota bacterium
CTGCTGAACAGAGCGACCAGGTGCGACGAGTAGATGTTGATCAGCGCGTGGAGCACCAGGATGATCGCGAACAGCCAGAAGATCTCGGCCAGCACATGCTTCTGGTCGGCGAAGTTCACGAAGCCGAGGTCCCAGCCCCAGAGGCCGAACAGGCTGGTGAAGAAGAACGCCAGGATGTAGTCGACCGAGGCGACGATGCCGATCAGCCCGAGCACGTTGAACCAGCCGGTGAACCAGGACCAGCCCGTACCGCCGAGCCGGTGGGCCCACCAGTAGGGGCCGCCCGCCGTGGGGAAGGCCGAGGCCAGCTCGGACATGCTGAAGGCGACGGTGAGGATGATGGCCGCGACTACCGGCCAGCCGATGGAGATCGCGATCGGCCCGCCCAAGTTCCACGCCTGCCCATAGACCGTGAAGCAGCCGGCCAGCACCGAGATGATCGAAAACGAGATCGCGAAGTTCGCGAACTGCGACCAGCCGCGGCTCAGCTCCTGCTTGTAACCAAGCTCGGCGAGTTTCTGCTCGTCCCGGTCTAGTCCGCCGCCGACATCGGCCATCTCTAGCCCTCCTCCAGTTGCTCCATCACCTCTTAAGGTGTGATGATCCGGCCTATGTGGGGCGACGATAGTCCGACCCCTGGTCCGAAGTCAACACGCGCGCGTGGATGAGTTCCCGCTGATTACGGCTCGCATCGCCGCTCTCGTGGGGGATCACGCGGGGGAGGCCGTGCCGCTGAGCGGCGGGATAACGAACCGCAACTACAAGGTCCCGTTCGGCGAGCACGACTTCGTCGTGCGTGTCCCGGGCAAGGACACGAGTCTGCTGGGCATCGATCGCGACGCCGAATGCGAGGCAAACAAGCTCGCCGCCGAGGTCGGCGTGGCGCCCCCCGTGGTGTTGATGCTCGAGAACCCGCAGGTGATCGTCACCAAGTTCGTCGAGGCAGAGGGGATGAGCGAAGAGGACCTACGCCGGCCCGAGGCCATCCGGGCGGTCGCCGCCGCCCTGCGCAAGGTGCACGACTCCGGGCGGAAACTCGCCTCGAGATTCGACTCGTTCGAGATCGTGGAGACCTACGCGGAGACCGCGCGGCAGCGCGGCGTGACGCCGCCCGACGAATACGCCGGCGCTCTGTCTCGCGCGCGAGAGATCAAGAAGGCGCTGACGGACTCGGAACACAAGCCGGTTCCTTGCCACAACGACCTCCTCGCCGCCAACTTCCTCAACGACGGCACGCGCATCCACATCGTCGACTGGGAGTACGCGGGCATGGGCGACCGCTACTTCGACCTCGGCAACTATGCCGTCAACAACGAGCTCGACGAGGATCGGGAGCGAGCCCTGCTCGAGGCCTACTTCGGCGAGCCCGCCAGCGCACGCCGGTACGCCTCGTTGCGGCTGATGCGCTTCATGTCCGACTTCCGCGAGGCGATGTGGGGCGTCGTCCAGACCGGCATTTCCGAGCTCGACTTCGACTTCGAGGGCTACGCCGCCAAGCACTTCGGCCGCCTAAGCGAGGCCGGCGCGGACCCGCGCTTCGAGGAGTGGCTCCGGGAGGCTGATGCCTCCGCGGCGTGAGCTGCCAAGCGCTGCCCGCTGCGTGGTCATCGGAGGCGGCGTAGGAGGGACCTCGATCGCCTACCACCTCGGCCGCCTCGGCTGGTCCGACGTGGTGCTGCTAGAGCGGAACCAGCTCACCTCGGGCTCGACGTTCCACTCCGCGGGCCTCGTCGGTCAGCTGCGCGGCTCGGTCTCGCTGACGAAGATGATGATGTACTCGGTGGAGTTGTACCGGCGCCTCGGCGAGGAGTCCGAGTTCGATCCCGGCTGGACGGAGTGCGGCGGGATCCGGCTTGCCTCGAGCGAAGCGCGCATGGAGGAGCTGCGGCGGCAGGCGGGCTGGGCGAAGACGTTCGGGCTGCCGCTCGAGCTGATCTCGGCCGACGACGCGGCGGAGCTGTTCCCGCCGATGTCGACCGAGGGGGTGCTGGGCGCCGCCTGGCTGCCCACCGACGGGTACCTCGACCCATCTCAGCTCACCTTTGCACTGGCCGACGGAGCCCGCCGCGGCGGGGTGCAGATCTTCACCGGCACGCGCGTCACCGGGATCGAGGTATCTGACGGCCGCGTACGCGGCGTCGAGACCGAGCGCGGCCGCATCGAGGCCGAGGTCGTGGTCAACGCCGGCGGGATGTACGCCGCCGAGATCGGGCGCATGGCCAGGGTGCGGGTGCCGGTGGTGCCGATGTCGCACGAGTACCTGGTGACGCAGCCGTTCCGGGAGCGCGATCCCGAGCGGCCCCTGGCGACGTTGCGCGATCCCGACCTCCTGATCTACTTCCGCGAAGAGGGAGGCGGTCTCGTGATGGGGGGCTACGAGCGAAACAGCGCCCCCGCCTTCCTTGCGAACGGGGACAGCGGGCTCGACCGCATCCCGTCCGATTTCAACGGCCGACTGCTCGAGGACGACTGGGACCGCTTCGAGGAGATCGTCGAGAACGCTCGGAGACGTGTGCCGGCCATGGAGGACGTTCGCGTGACCCGGATGATCAACGGTCCCGAGGGGTTCACCCCTGACAACGAGTTCTGCCTGGGAGAGACCGAGGTCCGCGGTCTGTTCGTCGCGGCCGGCTTCTGCGCTCATGGCCTGGCCGGGGCCGGGGGGATCGGCAAGGTGATCGCGGAGTGGATCGCGGAAGGCGAGCCGAGCCTCGACCTGTGGGAGATGGACGTGCGCCGCTTCGGCGCCCACTACCGCTCGCCCTCGCACACGCTCAAGCGGATCCGCGAGACCTACGAGACCTACTACGACATCCGCTACCCGAACCACGAGCGGCAGGCCGGGCGGCCACTGCGGCTGTCAGCGGCCAACTCATGGCACCGCGACCACGGGGCGGCGTTCGGCGAGAAGTCAGGCTGGGAGCGCGTCAACTGGTACTCCTCGAACGAGCCGGGGGGCGACGAGTCGCTACGCCCGCGCGGCTGGGCGGGCGAGCACTGGTCTCCCGCCATCGAGGCGGAGCATGCGGCCACACGCGAGGCGGCGGCGCTGTTCGACGAGTCCTCCTTCGCGAAGATGGAGATCGAGGGTCCGGGAGCTCCGGCCCTGATGGAGCGACTCTGCGACAACCGGGTAGCCCGCGACATCGGCCGGATCACCTATACGCAGATGCTCAACCGCCGCGGGGGGATCGAGTGCGACTTCACAGTCGCGCGCCTCGGCGAGGAGCGCTTCTCGATCGTGACCGGTACGGCCTTCGGCAACCACGACCGCGAGTGGATCCGGAAGCACCTGCCGGACGACGGCAGCGCACAGGTCCACGACGCGACTTCACAGTGGTCCTGCTTCGGTATCTGGGGGCCGCGGGCCCGCGAGGTGCTGCAGCCGCTCACCCCGCAGGACCTTGGCAACGAGGCGTTCCCTTACATGAGCGTGCGCGAGACCACGGTGGGCGACGTCCCGGTGCGGGCGCTGCGGGTGACATACGTCGGCGAGCTGGGCTGGGAGCTCTACTGCCCGGCTGAGTACGGCCTCGGACTGTGGCTGGCGCTGTGGGAGGCGGGTCGCCCGTACGGCATGGTCGCGGGGGGCTACCGGGCGATCGACTCGCTCCGGCTGGAGAAGGGCTACCGCGTCTGGGGCGCGGACATCACGCCCGACGAAACGCCGTACGAGGGGGGCGTTGGCTTCTGCGTGAAGCTGGACAAGGATGGCGGCTTCATCGGCCGCGAGGCGCTGGCCGAGGCGAACGAACGCGGGCCGCGCACCAGGCTCTGCTGCCTGCTGCTCGAGGACGCCCGCTCCGTGGCGCTGGGCAACGAGCCAGTTCGCGTCGACGGCGAGATCCGCGGCCGCGTGACGACGGGAGGCTATGGCTACACCATCGGGCGGTCGATCGCCTACGCGTACCTGCCGCCCGAGCACGCAGAGCCGGGCACCGCCGTGGAGGTGGAGATCTTCGGGCGTTGGGTCGGCGGCGAGGTTGCCGCCGAGCCGCTCTTCGACCCGAAGGGAGACCGCATTCGCGCTTAGGCGCTGGTCGCTGGCGCGCTAGATAAGCCCGGCGATGATGTGCTCGGTCCCCTCGATGTGCTCGCGCATCAGGCGGACCGCCGGGCTCGACTCTCGGCGGCGCAGCAGCGTCACGAGGCGGCGGTGCTGGCCATTCGAGCGCGTCAGCACTTCGACGGGGTGGGCGATGCGCGCGATCAGATCGCTCATGTGCCCCTGCACCTCGGTCATGGCGGTCACGAGGCGCGGGGAGTGCGCCGCCTCGGCCACCCCGATGTGGAAGCGGACGTCCCCGCGGCGGTATTCCTCGAACGGATCGGCGGCGGCCATCCGCTCGACGAGCTCGTCGAGGACGTCGAGGTCAGGGGGGTCCGCGCGCTCCGCCGCGAGGACCGTCGCGCCGGTCTCGATCGCCACCCGTTCGTCGAGGACGGCCCGGGCGGCGTCACCGAGCGGCTCGGGCTCGTGGCCGGCGGACAGGGGCGGGGCATCGGCGACGAACGTGCCGCCCGCCCGACCGCGCAGGGACACCAGGTGCCCGCTCTGGACCAGGGTGGTCAGGGCCTGCCGAAGCGTGGAGCGCGAGATCCGGAGCTGGGCGGCGAGGTCGCGCTCGGGCGGCAGCTGGCTTCCCGGCGTGAGCAATCCCAGCCGGATGGCCGTTCCAAGCCGCTCGACGGTCTCCTCGAAGGTCGTCGGAGGCTGTACTGGCTTGAAGACCGCCTCCAGTGCCGTCGTGTGCGCTTCCATGTGACGAAGGTACACCCACTGCGCCTTTCCACGCTGACTGATCTAATCCGGGTCATGGAGCAGCGCCCGGAGCGTGTGGTCGTCGAGACGGAGCGCTACCGCGCCGAGGGCAGGCCGACCCTGCCGCGAGAGGGATAGGCTGGATGGGGACGGCGCGCAAGCTGGCGCTCGCCGGGGGAGCGGCAACCCTCGGGGCGGCGCTCTGGTGGCGGAAGAATCCCTCTGCCTGTCCCTACTCGCAGCGCTTCTGGGTCGAGGCGCCACACCCCTTCATCACCCGCGCGCGCCTGCGCGAGGCGCTCGAGCCGCGACCCGGGGAGCGCCTCCTCGAGGTGGGCCCCGGCACCGGCTACTACACCCTGGCGGTCGCAGAGTGGATTGCGCCGGAGGGCAGGCTCGACATCCTCGACCTTCAGCAGGAGATGCTCGACCACACCGTCGGCCGCGCCGCCGAGACCGGCGTCGCGGGGATCGAAGCGACCCGCGCTGACGCAACCTCCCTCCCCTTCCCCGAGGACAGCTTCGACGGCGCCTTCCTGGTCACGGTCCTGGGCGAGGTCCCCGACCAGGAGGCGGCGTTGCGAGAGCTGCGCCGGGTGGTCCGCCCGAGCGGGCGCATCGTGGTGGGCGAGCTGTTCGGCGACCCGCACATGGTCTCCCGCTGGGCGCTCGCCCGGCGCGCCGAGGCCGCCGGCCTGCGCGTGGAGCGCGTGCTCGGCGGTCGCCTCTGGCACTACACGCGCCTGGTCGCCGCCTGAATCGATCTCGCACCCCCCGCGTAGTTAGCCGGCGCGGGCTACCGGTAAGGTGCTTCCAAGAGCAACAGGGGAGGAGCAGAGCGTGACGACGACCACTGAAGCGCCGCGCAAGCGGATTCCACGGAGCCCGGACGGCGACTACACACGTGAGGCGGCCGAGAGGCGCCGCGCCTTCATCGAAGAGGAGACGGGCGTCAACCTGGAGCACGTCTCGAGCTACTCGGTCGACCCCTCGATGCTGTCGGGCAACATCGAGAACTTCACCGGGGTCGCGCAGGTGCCGATCGGCTTCGCCGGCCCCCTGCTCGTGAACGGGGAGCAGGCGCAGGGCGAGTTCTACATCCCGCTGGCCACGGCCGAAGGAACCCTGGTGGCGAGCTACAACCGGGGGATGCGGCTGCTCCGAGAGGCCGGCGGCGTCAAGACCACGGTGCTCGACGACCGCATGCAGCGGGCGCCGGCGTTCCTCTTCGAGAGCGCTCGCGAGGCACGCGATTTCGGCGAGTGGCTCGACGATCACTTCGAGGAGATCAAGGAGGCGGCCGAGGCCACGACCCGGTCGGGCAAGCTCCAGGACATCGAGCAGTACTCGGCAAGCCGGATCATCTTCACCCGCTTCAACTACACGACGGGCGACGCGGCGGGGCAGAACCTGACCGGCAAGGCCACCCAGGCGGCCTGCGACTGGATCCAGTCCAACTACGGAGACGGGCTGGCGGGCTACTTCCTCGAGTCGAACTTCGCCACCGACAAGAAGAGCTCCCAGGTCAACATGCTGCGCACGCGGGGAAAGCGCGTCGTGGCCGAGGCCACACTTCCGCGCGACCTGATAGCGGAGCTGATGCACGCCGACGTGGAGCTGCTGTGGCGCGCCCGCCTGGTCTCGAACCTGGGTGGATTCATGTCCGGCGTGAACAACAACGGCGCCCATTCGGCCAACGGGATCACGGCGCTGTTCATCGCGACCGGCCAGGACGTGGCGAACGTGGCCGAGTCCTCAGCTGCCCTGAACTTCAGCGAGGTGCTGCCGAACGGCGACTACTACGTGTCGGTGACCATCCCGTCGCTGATCGTGGCGACCTACGGTGGGGGGACGGGCCTGGCCACCCAGCGCGAGTGCCTGGAGCTGCTCGGCTGCTACGGCAAGGGAAAGGTGCGCAAGTTCACCGAGATCGTGGCGGCCACCGTGCTCTGCGGCGAGCTGTCCCTGGGCTCCGCCATCGTGGCCGAGGAGTGGGTCAAAGCCCACGACCTGTTCGGGCGGAACCGGCCATGATCTTTGCAATCAGAGAAGCCCGTCGAGCTCACGGAGCATCAGGCGCGGCTCCTCCAAGACGTCGTCGTGGGTGTAGCGGCGGAAGTCGTCGCCGCGGGCGTGCGCCTCGCGCTCCCGGCGCCGGTCTTGCTCCCACGCATGGCGCGAGCGGTGATAGCGGTAGCTGTCGAGCTCGACAGTCAACCTGTGCTCGGGCCAGCGACAGTCCACGCGCCTGCCGCCGGCGGGCCGAGGCTCATCCCCCGCGCATGATCCGGCGGAGCTTTCGGGCGCCCGGGCTGCGCGGCCGGCGGTCGAGCACCGCCTCGACGTCGTCCGGTGTAGTCCCATAGCGAACCTGAGCCTCGTGACAGACCCGCGCCATGTTCATCCGTCGGGAGCTCGGCGGCGACGTCCACGAGGGTGCGGGCGACGGCCGTCACAGGGATGTCCTTCCAGGTGATGGCTCGCGCGGGTCGATCCGTCGCGATCGCCGCGTCCTCACGCCGGGGACGCGCCGTTGCGTCGGCGTGATCAACTCCGGCGGCGGCGCTCCCCTCTTGCTCAAGTCGAATAGCCGGGCGGCCGCTCTCCCGGCCAGGAGCGCTCGATCGCCACAGGCCCGCACGGCCGCCAGGTAACGCGCCTCGAGGCTCGGGGCGCGGTGTCCCACGCGATAGACGCCGCGGAACTCGGGGATCAGCGCTCCGGTGCGCAGCCTGTACCTGATCTCATCGACGCTGAT
>JBKPHP010000012.1:0-8660 GCA_046729895.1 Actinomycetota bacterium
GAACTGCCATTCGACGGTAGCCCCGCTGCCTTTGCCCCGTCCCCACTGGTGCATGCGAACGACAACCGAGTCCCCGGCATCGATCACATCCCCGAACTCGTAGCTCCATTCGTCGAATGTCCCGACCCAACGGCGGAAGAATTCTCTAACCCCCGAAGGTCCGTGCCACGTCCCTTCCGAGTCTGGAATGTCGAGACCCCCCACTTCCCACCGCACCTCATCGTCCAAGACGTTCCAGAGCGCGGTCGGATCGTGCCGAGCCTGGTCGAACACACCCAAGATCAACTCCACGTTCTCCTGCGACATCGCCCGCGCAGTATCGCGCTCAGAGGCAGGGGAGAGGGACGGTCTCGAGGGCCCGTTCCAGGCGCTCCAGGACCGCCGGCTCGTCAACGAGGACGTCGCAGCCGGGCGCCGTGGTTGCCAGCCCCCCCGCGCGCGACGGATAGAAGAGCATAAGTGGACGGGCCCGGATACCGTAATCCGAGCCCGTCGCTGGATCGGGGCGGGTCGGGGGAACCCGAATCTGCCGATCCGGCCCCGATCGTATTCCTGCTTTTTGATTACCCGAAAGGGGGGACGGCAAATCCCCCCTTTCGGCGTCGATGTTCGGCGTCTGCGGTGCTTTCCGCCCCGTCGCCAAGCTCGCGCGCTTTGTGGCAGCCCGAACCTAGGGGTCAAGACCGGGCAGGGGACGGTCCAAACGTGAACCACGCAGTCTCGCAGCACCGCCGACCTAGCTCCAGGGGCGCTCCAGGCTCCGGATGATGTGGTGCCTGACTCGGACGATCTGGCGCCGGCCGCCGCAAGAACACGCCGGCATCGTGTCCGGCCGAAACCTCGGCATCCTGCAGTGGCTCACCCTGCCGCATGCCTGGCAAACGAGTTCGGCAACGGGCCCCAGCCCCATGCCAAGGGCGGCCCGTCGAGCTTTGAGTCCGTCGGCCAATTGCGAGTCCTCCAGGCTACCCCGAACCGGGCGAGCGCGAAGGAGAGGTCCTACCTGCGGCGGGGCGCCGTGGACGGGTCCACCGGCCGGAGGCTAGTCGTCATACTGCTAACGCGATGTGCGCTCAGTGCATGGCCACCGCCGCGGCCGCAGTTGGCGGCGCGAGCGGTCTGCGGGCCTGGCTCGTCGCCAGGGGATTCGTCTGGCTCACGCCAACGCTCCAGAAGGCGCTCACGGTCGCCCTCATCGTGACCGCTGTCCTGGTGTCGGCGACGGTTTCCGGCTCCGGCACCTGACGGGCGCTCCCGGCTAAGGTCGCCCTATGGCCATCGGCACCAGCCGTGCCGCCGCCAAGCTGGTAGCGCCCGAGGTCCCGCTGTGGCTCGTGGGGGTCGTGTTCTGGGCGGCCGTCGCCGCGGTCCTAGCCGCGCGCGCCGCCGGACTCGCCGAGGTGCCGGCCGTCACCACGCTCGGGGTGATCTTCACCTCGATCGTGATCGAGGCCCTCCCGTTCATCCTGCTCGGTGCGCTGGTCTCGGCGGCCATCGCCGTGTTCGTCCCGGACCGCGCCTTTGCGCGGCTGGTGCGCCTGCCTCGCGCCCTGCAGCTTCCGGGTGCGGCTCTCGCGGGCGTCGGCTTCCCGGTCTGCGAATGCGGCTCGGTGCCCGTGGCGCGCCGGCTGCTGGCCAGAGGCATCGACCCGGCCGCTGGCGTGGCGTTCATGCTGGCGGCGCCGATCCTCAACCCGATCGTGCTGGCCTCGACCTGGGTCGCCTACGAGGGGCGCGGACGGGCGCTCGAGATGACGGCGGCCCGCGCCGGGTTCGGCCTGCTCGCGGCGGTCGTCGCCGGACTGCTGATTGCCCGCTGGAACCCGGGAGGGGTCCTGCGGCCCGGCGTCGCGACCACCGGAGACGACCACGAGGCGGGGTTCAGCGAGCACCTGGCCGGCGACTTCTTCTTCATGGCCAAGTACCTCGTGCTCGGGGCGGCGGCGTCGGCGGTGCTCCAGACGGTGCTGCCGCAGAGCTTCGTGTCCGGCATCGGCGGGACGCCCGTGCTGGCCGCGCTCACGATGGTGGGGATCGCCTTCGCGCTCTCCCTCTGCTCCGAGGCCGATGCCTTCGTAGCGGTCTCGTTCACTGCCTTCCCGCTCGGCCCTCAGCTCGCCTTCCTAGTAGCCGGGCCGATGCTCGACACCAAGCTCACCGCCCTCTACGGCGCGACCTTCAGGCGCGGCTTCCTCCCCCTGCTCGCGCTGGTGGTGGTGTTCGTTGCGGTCGGTGCCTCGCTCCTGTTCGAGGCGCTGCTGTGAGGCTCGACCGCAGGAACGTCCGCACCCTCCTGCTGCTTACGTGGTCGGTGTTCCTGCTCTGGCTCTGGCTCACCGGGGAGACGGCCCGTTACCTCGGTCCACGCACCGGCTGGCTCGTTCCGTTCGGCGGAATCGCGCTCGGACTGGCAGCCCTCGCGTATTCCCGCGCCCCCACGTCCGTGGAGCGTCAGCCGCTCTCCGCAGGCGACGTGCTCGGCTTCGGCGCCCTCGTGCTGCCGATGGTCGCCGGGCTGCTGCTGGCCCAGACCCAGCTCGGCGCGCTGGCCGCCTCCAAGAAGCTCACCGCCCGAGGCATCGACCCATCGGCGCTGGCGGAGCTGGCCTCGCGGAACTCCTCTGGCGTGGGCTTCGTCCAGGTGCAGGTCGCGGGTCACAACGCCAAGTTCGCGGATGAGAGCGGGATCAAGCCCGGGCGCGACGTGCGACTGGAGGGCTTCGTCCTGCACGCGCCCAAATCCCCGAACGGGCCGTTCGAGCTGGCCCGCTTCTACATCACCTGCTGCGTGGCCGACTCGGTGCCGATCGGGGTCACGATCGAACCTGCGGACACCCGCGCACCGTCCGTCCGCCGTGACGACTGGCTGGCTGTAAGCGGCGAACTCGTGCGCCGCGGGAAGGAGCTGGAACTGCGGGGATCCAGCATTAGGCGAATCAACGCCCCCAAGCATCCGTACCTGAGCTTCAGCTCTTAACTGGCAGGTGGCAGACCCGGTGCCTCGCAGATGCCCGCCTCACTCGCTCCGGCACTCGGCGTTTCCTGCGGACACCGCCCGCCAAGTATCCGCTTCGCCGTAGCCTCTGCCAATGGAGAGCGCCGACCTCAGCCGCCGCGTCGAGAAGGTCGTCGGCTACTCGCCGCTCTTGGACATGGACGACCGTCAGCGACGCGAGTTTCACGAGGCGCTGCTAGATGCCGACAGCTCGAGGACCTGCCTAGCGGGCGCCGCCGTGGAGGACGGCCTCGACGGGGCCTGCGCGGCTGCGCTGACGACGCCGGTCCGGCTAGGCGAAGCCACTTTGACGCCACTCGGACCCGCCGACGCCCACAAGGCGCTCGGGTGCGAACAGGAAGTCGCCACTTTGCGGGGGGTTTTTGAGCGGGGCAGCCAGGACTCGAACCTGGAATCGCCGGTTTTGGAGACCGGAGCCTTATCCAATTTGGCCACTGCCCCACGACGCGAACGTTCGTTCGCCCATTCGCCGCACTGAAAAGGTAGACCAAGGGCTCCGGCTTGTCACCGCCGGGCCTCCGGCTCCCTGGCAAGCTGACGGGCCGTCAATGCCGTCGGCGCGCTGCCAATGGCCGGCCACGCGACAGCGGCGTCTCCGACAGGACGAGCGTGCCGGTCCACACGACGGCATCGGGCCCAAGGCCTAGACCTACAATCGGTCGGCAGTCCGCGGATGTGGCGGAATTGGAAGACGCGCCGGCTTTAGGTGCCGGTGGGCTTCGGCCCGTGGGGGTTCGAGTCCCTCCATCCGCATCGCCCCGAACCTTCGCGGCGGGCGGCTCGCGGGGTTACACTCCCGCGCACCGATGGCCGACTCGGTCGTCATCCATCCAAACCGGGACAAGGCGGAGTCCAAGGCCACGAAGGGGGCCGTGATCTTGCTGCTCCTCACCAGCGCGGCGCTGGTCGCGATCGTCACCGTAGGCGGCTGGTCGGAGCTCCAGGGCGCACAGATCGTCTCGATCGGGTACGTCATCGTCTACGTCCTGATGGCGTACTACGTGTCGCGTTGGAACCGCGGCACGCTCCCTGTCGCGGCTGCCCTGGCCATCCTGCTCGCCGTGGTTGCGGCCGTGGCCGGCCCTGCCTGGTTCGAGCGCGACAAGGAGGGCTTCCAGGATCCCCTGCTCGAGCCGTCGATCCTCGGGCTCTTGACCCTGATCATCGTTCCCGTCCAGGTCCTCCTGATCGCGTTCGCGATGCGGGGTTTCCAGCAGCAGTGGAACGTGGAGGTCGAGGTGACGGGCGACGAGGCCGAGCGGTACCAGCGCGGCGACATGTCCCGCGACGACCTCCACGCGGCGCAAACGTCGTAGACGAGCCGGTCAGACGCTGCAGGCGAGCCTGCCTTGGCAAGTCGACGACCTGCGTTACGGCGGCTAACAGCGGCGGTCAGGCCCCGGCCCAGACCTACAATCCATGCAGCTGCGGCGGTGTCCAAACTGGCAAAGGAGGCAGATTCAAAATCTGCTGCGTGAAAGCGCTTGTGGGTTCGAATCCCACCCGCCGCACTCGTCGCTCCCGGCTGACGAAGTCGATCGCGCGAGCGGAACCTTAGTGCGGTTCGAGGAATTCGCAGGGCCGAAGCGATAAGGGCTATCCGCGAGTCAGGCGGCCAAAGTCCTCCGGCGACCGCGCTCTATCCTGCGCCGCGCGTGGCCGGACGCGGCGAGGAACTGCGCAAGGAGATCGAGGCGCTCGTGGCGTTCGAGGGACGGTCGCCCGGATCCGATGCCGAGCGGCGAGCCGCCTTGCACCTGGCTGACCGCCTGAGAGGAGACGGCCGCGACGCGGAGCTTGAGCACGCCGACGCGTGGCCGCGCTGGCCGCTTGCCTTCGCCCTGTGCGCGCTTGCCGCGATCGTGGGCAGCGTCGTCTCGGTCTCCGCGCCGATCCCGGGTGCCGCCCTCGTGCTCGCCGCCACCCTGCTCACATTCCTCGAGGGCAGTGGCACCGCGAGGATCACGCGGAGGCTGCTGGGACGCCGCGCGACCCAGAACGTGATCTCGCCCGAGAGCTCCGACAAGCCGGGCGCGATCGTGCTCGTCGCCCACTACGACGCAGGCCCACAGGGCGCCCTGTTCGGACGCAGGCTGGAGGAGCGACGGGCGACTCTGGGGCGTGTGCTGGGGCGCCCGATCGGCAGGCTGGAGCCCTTCTTCTGGGTGCAGGTGGCACTCGTCGTCTGCTGCCTTTTGCGGCTGCCGAGCCTGGAGAGCGCGGTCCTGACCGTGTTGCAGTTCGTCCCCACCGTCGCGCTGATCATCGCCGTTCCGCTTCTGGTCGACATCGCCCTCTCCCCCATCTCGCCTGGCGCGAACGACAACGCCTCGGGAGTGACCGCCGCGCTGGAGCTCGCCCGGCGACACGGCGGCGGCCTGGAGCGCTTCGACCTGTGGGTCCTCCTGACCGGCGCCCAGGAGGCGATCTCAGACGGGATGCGCGGCTTCCTCCGCCGTCACCGGCAATCGCTCGACAGCACGCGCACCGTGTTCGTGAACCTGGACGAGGTGGGAGCCGGCAGCGTCCGCTACACGCAGCGCGAGGGCGCTCTGCTCGCGGTGCGCTCGCACATGCAGCTCGTCGAGGTCTGCGACGAGATCGCCGAGGACGACGAACACGACTCCTTCGGCGCCCGCCCGCTCGTGAACCGAACCCAGAGCGACGGCGCCGCCGCCCGCGCCGCCGGCTACCCCGCGATCACGGTCACCTGTCGCAACGTGCTCGATTACGTTCCCGACCACCACCAGGCCACGGACACCACCGGTCGCATCGAGGGGGCCGCGATCGAGCGCGCGCTCGGATTCTGCGGCGAGCTCCTCGAGCGCGTGGACGCGCAGCTCGGCCCGGAGCTCGAGCGGGCCGGGGCCGCCCTCAGCGAGTCGGACTGACGATCCGCCCGGCAAGCTCGGCGAAGAAGTCGAGAGCCTCGGGATTCGCCAGCGAGTCGCGGCTCGCGACCGCGTCGGGATCCGCCCCCATCAGGATCTTCTTCAGGGGCACCTCGAGCTTCTTCCCGCTGAGGGTCCGCGGTACCTCGCCTATCTGCACGACCTCGTCGGGCACGTGGCGTGGTGAGCAGTGCTCCCGTACCCGGTGCGCGATACGGGTGCGCAGCTCGTCGTGGAGCTGGACACCTTCCCGCAGCACCACGAAGAGCGGCATCCAAGGCTGGCCGTCGGCGCGCTCCGCGTCGATCACCAGGCTGTCCATCACCTCCGGCAGCGCCTCGACGGCGCTGTAGATCTCGCTCGTTCCCATCCGGACGCCCTGGCGGTTGATCGTCGAGTCCGAGCGGCCGTAGATGACGGCGCCGCCGCGTGGCGTGATCTTGATCCAATCCCCGTGCCGCCAGACTCCCGGGTACATGTCGAAGTAGCTGGAGCGGTAGCGCTCGCCGTCCCGGTCGTTCCAGAGAAAGAGCGGCATCGAAGGCATCGGCTCGGTGATCACGAGCTCGCCGACCTCGCCGATGAGCGAACGCCCCTCCTCGTCCCAGGCCTCCACCTTGGCTCCGAGGCAACGGGCCTGGAGCTCGCCGGCATACACCGGCAGCAGGGGAGTGCCTCCGACAAAGGCCGTGCAGAGGTCGGTGCCGCCGCTGGTGGAGAAGAGCCAGAGGTCGCGCTTCACCTGCTCGTAGACCCACTCGAAGCCCTCGACGGGGAGCGGCGACCCGGTCGACCCGATGCTACGGAGGCCCGGGAGCTCCGGAGGGTCGACGTGGGCCTTCATGCAGGCGGCAATGAAGCCGGCGCTCGTACCGAAGCAGCTGACTCCCGCCTCTCTGGCGAAGCTCCACGTCGCCCTCGGGTCCGGCTGCCCGTCGTACAGCACGATCGTGGAGCCGGCGAGCAGCCCACCGACCAGGAAGTTCCACATCATCCAGCCCGTGGTCGTGAACCAGAAGAGGCGATCCTGGGGCGAGAGGTCGAGGTGGAGCCGCGACTTCTTCAGGTGCTCCAGCAGAATCCCGCCCTGGCCCTGCACGATCGCCTTCGGCAGCCCGGTCGTCCCGGACGAGTAGAGCACCCAGAGAGGGTGCTCGAACGGGAGTTGCTCGAACGACAGCTCGCCGTCCCCGGAGAAGACCTCGTCCCAGTCGCCCCGCTCGCCGAGGTACGGCAGCAGCACGGTGCGCTCGAGCGAGGGGATCGCCCGCTCGAGCTCGCGGACCCGATCGCGACGGTCGAAGTCCCTGCCGCCGTAGCGGTAGCCGTCCACCGCAAGCAGGACCTTGGGCTCGATCTGGCGGAACCGGTCGATCACCGTGGGGGCGCCGAACTCGGGGGAGGCGCTCGACCAGATCGCTCCTATGGACGCGCACGCGAGGAAGGCCGCCACGGTCTCAGGCACGTTCGGCATGTAGGCGACCACCCGGTCGCCCCGCTCCACGCCCAGCCTGCGCAGCCCGGCCGCGATTCGGCCGACCTGCTCGCGCAGCTCGTCCCAGCTCAGCTCGGACAGCTCCCGTAGCTCCGACGCGTGGACGATCGCGGGCCGGTCCTCGCCCGCCATGCGGAAGACGTGTTCCGCGTAGCTGAGCTCGGCGCCTCGGAACCACTCCGCGCCGGGCATCTCGTGCTTGCCGAGCACGAGCTCGTACGGGCGCGAGGCCTGCACCTCGAAGTAGTCCCAGAGCGAGCCCCAGAAGCCCTCGAGGTCGGCCACCGACCATCCCCAGAGCTCGTCGTAGGTCTCGAAGCCCCGTCCGAGCCCGCGCATGTAATCGGTCATGTGGGCGCGCTCCTTGGCCGCCGCGGAGGGCTCCCAGAGCAGCTCGCCTTCGCGCATCGAGGCGAGATTCTATGGTGAGCCTCGTGATCCAGCATGCGGCGCTCGAAACCCGACGAGCCGACGGCGAGGCCGCAGCGGCCTTCTGGCGCCTGCTCGGGTTTCGCGAGGTCGAGCCGCCGCCGAGCCTCCGCGGGCGGGCCGCCTGGCTGCAGCGGGGCCCGACCCAGGTCCATCTTCTGTGGAGCGAGGAGGCCGTGGCGCCGCCGGAGGGCCACGTCGCCGTCGTGGTCGACGACTACGAGACGACGCTCCAGCAGGTCCGCGAGGCGGGCCACCACGTCGAGGAACGGCCCCGGCACTGGGGCGCTCCGCGCGCGTTCGCCCGGGCGCCGGGCGGCCACCGCGTCGAGCTGATGGCCGCTCCGCCGCCAGGCTCCTAGGAGCGTCTACTCCGAGAGCCCCCTAGACCGGCGTCACCGGGTTGTGCTTCTCAGGCCAGCGCCGATCCTTCGACGCGTAGGCAGCGAAGCGCTTCACGAGCTCGGAGCGCAGGTCCTCGGGCTGGATCACCGCGTCGACCACCAGCTCCGAGGCGAGGTGCAGGACGTCTATCTCCGTCTTGTATTCCGCGCGAAGCTCCTCCGTGCGCCGTTCCCGCTCTTCAGGGTCCTCGATCGCCTGGAGCTGGTTGTAGAAGACCGCGTTGATCGCCGCCTGGGGCCCCATCACCGCGATCTTCGCCCAAGGGAGCGCGATGCAGGCGTCGGGGTCGTAGGCCGGCCCGGCCATCGCGTACAGCCCCGCCCCGTACGCCTTGCGCACGATCACCGAGATCTTCGGGACGGTGGCCTCCGCCACGGCCGAGATCATCTTCGCGCCCGCCCTGATGATTCCCTCGCGCTCGACC
>JBKPHP010000013.1:0-2982 GCA_046729895.1 Actinomycetota bacterium
ACGACGCGCGGTTCCACGAACTGGAGGAGGTAGTCCGGGCCGCCGGCCTTGGAGCCGATCCCCGAGCGGCGGTTGCCGCCGAACGGCTGACGGCCCACCATGGCGCCCGTGATCCCGCGGTTCACGTAGAGGTTCCCGACCGGCGAGCGGCGCTCCACCTCCTGGACCGTCGCGGGATTGCGCGAGAAGAGGCCGCCGGTCAAGGCGAAGGGCAGTGACTCCACGATCTCACAGGCAGCCTCGACGCTCGGCACCCGCTCCACCGACAGGAGCGGGCCGAAGATCTCTTCTCGGACCACTGCCGAGTCGGGGGGCAGGTCGACCGCCAGGGTGGGCGCGCAGAACCACCCCTCCTCCGGGACCGCCTCGCGCCGCGCGGCGATGAATCCGTCGCCGGCGGCCAGCGACGCGTAGCGTTCCACCCGTTCCTGAGCCGCCTGCTCGATCACCGGCGGCACCTCGGTTGCGAAGTCGTCGGCTTGCCCGACCTGGAGCACCTCCACGGCTCCCGCGAGCCTGTCGACCAGCTTGTCGAAGGCCGCCTCGTGAGCGAGCAGCCGCGAGGCCGCGGAGCACTTCTGGCCGGCGTAGGTGAATGCCGACTGCGTAACTGCGGGTACGACCTCATCGAGATCGGCGTCCGAGTCGACGATCACGCAGTTCTTGCCGCCCATCTCGGAGACGACCCGCTTCACGTGGGCCTGACCCTCGGGCGTCTCGGCCGACGCACGCACGATCTCGAGCCCCACGGCACTGGAGCCCGTGAACGCGATCACGTGCACATCCGGGTGCCGCACGAGCGCCGCCCCGGCTTCGCCGTAGCCCGGCAGCAGAGCCAGAGCAGCCCGCGGCACGCCGGCCTCATGCAGCGCTTCGACCAGCATCAGCGCGCTGGCGGGTGACTGCTCGGCCGGCTTCAGCACCACCGCGTTGCCAACCGCCAGGCCCGCCGCGGTCATGCCGGTCGGAATCGCCAGCGGGAAGTTCCAGGGCGAGATGACGGCTACCACTCCACGCGGGGCGTAGCGCATCGAGTTCCGCTCCCCCGGCGCCTGGAGTAGCTCGCGGCCGCGCTCCAGGTCCACCGCCCCGCGCGCGTAGTACTCGAGGAAGTCGATCGCCTCGCACACGTCCGAGTCCGCCTCGGGCCACGGCTTGGCGCACTCGCGCACCTGGAGCGCAGCAAGCTCGAACCGGCGGTCGCGCAGGCGCGCCGCGGCGCCGCCCAGCACCTCGGCGCGCTCGGCCGCTGGCCTGGCGCGCCACTGAGCGAAGCCCCGCGCGCCCGCCTCGACGGCGGCGGCTGCCTCGTCCGGCCCAGCTCTGCCGGCGCATGCCACGAGCCGGGAGGGATTGCCCGGGTCGGTCGAGTCGAGGCCCTCGGCTCCGCCGCGGTCGCCGCCGATCAGCACCGGCACGTTCAAGGGCAGGCGCTCGTCGAGCTCGCGCAACGCAGCGAGCAGCGCGTCGCGCACCGGCCGGCGGCGCAACTCCAGCGTCGGCTCGTTTGCGAACGGCGGAAGGCTCACGGGGCGGCCAGCAGCTCATCGAGTGCGGCCCCGTGGCGCCAGCCCCGAAGAAACGACTCGTTGGCCGTGTTCTCGAGCAGCCGACGCACCAGGTACGCCATGCCGGCGACCAGGTCTCCCACCGGGCAGTAGCTGCGAACCCGGAACCCTTCCCGCGCGAGCGCCTCCGCCAGCTCATCCCCCAGGCCGCGCAGCACCTGGAGCTCGAGGTCACGGTCGTCGGCGCCCAGGGCCCGGTTGGCCGCGATCGCGTGCGCCAACGAGCGGAGGTTGTGGGAGGCGATCGCCACCCGCACGCGCGGCCTGGCCTCGATCAGCCGCAGCGCGAGCGCTTCGAAGTTGCGGTCGCACTCGGCCTTGGACTCGAAGACGGGCGGCCGCCAGCCCCGCTGGCGGGCCTCAACCACCTCGTGGTCCCAGTACGCCCCTTTCACGAGCCTGATCACGAGCGGCGGGGAGCGCCCACTCTCCTCGACCCAGGCAAGCACCTCGTCTAGCACCGCCGGTGACTCGCGTAGGTAGGCCTGGAGCACGAGTCCCACCGAAGGACCTGCTTGGAGCTCATCCTCGTCCAGCAGCGCCAACAGGAGCTCCTCGGTGGTCTCCAGCGAGTCGACGGACTCCATATCCACGTGCAGGTGAGCGCCCAGGTCGCGAGCCGTCCGGAGCAGGGGCCTCAGCCGGCGCGCCGCGTCCTCGCGACCGACGGCCGGCGCCTCCGGTCGCAAGTTCGGCGTGAGCGCCGTGACCTTCACCGATACGTTGACCCGCGGGATCGGCCCCTGAGAATCGCGCTCCAACACCGGCCGTTCGGGCCACCGGGCGGCCTCGGCGGCGAGGGCCTCCAGCATTTCCCGACAGCGCCCTGCGTAGTGCTCCGCCTCGGCATTGGTCACGGTCGCCTCGCCGAGCAAGTCCACAGAGCTCGCGATCCCCGACCCCCACAGCTCGCCAATCGGCTTGAGCGCCGCCTGCGGTGACTCCCCCACGATGAAGCGGTGAGCCATGTGGCGCACCCCCGCCGCGGCCGCGGCCCCGAGCGCCTTTCGACCTGGTCGTGAGTGCGACACCCGCAGCGCCGCCTCGAATGTGGGAGGCCGCTCGTCCACCTCGGCCAGATAGCGCACGAGATGCTCGGCCAGGTCGTCCAGCGAGCGGCAGGCGGGCGTCACGTCCACCAGCCGGAACAGGGCCGCGCGGAGCTGCTCGTCCCGCTCCGCCACCTCCATCGCCTTCTGATCCAGCGCCCGCAGCGGATGCCGGTGGGTCGAGGGAATGGCATCCGCCAGCGCCCGCCCTACACGCTGGATCTCCGGCTCGAGGGCTGCGCTCTCCACCGCCACTGGGCGAACGCTACTCCGCCCCGATTCTTAGGTTGCTCACAAGCTCGGCGGTCATCATGTCCGCCATGAAGCGATCACTCAGGAAGCTCGGAGTGGGCAGCGTGCTCGCG
>JBKPHP010000014.1:0-1834 GCA_046729895.1 Actinomycetota bacterium
TCCATGTCCTACGTGCCGCCGGACAGGATGGCCGCTGGGCAGAAGCTGATCGACGAGACGGCCGCGGAGGCGGGCCGCGACCCCGCCGAGATACGCCGCCTCTACAACCTGAGCGGGCAGATCACCGACGGGGCACGAGGAGAGGGGACGCTGGAGGGACCCGCCGAGCACTGGGTCGACACGCTCGCCGGCTGGGCGACGCGGGAGGGGGTCGACACCTTCATCGCCTCTCCCGGCGAGGGCTCGCCGGAGCAGGTCGAGCGCTTCGCGGGCGAGGTCGCTCCGGCCGTTCGCGAGACCGTGGAGAGGGCGCGGGGCTGACGTCGCCACCTCTCGCCCGCGTGTCGCATACCGGCCGGAGCGCGCGACCTCCGCTGGGTTAGCCTCCGTCGATGGGCTGGGAACCCGAGCTCGATGAGCTTCGCCGTCGCCAGGAGCTCGCCCGCCGAATGGGCGGCGAAGAGCGAGTGGCCCGGCAGCACGCGTCGGGCCGGCTGACCATCCGCGAGCGGATCGAGCGGCTGCTCGACCCCGGCAGCTTCCACGAGACCGGCGCGCTGGCCGGGCGGGCGAGCTACGGCGAGCGCGGCGAGCTCGAGGACTTCCTGCCCGCCAACGTGGTGATCGGCTCGGGGCGCATCCACGGCCGGCGCGCGGTCGTGCAGGGCGACGACTTCACCGTCCGGGGCGGCGCCGCCGACGCGGCGATCTGGCAGAAGATGGTCTACGCCGAGCGGATGGCACACGACCTCCGCCTTCCCCTCGTCCGGCTGGTGGACGGGACGGGCGGTGGGGGCAGCGTGAAGACCCTCGAGCAGACGGGGTTCTCGTATGTGCCTCCGCTGCCGGGCTTCGAGCTCGTGGTCCGGAACTCCGCCATCGTGCCGGTGGTGGCTGCGGCCCTGGGTCCGGTGGCGGGCCTCGGAGCGGCCCGGGTGGTCTGCTCGCATTTCGCGGTGATCGTCCGCGGCAGCGCACAGCTCTTCGTCGCGGGGCCGCCGGTGGTGGCGGCAGCGATGGGCCAGGCCCCCGACAAGGAGGAGCTCGGCGGCGCCCGCATGCAGGCCCGCGCGGGAGCGGTGGACAACGTGGCGGAGGACGAGGAGGACGCGCTGGACCAGCTGCGGCGCTTCCTCTCGTATCTACCGATGAACGCCTGGGAGGCGCCGCCGCTCGGAGACGCCCGCGACCCCGCGGAGCGGCGCGAGGAAGAGCTGCTGTCGATCGTTCCCCGGGACCGGCGCCGCCCCTACAAGATGCGCCGCATACTCGAAGCCGTGCTCGACCGCGGCTCGCTCTTCGAGCTCGGACGCCGCTACGGGCGGCCGCTCATCACCTCCCTCGCGCGGCTTGGAGGTCGTCCCGTAGGCGTCATGGCCTCCGACCCCGAGCACTACGGCGGCGGCCTCACCGCTGACGCCTCGGAGAAGCTTTCCCGCTTCGCCGACCTCTGCGACCAGTTTCACGTCCCGGTGGTGAACTTCGTGGACCAACCCGGCTTCGTGATCGGCACCGGGGCGGAGCGGGCCGGCACGATCCGACGTGGAGCCCGTGCCCTGTACGCCGTCCACCAGGCCACGGTTCCCTGGGTCTCGATCCTGGTGCGCAAGGTCTACGGCGTCGCCGGAGCGGGGCACGGCGACGGCTCCCGGCTCAACCTTCGCTACGCGTGGCCGTCGGGGGACTGGGGCTCGCTGCCCATCGAGGGCGGCCTCGAGGCCGCCTACCGGCGCGAGCTCGAGGCGGCGGATGATCCGGAGGCCGTTCGCGCGGAGATCGCCGCACGACTGGACGCGGTCCGCTCCCCGTTCCGTACGGCCGAGCGGTTCAGCGT
>JBKPHP010000015.1:0-4321 GCA_046729895.1 Actinomycetota bacterium
GTGGCGGTGGGCGCCACCCAGGCCCAGGGCCTCAACGCCGCCGGGATGGCCGCGGCGGACATCTTCCTCGAGGTGCTGACGCTGGCCGAGACCAGGGGCGGCAAGGCCCGCACGTTCGTGGGCCGCGGCGGGACCGGCGACCTGGTGGCCACCGCGCTCGCCCCGAGCTCGCGCAACCGCAGCGCCGGCGAGCTGCTGGCGCAGGGCGTTCCCGCCGAGGAGATCCCCGCCCGGCTGGGACAGGCGGTGGAGGCGCTCGAGACCGTGCCGCTTCTCGCGCGCGCCATCGAGCGCGCCGGTTTCGAGGCCCCCGTGACCTCCGCGCTGGCGCGGCTGATCGAGGGCACGCTCCCGCTCGACGACTGGATCGAGCTGGTGCGGGCAATGCAACCGCCCGCAGCGCGCTTCCGCCGCCCGAGCACCTGGTGGGCACGGCTGCGAGACTGGTTCAGGCGCCGCGGGCAAGGAGACCCTCGCCGCTAGACTCGAAGAGGCAATGAAGGAAGGAATCCACCCCGAGTACGTCCAGGCTCACGTGCGTTGCACGTGCGGGAACGAGTTCTGGACCCGTTCCACCAAGCCGGAGCTTCACGTCGAGATCTGCTCGAACTGCCATCCGTTCTACACGGGCCGGCAGAAGCTCGTCGACACAGGCGGCCGCGTGGAGCGCTTCCGCCGCAGGGCGGCGCGACGCCGCGGCTGAGCCGGCCGGCGCCGAAACTACGAGCCCGCGTACCTGTTTCCACGTGGCATGCGCCGACTGGGCCTCACAGCCTTGACCCCGCTCGTCGCTGCCGCACTGACCGGCGCGTCGTTCGGCAGCCAGGAGCTCGCCACGCCGAAGAGCCCGCAGCTCGCCAGGCCGAAGACGCTCGTCCGCGTGAAGTCATGCTCGCTCGAGCACCACAGCGCGGTGTTCTACGCGCGGATGAGGAGGGTGCGCGGAACCGCGCGGATGCGGATGCGCTTCACGCTCTTGGCGCGCGCCGAGGGCGAGACGCACTACACCCGGGTCCGGGTCCCCGGCCTGTCGCGCTGGCGGAAGTCGTCACAGGGCATGCGCCCCTTCGGCTTCAGCCAGAAGGTCCGCGGGCTCGACGACGGGTCCGCCTACCGCATGCGGGTGCGCTACCGCTGGTACGACCAGGAGAACGCACTGCTGCGCGCCTCCCAGCGCACGTCGCGGGTGTGCCGGATGTACGTGCCCAGGCCGAACCTCCAGGTGCAGATCCTCGACGCCTCGAGGTACGGCAGCACGTGGCGCTACCGCGTGCGCGTCGTCAACGCGGGGGAGGCGGCCGCCGACGGCGTCCCGGTGCAGCTCTGGCTGGACGGAGCCGTGGCGTACAGGCAGACGATCCAGCACCTGGACCCAGGCGAAGCCCAGCGTCGGGGCTTCTACGGGCCCGCCTGCGGGCACCGCTACACGGCCGTGGTCGATCCCGACGGCGCGATCTCCGAGTCGAACGAGACGGACAACATGGCCACGGCCGCCTGCCCCCCAGTGGGCTGAGGTCGAGGGACAGCGCCCGAAGCGCCGATACGATGGGCCGGTGACCCCTGTCAGCGCGACGGCGGAGCGGGAGCCCGTTCGCCAAGCCGCCACCGACGCTCCCGTCGGCGGCCAGGCCGTCCTCGAGGGCGTGATGATGCGCGGCGTCTCGACCTGGGCCGTCGCGGTCCGCAAGCCGTCCCGGGATCAGCTCAAGGCCGGGGGCGCGGACTCCAGGGAGGGCGCCAAGGGCGAGATCGAGGTGGTCTCGGAGCCGCTCGTGTCCTGGACCAAGCGTCACCGGGCGCTGAGGCTGCCGGTCGTGCGCGGGGTGGTGGCGCTCGCCGAGTCGCTGAAGATCGGCTTCAGGGCGCTGGCGATCTCGGCCAACGCCCAGGTTCCGCCTGACGCCCACGGCGACAAGCAGGACATCGGCGGCAAGACCTGGGCCGGCACGGTCGCGTTCGCGCTCCTCTTCGCGATCGGGCTGTTCTTCCTGCTCCCCGCGGGAGTGACAAACCTGTTCAGGGACGAGATCCCCGGGTCGATCGTCTTCGTGGTGATCGAGAAGATCCTGCGGATCGGGATCTTCCTCGGCTACCTCTGGCTGATCTCCCGAATGCGCGACCTCCAGCGGGTATTCCAGTACCACGGGGCGGAGCACAAGACCATCTCGTGCTACGAGGCGGGCCAGCCCCTTACCCCCGAGAACGCCAGCCGGTTCTCGCGCTTCCATCCCCGCTGCGGAACGAGCTTCCTGCTGATCGTCATGATCGTCGCGATCTTCGTCTTCGCGCCGCTCGGCAAGCTCCCCTGGGTCTGGCTGTTCGTGTCGCGCGTAGTGGGCATCCCGCTGGTGGCCGGGATCGCCTTCGAGATCATCAAGTGGTTCGGTCGCAACCGAAGCAAGCCTTGGGCGCGCGCGCTCATGTGGCCGGGCATCCAGCTGCAGCGGCTCACCACCCGCGAGCCCGACCTCCCGCAGCTCGCCGTCGCGGTCGCGGCCCTCGAGGCGGTCCTGGCGGTCGAGGACCCGCGCCGCGCGAAGGCCGAGGACCGCGTCGGGATGGAGGTCGTGGCTTAGGCCAATCCCGCTTGGACCCTGGTTCTCCGTCCCCATTCGGGGGTCTTGCGCGGCTGGTTGCAAGCTGTTAGACCTCGGAGCAGATCCGAGGAGGAGATCGACGACCATGTGCCTGGCGATCCCCGGCCAAGTATTGGAGGTTGTCGACGGCGTCAATCGACTTGCCCAGGTCGACGTCGCCGGCGTCAAGAGGACGGTCAACGTAGGGCTGCTCGACGGGGCCGACGCCCCCGGCCCGGGCGACTGGGTGCTGATCCACGTCGGCTTCGCCATCTCCAAGGTCGACGAGGACGAGGCGCTCGCCACCCTGAAGCTGCTCGAGGGGATGGGCGCGGACTACGCGCAGGAGCTGGAGGAGCTGAAGGCGAGCTCGATCGAATGACGCTGCCGCCCGCCTGCTCCGACCACGAGGGCTGCATCACGTGCGGCGACACCGCGGTGGTGATGGTGGTGGAGCGGGTCGACGAGAGGCGCGGGCTCGCGCTCTGCGCCGCCGATGAGGGCGGAAAGGAGACGGTCGAGATCGAGCTGGTGCGTCCCGTCCGCGTGGGGGAGCGGCTGCTCGTTCACGCCGGGACCGCGCTGGGGAGGGCCGGGTAGCTCGTGAGGTTCGTCGACGAGTTCCGCGATGCCGAGCTCGGCCGCGCGCTGGCCGGTCAGATCCTCTCCCTGGTAGAGCCCGGCTCGCACTACAAGGTGATGGAGGTCTGCGGCGGGCACACGCACTCGATCTACAAGTACGGGGTCGACGACCTCCTACCCGACAACGTGGAGCTCGTGCACGGACCCGGGTGCCCAGTGTGCGTCATCCCGATGGGGCGCGTGGACGACGGCATCGCACTCGCCCACCAGGACGGGGTGATCTTCACGTGCTTCGGCGACATGATGCGCATCCCCGGCTCGGACGGGAGCCTCACCGATGCCAAGGCGGCGGGGGCGGACGTGCGCATGGTGTACTCGCCGCTCGACGCCCTGCGGATCGCCAAGCAGCACCCCGATCGAGACGTTGTCTTCTTCGCGATCGGCTTTGAGACCACCGCCCCCTCGACGGCGCTGACGCTCAAGCGCGCCAAGGCCGAGGGGGTCGGGAACTTCTTCTGCATGTGCAACCACGTGACGATCGTGCCGCCGCTGCGGGCGCTGCTGGACTCGCCCGACCTGCGACTCGACGGCTTCATCGGCCCCGGGCACGTCTCGACGGTCGTTGGAGCGCGCCCGTTCGAGTTCATCCCCGCCGACTACGGCAAACCGCTGGTGGTGGCCGGCTTCGAGCCGCTCGACATCCTCCATGCGATCCAGATGATCCTCACGCAGCTCCGGGAGGGGCGCTGCGAGGTGGAGAACCAGTACAAGCGGGTGGTCCCCTACGAGGGCAACCTGCGCGCGCTCGAGGTGATGGCGGAGGTGTTCGAGTTGCGGCCGCACTTCGAGTGGCGGGGACTCGGCTTCATCTCGCAGTCGGCGCTCAAGCTCACCGACGCCTACGCGGACCTCGACGCCGAGCTGCGCTGGGAGGTCCCCGGCGTCCGGGTGGCCGACCCCAAGGCATGCCAGTGCGGCGAGGTCCTGAAGGGCGTGATCAAGCCGTGGGAGTGCAAGGTCTTCGGCACCGCCTGCACGCCGGAGCGCCCGATCGGGACCTGCATGGTCTCGCCGGAGGGCGCCTGCGCCGCGTACTACAACTACGGGCGTTTCGCTCGCGAGCGGGAGGTGGTGTGAGCACCGACGCCGCGACCGATCGCGAG
>JBKPHP010000016.1:0-6725 GCA_046729895.1 Actinomycetota bacterium
TCGTGGCGGACGCGCTGCGGCTGATCTCCGAGTGCCCCTGCGAGTCCGGCTGCCCCTCCTGCGTTCAGTCGCCGAAGTGCGGAAACCTCAACGAGCCCCTCAACAAGCGTGGCGCCGTCGAGCTCTTGACCAGGATTCACACCGCCTGAGACCCATATCGGCCCCCGGGCGCCCGTGATGGCCGAACGCGGCTAGTCGCGTGCGCGTCCGCTGCCCGCGTAGGAGGCGAGGTCGAACAGGAACGCGAGCACGACCAGGAACCACTCGAAGCCCCGGACGCCGCGGCCGGAGTCCCAGAAGACCGCGTACGCGAGCGTGGTCCACGGCAGCAGGAAGAAACCCAGGAGCGGAACGATCCAGCTCTCGAAGGCGCGGCTTAGCAGATCGCTGAAGATCCAGATGGCGAAGAGCGCCAGGCGCGGCGAGATCAGCGCAAGGAGCGCGGCGAAGCAGCCCATCACGGCGACGATACACGGCGGGCTCCGCCGGCGTGGAGACCATCCGGCGCCCCGAGTATGGCCTCCCGGCCGTCCCGAGTGGGGGCCGTCCGGCCCCCCCGAGGGGCAATTTGCACGGCTTCGGTGGACATCCTGTAGGCTGCCACTCGATAATTTCGATGAGAAAAGGTGACTTTGTGACCTACTGGACTCGCGCCGCCTTCGGCGCTCTCGCGTCCACCCTGCTGGCCGTCGCCGCGATCGGCTGTGGCGGCACATCCGGGGCGTCCGGCGACGGCAAGGGCAAGCTGACGCTTGTCGCCTACTCGACGCCCCAAGAGGCGTACCAGGAGATCATCCCCGCCTTTCAGAAGACGTCGGCGGGCAGGGGCGTCGGGTTCACTCAGTCCTATGGCGCCTCCGGCGAGCAGGAGCGAGCCGTGGAGGGCGGGCTCCAGGCCGACGTCGTGGCGCTGTCGCTTGCTCCCGACGTCAACAAGCTCGTGGACGCCGGCCTCGTGGACGAGAGCTGGGACAAGGCTCCCTACGACGGCTTCGTCACGAACTCCGTGGTCGTCTTCGAGGTCCGCAAGGGCAACCCGAAGCACATCAAGACCTGGGGCGACCTGGTCAAGCCCGGCGTCGACGTGCTCACGCCCAACCCGTTCACCTCGGGCGGCGCGAAGTGGAACATCATGGCCGCCTACGGCGCCCAGCTGGAGCAGGGCAAGTCGCCCCCCCAGGCGCTCGACTACCTGGGTCGGCTGTTCAAGAACGTATCGGTGCTCGACAAGAGCGCGCGCGAAGCCGGGCAGACGTTCTCGTCCGGCAAGGGAGACGTGCTGATCGCCTACGAGAACGAGGCGATCACCGCCCAGCAGAAGGGTGAGGACGTCGACTACGTGATCCCGGACCAGACGATCCTGATCGAGAACCCGGCCGCGGTGGACAACAAGGCGAAGAATCCGGATGCCGCAAAGGCGTTCGTCGACTTCCTGCGGACCGACGAGGCGCAGAAGATCTACGCGGGGCACGGCTACCGGCCGGTTGACAAGAGCCTCATGGACAAGAAGAAGTTCCCGAGCCCGCCGAGCCTGTTCCAGATCGACAAGTTCGGCGGTTGGTCGAAGGCGAACGACGAGTTCTTCGATCCGAGCAAGGGCAAGATCGCGAAGCTCTTTCAGAGTCAGGGGAAGAGCACTGCCTCCGGCTAGCGACACCGCCCTCGAGGCGCCGCGCGCGCCGAGGCTCGCCCTTCCGGGAGGCGCGGCCCTCGGCCGCGGCGTGGTCCTCGTGTACCTGAGCGTGATCGCCCTGATCCCGCTCGCCGCCGTGGTCTCCCGCTCCACGGACGGGGGCCTCGGCGGCTTCTGGGACGCCGTCTCAAGCCCGCAGGCCGTGGCGGCGCTTCGGCTCACGGTCATAGCGTCGCTCGTGGTCGTCGCGATCAACGCCGTGGCCGGCACGCTGATCGCCTGGGTGCTCGTGCGGGACGAGTTCCCCGGCAGGGGGATCGTGAACTCCCTGATCGACCTCCCCTTCGCCCTGCCCACGATCGTGGCGGGCCTCACACTTCTGGCGCTCTACGGCCCGAAGGGCCCTGTCGGCGTGAGCGTCGCCTTCACCCGTGCCTCGGTTGGGCTGGCGCTGTTGTTCGTGACGCTGCCGTTCGTGGTGCGGGCGGTGCAGCCCGTGCTGCTGGAGCTGGACCGCGACATGGAGGAGGCGGCGGAGTCGCTCGGCGCCCGGCGACCGACAGTGTTCCGCCGGATCATCCTCCCCAGCCTCACACCCGCGATTCTCGCCGGCTCCGCGCTGGGCTTTGCGCGCGCCGTCGGGGAGTTCGGCTCGCTCGTGCTCCTGACCGGGAACATCCCGTTCAAGACACAGGCGGCCTCCGTCTTCATCTTCTCGCAGGTGGAGAGCGACGACGTCACCGGGGCGGCGGCCGTGTCGGTGGTGCTCCTCGCCATCTCGCTCTTGGTCCTGCTCGCGATGGGCTGGCTCTCGCGGAGGGCGGTGCGGAACGGTGGCTAGGCTGGCCCTCCGCTTCACCGCGCTCTCCTACCTCGCCGTCCTGCTCGCGCTGCCGGTGGGCTTCGTCTTCTACAGGGCATTCGAGCACGGAATCGGGACCGCCTGGGACTCGGTGACCACGCCCGAGGCGCAGCACGCCTTCTGGCTGACCTGCCTGATGGTGGCGATCGCGGTTCCGCTCAACACGGTGTTCGGCGTGCTCTGCGGACTGGTGCTGGTGCGCCAGCGCTTCCGCGGCAGGGCGCTCCTGAGCGCGGCAATCGACCTGCCCTTCGCGGTCTCCCCCGTGGTGATCGGGCTCGCGCTCATCCTCATCTACGGGCGCAACGGCTGGTTCGGCGGATGGCTCGCCGAACACGGCATCCAGATCATCTTCTCGCTGCCGGGAATGGTGCTCGCAACCATCTTCGTATCGCTGCCGTTCGTGGTCCGCGAGGTCGCGCCGCTCTTGCGCGAGATCGGAACGGAGCAGGAGCAGGCGGCGGCAACCCTCGGCGCCTCCCCGCTCCAGACCTTCTTCCGCGTCACGCTGCCCGCGATCCGCTGGGGCGTCGCCTATGGCGTGGTCCTGACGACCGCCCGCGCACTCGGCGAGTTCGGCGCCGTCAGCATCGTGTCCGGCAAGCTGGCCGGGCAGACCGAGACCCTCACCCTCCACGTCGAGGACCGCTTCCAGGCGTTCGACCTGACGGGGGCCTACGCCGCGGCGGTGGTGCTCGCCCTCATGGCGATCGCGACGCTGCTCGCCATGAACCTATTCAAGCCGAAGGCGGGCACCTCGTGAGCATCGTGGCGCAGGGAGTCTCGAAGCGCTTCGGCGACTTCGTCGCGCTGGAGAACGTGTCGCTCGACGTTCCCGACGGCTCGCTGACCGCTCTCCTTGGACCGAGCGGCGGCGGCAAGTCCACCCTGCTGCGCGTGATCGCCGGGCTCGAGCAACCCGACTCCGGCCGCGTGGTCATCTCGGGCGAGGACGCCACGGCCACGCCGGCTCGCAAGCGGGGCGTCGGGTTCGTGTTCCAGCACTACGCCGCGTTCAAGCACATGACGGTGCGCGACAACGTGGCCTTCGGGCTGAAGATCCGCAAGCGACCCAAGGCCGAGACTCGCGCGAAGGTGGACGAGCTGCTGGGACTCGTCCACCTGGAGGGCTTCGCGAGCCGCTACCCGGCCCAGCTCTCGGGGGGACAGCGACAGCGCATGGCACTGGCCCGCGCCCTCGCAGTGGAGCCGCGGGTGCTGCTGCTGGACGAGCCCTTCGGGGCGCTCGACGCGACCGTGCGGAAGGAGCTGCGGGCCTGGCTCCGGCGGCTGCACGACGAGGTTCACGTGACCACCATCTTCGTGACGCACGACCAGGAGGAGGCGATGGAGGTCGCCGAGCAGATCGTGGTGCTCAACCACGGTCGGGTCGAGCAGGTCGGCTCGCCCCGGGACCTCTACGAGCTGCCCGCCAACGAGTTCGTCATGAGCTTCGTCGGCCCGGTGAACCGGCTCGGCGACGGCCTCGTGCGCCCGCACGACCTCGTCCTCTCCCGCGACCCGGGCGCGGGGGGCGTGGAGGCCATGGTGGCCCGCGTGGTGCACCTCGGCTTCGAGGTGAGAGTGGAGCTGACCCTCGGCGACAGCAGCCCCCTCTCCGCCCAGATCACCCGGGAGGAGGCCGACGAGCTGGAGCTCGCCCCGGGCGACATCGTCTACGTGCGCACGACCGCCCCGCGGGTCTTCAACGAGAGCGAGCGCGGGCGCCCAGGCGCGACTCCGTAGGCGACCACGAGTCCGGATCCGTGGCCCGTTTCTCCACGGCGAGCGGCAGCGATCCCTCCGCCAGGTCGGAGAGCGACACGGTCTCGAGCACGTCGCGCATCGCTCCACGGAGCGCGATCCAGACGCGTTGGAGGGACTCGGCCGACCCCTGGTAGTCGAGCGCTTCCGGGCGCTCTCCCCGGACGCTTGCGAGCGGCCCCTCCACGGCGCGGATCACATCGGCCACGCTGATCTCGGCCGCCGGGCGGCCCAGCCAGTAGCCGCCCTCCGGCCCCCGCTGGCTGCGCACGATGCCCGCCTGCCGGAGCTCGATGAGGATGTTCTCGAGGAACTTGAGCGGAATGTCCTGGGCCTCGGCGAGCTGCTCGCCCTTCACCGGCTCGCCGTTCGCCGAGGCCAGCTCCACCGCCGCGCGGACCGCGTAGTCCACCTTGGCCGAGACCCGCATCGTGTCATTCTCTCGCAATCAGGTCGAGAACGCGGCCGGAGCCCTCGGCTGCCCGGTTCCCTATGGACCTGTCCAGCCGCCCGCGCGGCAAGCCTGGCCGCCGCAGACGTCCGTGATCGCTCCGCCGGGCGTGAGGAACTGGGAGATCAGCTGCTGGGCGAGCGGCGCCCCGCGGGGCGCGCTGTGCGGGTCCTCTCCGGCGCGGTTGGGGACGTTCTCGAGCGGGGGCGGCGGCACGCCGATCGTCTGGCCGGGATGCTCGGGGTCGGGCCGCACCGGACCGGTGTCCCAGTAGAAGATCGCCGACCCCGTGAACGGATAGCTGGTAATCGGCGGCACGCCGAAGAGCACGTCTACGTCCGGCCAGCGGCCCGGGTCGAGGATCGGGACGTGGGCCGAGGCGCCTATCGTCCGCGCCTCGATGTCGGAGGCGAAGTTGCTGACCTGGTGGTCGCCCAGGGCGACGTTGATCAGCACCCGGTGGGGCGGAGTGTCGGGCAGCGGATTGGTCGTCATCCGGTGCGCATAGCCGTTCGGCTCGCCACGATCCCAGAGCATCTGGATCAGCGAGATGATCAGTGGGCGCGAGAGCTCATCGGGGTAGCTCGGGTAGAGCAGCGCCGCGAACTGGTCGAAGTCGACGGACCGCCCCACGAGCAGCGAATACCTCATCGCAGCCACCCCCAGCGCCGCCCGGGTGAAGTCGGGCGAGAGTGCCGTGAGCGCGCCGCCCATGATCCCACCCTGGCTGTTTCCGTCGTAGTAGAGGCCGCTGGTGTCGATCACGGACGGGGTCCCCGGGGTTCCGTCGACGTGGAAGGCCGGGTCGCTGCTGAAGCCCTGGGGGTGAATCATCGCCCGCCCCAGGTAGAGCTCGTTCAGCAGCCCCTGCTGCAGCCGGTCCGCGAGCTTCGGGAAGTTGCTGACGTCGATCGTGATCGCGAACGCGGTCCCGAGATCGCTCTGCGACATCCCGATCTCGTCGGTCGCGCAGAGCACGAAGTTGTAGTTGTTCGCGAGGTCCCGCTGCCCGCTTGAAGCGACCTCCGCGGCCCTGCCGAAGAGCCCGTGCCCGTAGAGCGAGGGGCGCGCCGGCGAGGGGGTCCCGTCCACCGCGGAGCGGGGGATGATGCAGTCGAAGTTGGCATCCCAGGTGCCGTTCCGAGTCGGGAGGCCTTGGGAGTCGAGCTGGAACTGGCCTCCCGGCTCGCAGCTCGACGCCAGGTAGCAGGGCACGGTCACCGTGCCCTGCACCCGGCGAGCTATCTGCGGGTTCTCGGCCGGCGTGAAGCTCTGGCTCTGAGTCACCTGGAACCGCGGAGCGTCTCCCGAGACCGTCTGATCCCCGAGGTCCGTGTCGCCTAGGGAGGCGAAGGCGTCGTCCCGCATGTGCAGGGCTCGGGCCGCGATGCTCTCGTCGCTCGCGACCGTGAAGTCCCAGGCCAGGTAGAGGTCCTGCCGCTCGATCCCAGCCTTGCCCAGCGCCTGGAAGATGTGCTGGAAGTGCCCGCGCCGCCGGTTGACGACCGGGTTGCTGGACGGCATGCGGTCGCGGTAGTAGCGGAAGCCGGGTGGCGCTGCGATCGTGGCCCCGTCCTCGGTCTTCAGGTTGCGCAGGGCGACGATGTAGCGGTGCCCCGCCGCGAAGTTCGTCGCCGGGTTGATGAGTAGGGCGGCGTTCGCGGGGCTCGTGGCGTTGGCGTCGATCTCGGCCCAGATCGGCCACCGCTGGCCGGTGTTCGCGTCGATCACCACGATCGGCTGGTCGGCGTCGCGGTAGCGGCCGATGTGGTTGATCGGCACGGCCCCGGTCGTCTGGAGCGCCGCCTTGCTATCGAGGCCCGGCACCTTGAGGACGATCGTCTGCCCCGGACTAAAGCCGTCGCCGGCGTTGTACGGGGTCGCGTCGATGTGGGCGCCCAGCCCGTTGGCCGGCAGCGAGGCCGTCTTCAGATCCAGCCGACGCCCCGTCGCCGTGGAGTGGTCACTAACCGTGTAGTAGTCGTCGGGGAACGGGAGGAGGCAGCGAGAGCCCT
>JBKPHP010000017.1:0-4736 GCA_046729895.1 Actinomycetota bacterium
GCGCTGCTCGCTCGGCGCCGCGACGGCGGCGGATCTCCGGGTCTCGCTCGGCGACCGGAACGACACCGCCGACGTCAGCGGAGAGCTGCCGTCCGACAACTCGGCCTACGTCGGGGGCGATGTGGTGATCGCGGGCGGCCGGGGGCGGGACGTGCTCTCCGCCGGCTCCGCTTCCGGTGTGCTGTCGGGCGGGCCGGGCAGCGACAGGCTGCGCGCCGGGACGGACCCGGTCGAGTTCCGCGGCGGAACCGGCAACGACCGCATGCTCGGTGACCCCTCGGCCGACCGGTTCGACGAGGGCCGCTTCCGGAACGGCCGTGACCTGATGCTCGGCGGACGAGGCGACGACCTGGTGGACTACGGCGCCCGCCGCGGGAGCGTGCGCGCCGACCTCCGGGGCGATCCGGACGACGGGGGCCGGGGTGAGCGCGACCTCGTGGGCGCGGACGTGGAGGAGCTGGCGGGCGGCGCCGCTGCCGATCGCCTGGTGGGCAACTCGAGGCCCAACCGGCTCTCGGGAGGCCGGGGGCGGGACCACCTGGTGGGCCGAGGCGGGGCCGACCTGCTGCACGGCGGACAGGCTGGCGACCGCCTCGCGGGGGGATCGGGACAGGACCTCCTGAACGGGAGCGGCGGCGGGGACCGGATCCACGCCGGCCCGGGGCGCGACCAGGTCTTCGCGGGCCCCGGCCCCGACCGGATCGTGCTGCGCGACGGCGGGCTCGACGAGGTCGAGTGCGGTTCGGGGCGCGACCGCCTCTCGCTCGACGGCCTCGACTGGTTTTCGAACCCCTCTGGCGGCCGCTGCGAGCGAGTCCGCCGCAGCCGGCCTCCCGCCGCGGTCTACCTAGGACACCGAGAGGTCGATGTGCACGCAAGCGAGTCGCTGGCCATTCCGCTCATCGCCTGTCCCGGCGACTTCCCAGGGCGCTGCAGGGGCCGCGTCCAAGTGCTGGTGGAAGGCCGAGAGGTGGGCTCCGCCGACTTCTCCGTCGGCAGGAGCCGCTTCGAGCACCTGCGGGTTCCGCTGGACCCCGCGGTGTGGAGACGGACGAGGGAGAATCCCCCCGTCCCGGGAACGCTTGTAGTACGTGCCCAGGAAGCCCGGGGCGATACCGTGACCCGCTCCACCGCCGTCGAGCTGCGCTAGCTCCCAAATGCAGCAACCCAGTCGAAATCCGGCCCTCGAGCCGCTCGATGCCCTGCTCGGGACATGGACGATGGAGGCAGCGCCTCCCGGCGGGCCGCCATGGCCGGGCGAGGCAAGCGTCAGCTTCGAGTGGCTCGAGGGAGGGACGTTCCTGATCGAGCGGTGGACGGTCGACCTGCCCGAAGCTCCCGACGGCATCGCGATCATCGGCGCCGGCGACGACCCCGAGACGTTCCGCCAGTACTACTTCGACTCGCGCGGCGTCCACCGCGTCTACGAGATGACCCTGGGCGAGGGCGTCTGGAAGCTGTGGCGAGACGCCCCGGACCCCTTTCCGCAACGCTTCACCGGCACCTTCCACGACGACGGAAAGACCATCAGCGGCCGCTGGGAGAAGGCGGAGGACGGCTCCAGCTGGGAGACCGACTTCGACCTCACCTACCGGAAGGTGGGCTAGCCGCGGTCCCCCCTCTCGCTTCTCCGTGGGCGAAATGCGGCTGGGTAGGAAGAGGAACCCGCCTATCGCTTGTACCGACCCGCCCGTCGGGCGTCGTCGGCCGCTCGGCCGCAAGGATGGCAGTTAGCCGGGGGGTGTGGCGCCTTTGCCGGAATATGTCGGGAAAAGTCGCCATACCGGGTAGGCCCGAAGCTCGTGGCCGCTGAGGGTTCGAACCGCGGCCGCCCCACGGAAGCCGGCCTTTCGCCCAAGGAGATGCGAGAGGGGGCCGCCCCAGCCGCGGCCCGTGTGTCGGCGTGGTCGGCCGCCGTTCCCCGGCCGGAACGGCGCGCTCACATCTCCTCGAGCTCGCGTCCCTTTCGTCTCGCGCACGAGGAACCACACGAACACGAACGACACGGTCGCCGCGGCCGTGTAGAGGCCGTAGGCCAGCCCAGTCCGGCGTCCTTGAGCGGCGGGAACGTCGTCGAGACGACGAAGTTGGCGACCCACTGCACCGCCGCGGCGACCGACAGCGCGATCGCCCGGATCCGGTTCGGGAACATCTCGCCAAGGACCACCCGCACCACGGGGCCCCAGGACATTCCGAAGAACACGACGAACAGGTTGGCCGCGGCAAGCGCGACCGGGCCCGCGACCGAGCCAAGATCGGGGTTGCCGCTCGGGCTCTCCGGGGCGGTGCCGAAGGCGGTCGCCAGGGCAAGCAGCGAGACCGCCATCCCCGCCGAGCCGATCAGGAGCAGCGGCTTGCGGCCCAAGCGGTCGATGGTCGCGATGGCCACGAGCGTCGTGGCGATGTTGATGACGCTCGTGATCACGGTGATCAGCAGGGCGTTGTCCTCCGAGAACCCCACGGCGTTCCAGAGGACCGACGAGTAGTAGAAGATGCCGTTGCCCCCAGATGCCGGCGGCGAGCCCAGCAGCGATCCCGCAGGCCGGCAGCAGGCGCGCCAGCGAACGTCCGACTAGCGTCGGGGAGTCCACGCTAGAACGGCCCTCCCGGCCATGGCGCGTCGCTGTAGCGCTCGATCGGGCGAAGCTCCATGGGCCCTTGCGGGCCCGCCGCCCAGCCACGGAAGGCGACGGTGAGTCGTTCGCGAGCCTCGTCGGAGAGCGACTCCTCGCTGAGCTCGCCGAGGGTGTCGATCGTCTGCCGCATCTGCTCGAGATAGTTGACGCAGTAGGGGCACTCCTCCAGTGAGCCTCGAAGCGGACACGGTCCTCGGCAGGCATCGAGCCCTCGAGGTAGTCGGTGATCACCTCGACGAGCTCCCTGCAGGTCATCTTGTGCGCCGGCGCCGCGCTCACGAGAGGATTGTCCTTCGGCGGCCTTGCTCGTTACGGCGGGGCGCTGTAAAGAAGCCGGGCTCGAGTTGGACTCAGAGCGGCGTAGCCCGGAACCGGAGGAGAGCGCATGAGCGAGACGACCACGATCAGGCCCGGCCCCACGAGGTCAGGCAACGACACGACGGGTGACTTCCGTCCCATCGCCGACTACGGCCTGCTGGCCGACTGCAACTCGGCCGCCCTCGTGGACCGCTACGGCTCGGTCGACTGGCTCTGCCTGCCGCGTTACGACAGCGACGCGATCTTCTCGCGCATCCTGGATCCCCAGGCCGGGCATTGGTCGATACGGCCGGTCGCGACTCAGTCCACCGAGAGGCGTTACCTACCCGGCACGCTCGTGATCGAGACGACCTTCACCACGGATAGTGGGACGGTCCGGCTGCTCGACGCGATGCCCTTCGCATCCGGGCAGCGCGGACACGAGCTGGGCTTCGACGCTCCGCATGAGCTCATTCGCGGTGTCGAGGGAGTCGCGGGCAAGGTCGAGCTGGAGCTTGAGCTGGCACCGCGGCCGGAGTACGGCCTGGTCCGCCCCCTGATCCGCCTGGAGGAGGGAGGTGCCCGCACCTTCGGGACGGGCCGGCTGGGCGTGTCGTCGAGCGTGCCGCTGGAGGTCGATGACGAGTCGGTGATGAGCGGCTCGCTCTCGGTTGCCCAGGGTGACCGACTCGGCTTCGCGCTGCGCTGGGCGCCGGCGGAGCAGAAGGAGCCGCCCCAGCCCAGTCCTCCGGCGCAGGTCTTCGACCGGATCGAGGACACGGTCGAGGCGTGGCGCTCGTGGGAGGCGGAGCACGACATCTACGAGGGCCCGAACAGGGAGCTCGTCCGCCTGAGCTCGCGCGTCCTCAAGGGCCTGACCTACCGCCCGACGGGCGCGGTCGTCGCGGCCCCCACGACCTCGCTGCCCGAGACCGTGGGCGGCGAGCGCAACTGGGACTACCGCTTCTCCTGGATCCGCGACTCAAGCCTGACGATCGAGGCGCTCTACATCGGCGCCTGCTCCGACGAGGCCGAGGAGTTCGTCTCGTTCATGACGAGCTCCTCGTGCGGGCGCGCCGGCGAGAGCTCGCTCCAGATCATGTACGGGATTGGCGGCGAGCACGACCTCTCCGAGCGCGAGCTGCCGCACCTTCGCGGCTGGCGGGACTCGTCGCCCGCGCGCGTCGGCAACGGGGCCTGGGACCAGGTGCAGCTAGACGTCTACGGCGAGTTCCTCAACTCGCTGTGGCTATACCAAGAGAAGCTCGGCGAGCTGCACCCCGAGATTCAACGGTTCGTGGCCGACTTGGCCGACACCGCGGCCCGGCGCTGGCAGGAGCCGGACTCCGGGATGTGGGAGATGCGCGGCGAGCCGCGCCACCACCTGTCGTCCAAGGTGCTCTGCTGGGTCGCGCTCGACCGGGCCGTCAAGCTCGCGGACCAGCTCGGCCAGCACGCCAAGACGGAGGAGTGGGAGGCCGCCCGCGACGAGATCCGCGACGCGGTGCTCGAGCGCGGCTGGAGCGAGAAGAAGCAGGCCTTCGCCGGGTCGTTCGACGCCGACGAGCTCGACGCGGCGCAGCTTCTGATGCCGATCCTGGGCTTCCTCCCCGCCACGGACGAGCGCATGAAGTCGACGATCGACGCGATCGCCGACGAGCTCACCGAGGGCGGCCTGGTGCTCCGCTACAGGAACGAGGAGGGCCTAAACGCCGACGGGCTGAGCGGCGAGGAGGGCACCTTCACGATCTGCTCCTTCTGGCTCGTGGCCTGCCTCGCTCAGGCGGGCGAGCTCGACCGGGC
>JBKPHP010000018.1:0-4549 GCA_046729895.1 Actinomycetota bacterium
GAGCCGAAACGGCGCGGGTCCGTCACACTCCTCGGGATGTCGGAGATCGGCCTGGACTCGACCTTCGCCGGCTGTCGCATCGAAGGCGTGGCCGCCAGCGGCGGCATGGGCGTCGTCTACAGGGCTACCCAGCTCCCGCTCGGGAGAGCCGTCGCGCTCAAGGTGGTCGCGCCCGAGCGAGCGGCCGACGCGACCCTCCAGGCCCGCTTCGAGCGTGAGGCGCGGCTGGCCGCGGGGATCCACCATCCCAACGTCATCCCTGTCTACGGGGCTGGAGAGCAGGACGGATGGCTCTACCTCGTGATGCGCTGGATCGAGGGCACCGACCTCCAGGCGCTGATCAGCGAGGTCGGCGGACTGGCCCCCTCGCGTGCGGCCGCGATCGTGGCCCAGGCAGGGTCGGGGCTCGAGGCGGCCCACGCGGCCGGTCTCGTCCATCGGGACGTCAAGCCCGCGAACATCCTGATCGCCGGCGCCGATGGATTCGAGCACGCCTACCTGAGCGACTTCGGCCTGACGCTGGAGATCTCCGCGAGCACGCGGCTCACCCAGACAGGTGAGCTGATGGGGACGGTCGACTTCATGGCGCCAGAGCAGTTCGAGGCGAGCGACGTGGACGCCCGGACGGACGTGTACGCGCTCGGCTGTGTGCTGCACGCGGCGCTCACGGGCCGGCCGCCGTTCGCGCGGGGCACCCTTCCGGCGACGATGCGGGCTCACCTCGTCGAGCCGCCGCCGCGGCCCTCGTCGACAGCTGGGGTCCCGGCCGCCTTCGATGGCGTCGTTGCCCGCGCCCTCGCCAAGCGACCGGACGACCGCTACTCGTCGGCGGGCGAGCTGGTCGAGGCTACGCTCGCCGCGGCGGACTCTCCAGCGGACGAAGGCAAGCGCGCTGCCACGGATGGCGCGGCAGCGCAGAACGGCGACGAGGGCACCGCGGCCCCGACCCTGCCGGGACGGACCGTCGTTCTGAGCGACCAGCCGCCGCCCGTCACTGCGAGGCTGAGCCGCGTACGGCCGCGCCGGGCGGCCGGGGCGTGGCTGGCCACGGGGATCGCGCTCGTGCTGGGCGTTGCAGTGACCGTCCTGCTCCTTCTCGGGGTGGGGCCTTTCGGAGTGGACGAAGCATCGGGGGCGCTGAGCGAGTCCGAGGTGCGCGAGGCCGTGGACGCGTTCGCCCTGGCGTACGCGCAGGAGGATGACGATGCGCTCGCGGGGCTGCTGAGCCGCGACGTCGCTCGGGTGACGCCGGGAGACGGGCAGCGCGGACGCGATGCCGTGCTCCGGGAGTACCGGCGCCAGTTCGCCTCAAATGCGACGAGTAGATACGTAATCGAGGATCTCGATGTGCGCAGTGGAGCGGCCGGTCGAGCCAGCGGCCGTTACGTCGCGTCCCGATCGGGCAGAGGGGCAATCACCGGTCGCGTGGTCTTTGGCCTTCGCCGCGAGGGCGGGCGCCCCAAGATCGGGTTGATCGCCGTGACCCCACGGGTCTAAGTCCGGCCGGCGCCCTCAGCAGGTCTTGGAGACCGTTAGCTGAACGCGTGCGCCCTTGGGCACCTTCGCGCCCGCCTGCGGTCGGGTCTCGCAAACGCTCCAGTCACCAGGCAGGAACCTGTCCAGCAGCCCCTGCTCCTCCCGGACCTCGGCGGCGAGACCGAGCGCCTCGAGGCTGTCGACCGCATCGTGGCGTGACTCGCCGGCGAGGTCCGGCACCGGCACCACGATTACCCGAGCGACCCGCAGCGCCGTCCAGGCCGGGGCCGCGCCCCGAGCGGAGGCCCCGACGTCGATCACGTTCTGTCCCTCGCGGAGAGGCACGCGCGCGCGGAATAGGCCGCCCGTGACGGTCGCGGGCCGGCCGAGGACGAGCACACGCGCACCCGCCGGCCGGACGCGCCCCCTTACCTCGACGCTCTCTTCACGGACCACCGCCGAATCCGCGGGGGCCCTGACTGCCAGGCGCGCCGGCCTCGGGTCCGACCGGTCGCCGCAGCCGCCGACCGCCCCGGCTCCGAGGAGCAGCAGCAGGCCACCGACACGCGCGGCCAGTCTCGCGTTCGCCAGCATCCGCGCCTGAGGCTAGCGGTGCCACGAGCCAGGCGACTTCGGAAGAACGGAGGGCAGCCGGGATGGAATACCCTCCCCGTCGCGGGTCGCGCCGGAAAGGATTCCTACATGCGCCGGATCGCGCCGTTCGTCGTCCTCGTCCTCGCTCTCCTCGCGCTGCCGGCGGGCGCCGGCGCGATGACCATCCACGTCCACCGTGGGGACTCGATCCAAGCGGCCGTCGACCGCGCGGATCCCGGCGACACGGTGCTCGTACACGCCGGCACCTACAGGGAAGACGGGCAGGCGTGTCCCACCGAGCCGGGCCACACGTGCGCCGTGCTGATCAGGGACAACCGCATCCGGCTCGTGGGCAAGCGCAGCAGGCGCCACCGCGTGGTGCTCAAGGCCAAGGGCGGTCAGCACGACGGCATCGCCGTCGTCGGGAGCACGGAACCGAGCTGCGTAAACGACCGAAGCAAGCGGCTGCACCGCTCGCTCATCAAGGGCTTCACCGTCAAGGGCTTCGAGGACGACGGCGTCTTCCTCTCCTGCGTCGACCGCTACCGCGTCACGCGCGTGCGGGCGATAGGCAACAACGAGTACGGGATCTTTCCCTCCCACTCGGTGTCGGGGCGAGTGGACCACTCCCTCGCCACTGGCGCCAACGACACCGGCATCTACATCGGCCAGTCGCGCCGGGGCCGTGTGGATCACAACAAGGCACGCAGGAACGTGAGCGGCTTCGAGATCGAGAACAGCTCCAGGGTGCGCGCCGACCACAACGTGGCTACCGGCAACACGGCAGGGATCCTGTCGTTCGCGCTCTCCGGCCTCGACGTCAAGAGCAACCACGACAACCGAATCGACCACAACCGGGTACGCAGGAACAACAAGCAGAACACCTGCGTCGATCCCGACGACACGGTCTGCAAGGTGCCCCTCGGCACGGGCATCCTGCTGCTCGCGGTGGACAGGAACCTCGTGCGGCGCAACCGCGTGAGCGGCAACGACTCGTTCGGCATAGGCCTGGCGAACTACTGCGTCGGACTGCAGCTCTCGGCTGCGGACTGCGCGAAGATCGACATCGAGCCGAACCCCGACGGGAACCGGTTCACCAGGAACCGCGCCAGGGGCAACGGCTCGAACCGGGACCCGTTCGTGCCGTCGTTCTTCGCAGTCGACCTGGCCTGGGACACGACCGGCACGGGCAACTGCTGGTCGGGCAACGTGGCGGGCACGATCTTCCCGCCGACGCTGCCCGCCTGTCCCTAGCCCGCTGTCAAGGCATCAAGGCCAGCCGCCCCGTGCGGGGGAAGCCGACCCAGCGATCTTCGGGACGCGCAGCCGCAAGCCCTGGCGCGCTCACACGTGCGCGGGGCTGGGCTCCGCGACCGGCTCGACGGGGGCGCTCGATTCCCGCTCCAGGCGCTCCTCCTGCTGCGTGGCGTAGCGAATCGTGACGAGCAGCAAGAGGTCCAGGGCCACCCCGAAAACCGCGCCGAACTGCGACTCGACGAATGAGAACACGCGGGTGAGGAAGATCGAGACGAGCAGGGCACGGTCGAACAGCCGGTAGGCCGCAAGCCGATCGCCCTCCCGCCAGCGGCGCAGGCCCATCCCCACGAGGATCGCGGAGACCGCAGAGCTCCCGAGGCTCGCGATGTTGATGAAGTTCAGGTGCTCGACGGAGTCGGACCCGAAGCCGTGCCGCGCGTGTCCCACGTCGACCCCGACGGAAAACACGAGTTGGAAAACAGCCGCGGCCGAGAGGAGCGCCCAGAGGGCGAAGACCCACGCGATGACCGGGTGGAACCAGGGCTTGTCGATCAGGCGCCGGTAGCGGTCGCGCACGGCGCGGCCGGCGCCGGCGATCCGGGACGGCGACGGGGCCGGGATCGCGTCGAGCTCGCCGATCAGCCGGCGCATGGGCGCGACGAGCGGGTGGTTGGGATCGGCCCCGTCGAGGAACTCGAGTGCCCGCCGCTTCTCATTGACGTCGAAGTCGTGGCGGGCGGCTTCGCCGACGAGGTCGATCGCGTTGGAGAGCCTCTCCCCCGGCGAGAGCCCGCGCCGCCGCTGGAGCGAGCGAGTCAGCAGGAAGAGCCCGATGAAGACCAGGTAGATGAGCGCGGCGGCGGGCTCGAAGAAGTAGTTGTTGTTCGCGGTGATGAACTTGCCGAGCTCGTCGATGAAGAAACCGAAGCCGATCCCTCCGACGATCGCCGCCGGAAACCGGGGCGAGCGGCCGAGAAAGGTGACGAGGAGGCCGATGGCCAGCACCATGAAGATCCCCCCGTACAGGAGGTGGGCGATGTGCAGCCCTCCGCCGCCGAGCTGCGGGTAATTGGTGAGCCAAAGCTGGGTTCTGATGACCAGGATCGTGGCCACGGCTGAGATCAGGAACGTCTCCTGCAGGGCGCCGAAGTCCGCGTTGCGCGGTGATCGGCGGAGGTCGAGAGCGGCGGGCCAGCGCAGCCTCATGTCCGTCGATCGTACC
>JBKPHP010000019.1:0-3458 GCA_046729895.1 Actinomycetota bacterium
GGCTAACTACGAGGCGGTACCGCGCGTCGTCTACACCGACCCGCAGGCCGCGTCCGTGGGCGCGGCGGATGCCCCTTTCAGCGGAACCGCGAAGCTCGCCGAGTTGCCCAAAACCGAGACATACACGCGCGCGTATGCCGAGTCGAACGGCTTCCTGACGCTGCTCAGCGACGGCGAGCGGCTGACGGGCGCCTACGCGCTCGGCCCAGAGGCGGGCGAGTGGCTGCAGCAGGCCACGCTGGCGATCCGCGCCCAGGGCCCGCTCGAGGTCCTCCGGGACACCATCCAGCCGTTTCCAACGTTCTCCGAGATCGACATCGAGGCGCTGAAGGCCCTCGACGAGGGGAGGAATCGTGACCACCGAAACCAGCGCATCGCCGACCCAGCGCGAGCCTGAGCTGGTCGGGACAACCGTCGTCGTGATCGGCGGCAGCGCCGGCATCGGCCTCGAGACCGCAAGGCTGGCGCTCGCCGAGGGAGCCGATGTCGTCCTCGCGGGACGGAATCCGGAACGGCTGGAGCAGGCGGCGACCGAACTCGGCGCAACGAGCACCGCGACGGTCGACGCCAACGACTCGGCAGCGCTCGAGAGCTTCTTCGAAGGCCTCGAGGGCTCCATCGACCACGTCTTGGTCACCGCCGGCGGTCCCTACTACTCGCTGCTAGCCGACATGGACTTCGACGAGGCGCGCCGCGCGCTTCAAGAGCATCCGATGCTGATGTTCGGTGTGGCCCGGTACGCCGTGCCGAAGGTCCGGCCGGGGGGCTCGCTGCTCTTCATGGGCGGCACCGGCGGCCGCGGTCCGGGCGTGCCCGCGATCACCGCGGCCATGACCGCGACCCTGCCCGCCCTGACGGCGGGCCTGGCGGCCGAGATTGCGCCGGTGCGGGTGAACTTGATCGCCGCCGGCTTCGTCGACACGCCGCTGTCCGCGTCGCTGCTCGGCGATCAGCTCGAGGAGCGCCGCGACGAGCTCCGCGCCACGCTCCCGATCGGCAGGGTCGTCGGACCCGAGGACGTCGCCGCGCTGGCGGTGCATCTCATGGTCAACACCGCGCTGACGGGGGCGACCTACGACATCGACGGCGGCCAGCAGCTCATACCCAGCTAGGCCGGACGGCGCTCAGGCCGCTGGAAGCGGCGGGTCCGCGTCGTCGTAGATGCGGGCTGCGGCCAGCTTTCCGTTCTCACCGCGAACGTAGACGGCGACCCCCGCCTCCGGCGGCAGCTCCGTCTTGCCCCAGCGCACGACGTTGTACTCGAGCACGCATACGCGACCGTCGTCGACGACCGAGCAGTGCTCGAGTGGGATGCCGCCGTCGTTCGAGAACAACCGCTCGTAAAAGGCGTGCAGGCCGTCGCTACCTCTGTGGACGTAGCCGGCGCCGGCGGGCTCGCGGGCGTAGCCGTCCGGTTCGAATGCCGCCAGGATCGCGTCCACGTCGCCGGCCGCAAGCGCGCGCTGGTAGCCGGCGACGACGTCCGACTCGCGCAGCTCCGGGTCGCGCTGGAGGAGGGGCGGGCGGTGCACATGGTGGCCTATCAACGGCCACATGCTGTGGTAGACCCGCAGCTCGGCCAGTCGTCCGTCGGACCGGCGGTCCGCGATGATTGCGACCGGCACGTCGACTCGCCCGGCCCGACCATCGAGGTGGAGAACCACCTCCTCGAATGCGCGTGTCTCAGTGATCACATCGTCGACGGGATCGAACGACATGTTGCTCTGAGCAAGCCACGCCTTCAGTTCGCTGACGTACGCACCGAACGCCCGCGCGCCCGTGACCCTCCCATGCAGGGGATCGTGCAGCACCGGCTCCCCGGCGAACGACCTGATCAAGGCATCGACCTCGCCGGCCATCAAGCCGTCGTAGTAGGGCACCGCTTCGAGCTTCTCCCGCTCCCACCTCTCCTGCGCTCGCGCCAATACCGGCGCAGAGAACAGTTCCGGGAGCCACGGCACCTGGCAAGCGTCCCACATCGCACGCCAGATCACCTCAGATCGAAATCACTGCGACTGGAAGCAATCAGGGCCCTTGCCGCAAACCCGAAACCACGGTATTTCGCTTTGCCGTAAACCGCCCTTTGATTGTCACTAAGGAGGCTGCCTCGGACTCCGGAGGCTCACGACCCGGGGGTGCCGGGTCGGATCCCTCGTCCGCACTGAGCCCGGCAAGAGTGCACAAAAAAAGGCTCGCTGGATCGGCACGGTGCAGACAGGCGGGGACGCCGACGATGTGTCGCCGCGCCCGCCCTCCTGCTTCAGCTCAGTCCTGCCCGCCCAGTCGCGCCGGGTCCGACCGGGTCCTCCTTGGCGGGGTCCGCGACATCACCAGCCCGCTCCCACCGCAGCGCGTGCAGCGCTCGGTCTCCTCGGAGAGCGACGAGCCGTCGCCCTTGCACTCCGGGCACCACTCGGTGCCGTCCCGGGATGTGCGACTGGGCACCAGCAACGCGCTGAGAGTGCGGCCGCCATGCGAGAGCAGGACGCTCCTTGGTGGCCAGGCTGGCTACTGCCACTGGGTTAGCGTCGGTGCCCCGGCGGATCCGCGTCCTTCCGGGGCGCGCGGGCCCCGCGATGGGGTTGATCGGCGGTGGGAGAATGGCAGCGTGTCCGAGGCCAACGTCCAGGCGGTGCGCCAGGCACTCGCAGCAGTCGAGCGGCGCGACCTGATCGGACTCCTGGAGCACGCTGACCCCGAGATCGAGCTTCACCCGCTCATGTCCGTGTGGTCGCGGACCTATCGCGGCCACGCCGGAATCGAGCAGTGGTACCGCGACGTCGGCGATCTCTGGCAGGAGTTCAGCCTCGATCCCGAGAGCTTCCGAGATCTGGGCGAGGGAACACTGATCGTGCGCCTGCATTGGCGCGGACTGGCCAATGACCGATCCACCGAGATCGAGGGCCCGGCCGCTGCCGTGTTTCGCTTCGGTGGGGACAAGATGGTCTCCATCGACGTCCACCTCGACGAGGAGCGCGCACTGGCGTCGGTCGCGTCATGACACCAGTCGGCGATCGGGCGATTATGCTCGAGTTCGCCTCGACTTCGACCGACCGCCTGGTCTCGAGGAGTGGGTCGGGCAGCTGTTATGTCCCGTTTCGATAGGGCCAACGTTCCAGCTGCCGCCCTTGAGCTGCGCGTGTAGGGAGTCCGAGGCGACCCCTTATCTGAATCGGGGCCTCGGTCAAGTTCGGTGGTGAGTGGTTGTGGAGCGCTGTGGCTGCGGTTGGTCCGATCGTTCCGCGAGCGCCCTGCCTTATCTGGGTCCACGGCCGCAAGGCCGGTGACGTGATGGTTGATCGGTCGGTCCGCGGGGGACGACTCCGGCCGCTCGGTCTTTGGTGGACCGCCGCCCGGCGGCGGGAATCGCGGTCGCTGCGGGAGCTGGCCGGAAGGCTGGCTGTCATCTTCGATGGGTGGGCTTGGCGGAAGCGGTCGGCGGTGGCGGGGTTAGCTGA
>JBKPHP010000020.1:0-3418 GCA_046729895.1 Actinomycetota bacterium
CTCTCGGGTGGTGCGGCGGTGGTTTGAGACCGCCGGGGGGAGCGGCACTCTGATCGATCGGGATTGCGGGGCGGCCAGTTTCTCCTCGTGCTGTCTCTGCAATGAGTCGGCGGCGGGCTGGCGGTCCAAAGCAGCAGCAACCAGAGCCCGAAGGAGATGACTGCGATGGCAGGCTATGAAGAGCTTGGCGAGGTGCGCACCTGGTATGACGAACACGGCGAGGGCGAGCCGCTCGTACTGCTGCACCCCGGAGGGGCCGACGCGCGGGCCTGGGCGCCGAACCGCGACGCGCTGGCCGCGCACTTCCACCTCTTCACGCCGGAGCGGCGAGGTCACGGGCGCACCCCGGACGTCGACGGCCCGATCACCTACGAGCTGATGGCGGAGGACACGATCGCGTTCCTCGAGAGGATCGTCGGCGGACCGGCGCGGCTCGTCGGCTGCAGTGCCGGCGCGAGTGTGGCGCTGCTGGTCGCGCTGCGCCGCCCCGACCTTGCCCGACGTTTGGTCCTGATCAGTGGCGTCTTCCACCGCGACGGCTGGGTCCCCGGCGCGATCGATCCAGACGCGAGCGTGCCCGAGGTTCTCGCGCGCGGGTACGCCGAGCTTTCACCCGACGGTCCCGATCACTTCCCGGTAGTGAGCGCGAAGCTGGCGCGCATGAACTGGGAGGAGCCGACGCTCGGAGCCTCCGACCTGAGCGGAGTAACGAGCCGAACGCTGGTGATGATCGGCGACGACGACGAAGTGACGCTCGAGCACGCGATCGCGATGTACCGGGGCCTTCCCGACGCCGAGCTCGCGGTGGTGCCCGGAACGTCGCACGGGCTCCTCTACGAAAAGCCGGCGCTGTGCAACACGATCATCGTCGACTTCCTGATCACCGACCCCGTGCCCACCATCGCCCCGGTCCGCCGCGCGAGCCTAGCCTGAGGATGACGTGTCCGGCAGCGCACCTGGGCGTAGGCTGCCCACGCGCGGCAGTAGGCTGGTGCCCGTGAATGGCCTCTGGAAGCCGAAGGTCGCAAGGGTGGTCGGCGATGCGTCAATCGCGTACCTGGCCGTCGAGACCTCGAGCGGGCCGCACGTCACGCCGCTCCTGTTCGCGGCAACGCCGGACCGCCTGTGGTTCGGGATCGGGCGCCGGACGCTCAAGGCGCGCGTCCTCGCAGAGCGGCCTGCCGTCGGCGTGGTCGTGCCCGGCGCGGGCGCGTCGGTGGCGATTCGCGGTGAGGCGACCCTGCTCGATCGGCTGCCCGCCTCGCCCGCTGAGCTCGCGCGGGCGCCTTTCGCGCTGCCCGCCTTCGCTTCCCGCAACGCGCTCGAGGTGGCGGCTTTCGCTCGCGATGTAGCACGGCGGGGTGCGCAGCCCCGGCCGCTCGCGCCGCTGAGCGTCCGTATCGAAACCCTTGATCTGCTGGCTGGCTGGTCGGCACAGTCAGTCCTCGGCTGGATGGCGGAGGGTGGGCCAATCGCCCTGCCCGCGAGGTGGGACCCTCGGACCGAGCGGGCGCGCGTTCCGGCGGCTCCACTCAGGGACGGCGGCGGCCCGCGCACCGCCGCCGCATGTGTCTGCATCGACGAGAGTGAGGGACCTGGCCCGCTCGCCAAGCGGGGCAGGCTGCTGCGGGGGCGGGGCCACGCGAGGCTGCGCGGCGAGATCGCCTCGGTCGCGCTCGAGCGCGAGCGGACAACGCGCTGGGAGGGCTTTCAGACACAGACCGCGGCGGCCGCGGGCCGCTGAAGGGTCGCCGATGACCGAGAGCCTGCCGCCCAACGTCCTGGTCTTGGGCGTCGGGGGAATCCTCGGCGAGGCATGGATGTCGGGCTTTCTCGCTGGCTCATCTCAGGCGACGCGCGTCGACTACCGCGACGTGGATGCCTTCGTGGGCACGTCGGCAGGGTCGATCCTGGCTGCCCAGCTGGCCGCAGGCGCGGAGTTGCAGCGGCCGCGGGATTGGGCAGACGCGCGGGGTGGAAACGGGCCTGGGGACAGTCCCGGCGCTCTTCGAGCGGCGACCGAGCGGGCGGCCCGACTGTATCTGAGGGCAGTCTCGCCGCTCGCCTCAGCAGCGCTCAGCGCTGCGACGCCGGCTGGCGCCCTCGCCCGGGCCGCTCTGCTCGCGTCCATACCGAGGGGCACGATTCCGCTGGACGACCTACACGCGAGAGTGACAGCGCTCCGCTCCCACTTTGACGGTCGCCTCCGGGTTGTAGCCGTCGAGCGCGCCAGCGGTCGGCGGGTGGTCTTCGGCGCCCCCGGCGCGCCGGCGGCCCCCGTCGCCGACGCCGTAGTCGCGTCGTGTGCGATTCCAGGCGTCTTGCGTCCGGCCCGGATCGGAGGACGCGAGTACGTCGACGGCGGCGTCTGGAGCCCCACCAACCTCGACGCGGCCGTCATCGGCCGAGGCGATCGCGTGCTGTGCCTTGTCCCCACCGCCGTCCTGGGCAGCCCCTCGGCATTTCCCCTACGCACGCTGGCGGCTGGATGGCGGCTGACGACGGCGATGGAGGCAGAGGCAGCGCGGCGGCGTGGCGCGACGGTCATCGTCGTCGCCCCCGACGCGGGCGCGAGGGCTGCGATGGGCACGAGCCTGATGGACGCCCGTCCCCGCGAGCGCGTCCTTGCCGAGGGCTTCAGGCAGGGCCGGGAGGACGCTGACGCGAGGTCCGCGGCGGGTGTCGGTTCGGCGTAGGCTGGCGTCGCGCGGGTGCACCACGCGTCCGCGAGGGAAGTAGATATGCGCCAGCTGAGCCCACTCGACGCGATGTTCCTCAACATCGAGAGCCGGTCCATGGTCGGGCACGTGGGCGGGCTGGCGATCTTCGACCCGTCCGACCTGCCGTCGGGACGGATGAGCGTCGACGATGTCCGGTCGCTCGTCGAGGAGCGCCTCCATCTGCTGCCGCCCTTCCGCTGGCGGCTGGTGCAGATGCCCCTCGGGCTCGACTATCCATACTGGATCGAGGCGCCCGAGTTCGACCTGGAGTTCCACGTGCGCGAGATCGCGCTGCCGGCCCCCGGGAGCGACCGCCAGCTCGCCGAGCAGGTGAGCAGGATCGTGGCGCGGCCGCTCGACCGCAGCCGGCCCCTGTGGGAGCTCTACGTCATCGACGGGCTCGAGAGCGGCCACGTCGCCTGGCTCTCCAAGATCCACCACGCGGCCGTCGACGGCATGTCGGGCGCCGAGATCCTGGGCACCCTGATGGACACCAGCCCGGAGGGGCGCCAGATCGCCGATCCGCCGAAGGACTGGAAGCCCGAGAGAGCGCCGGCGCAGCTGGAGCTGCTCCCGCGGGCGGTGCTCGGGATGGCGGCGCAGCCCGTGCGCGCCCTTCGCGGCACGCCCCGCACCCTCCCCAACCTGGCGGAGCTTCCCGGGGCGAGCAACCTGCCCGGGGTGAGCGCCACCGCGGC
>JBKPHP010000021.1:0-4586 GCA_046729895.1 Actinomycetota bacterium
CGAGCGTGCGACCAAGCCAGTCGTTCTCGACGAACCCAGTCGCCGGTGTATCGACGATCAGGTTCATGCGGAACCGCCGGGCGTCGAAGCGGCTCTCTGGCTCGAGTTCGCCCAACTGGTCCAGGCTCGACGAGGTGAGGACGCTGAGTGGGAAGAGGTCGAAGAACGAGCCTTCGGGGACCGCGGAGGGAAGCCCCCGCTCGTTGAAGAACGCCGCACCGAGCTGCGCTTCGACGACCTCGTCGCGGTGACCATCGGGATCGTAGTTCTCCTCGTCAGGGTGGTACTGATCGATCGTGTAGCCGTTCTGCGCGGCGTGGGCCAGCTCCACCTCGCGCCCGAAGAAGCGCGACAGGACGGCATCGACGTCCGCGTCGTCGCTCCGCACCGAGGTTGCGTCGGCGAGGTCGATCCGCGCCGGCGGAAGCTCCTGGCCTGGGCGCGGCGGTTCGACGAACGCTGCCCGGCACGCGAGCAGGTTGGGCCACAGCTTCGGGTGCTTCGCGCTCGCGACCTTGCCCGTTTCCCCGTCTCGGAGCGCGTAGCCGCGGTCGCCCACGATCCCGCCCTCAGTCAAGTCGGCCGCGTCGAGCTGCTCCCCCAGCATCGACTTGACGGGGAATCGCCACAGCGCCTCGATCGTGCCAACGGGCTCGCTCGAGTTCATCTTTCGCCCTCCTCCATTTGGCAACCCCGCCGCCCTTGTCGCGGAGCTGCTTGCGCCTGAGCCCATAGTCGGCTCGGCCTTAGCCTAAGGAGCGGGCTGCAGCGCAGTCAACGGCGATTGCCTCGGCGCACGCGGCACACCCGCGGGTGGAGTGACCTGTTAACGGCCGCCGGCGAGGGTGCTTGAAGCGTAAGCGGGCAGATGAGTCCGTCGACGGAGCCACCTTGGAGCTGGGGCCGTCATGCCAGCGCTCGCTCCAGCACCTGCTCCAGCTGCGCGGAAGTCTTGTTCCGCGGCACCGCCTTCTCGAGCCGCATGCCGATGCGGCGGCCGTCGATGCGGAGCGTCGCGAACTGATTGTCGAACCAGGGACCGTCACCCACGAGCCGCCAGTCGACGTCCGGGTCGGCGACGCCCGCCGCGCGCGCGAGCGCACGCGTAACCGACTTGAAGGGGCGAGACCAGCCGAGCCGGATCACCCGCCGCTCCTTCTCCTGGAGCGGGTTCCGGTATGGCGAGCAGACCGCCTGGTAGACGCTCGACTCGACCGGCCCCCGCCGGAACGCGACCTCGCACAGGTATGCGTGGTGGACATCGCCGGAGAGGACCACCACCGACGCCGGCGCCGGGCCGCGCTCGCCCGCGGCCACCTGGCGCAAGAGCTCGGCCAGCCGCGCGAACGACTCCTGGAAGGCGGCCCAGTGCTCGAGGTCGCCCGTGCGACGGGCGCGCTCGCCAGCCGGCGCCAGCCGCGTGCCCCAAGTGCCACCGGCCACTGCCTCGCTCCAGGCCTCCGTGTAGTGCATTCCCGGGCCGAGCAGCCAGGGCAGGGAGGTGGCAACGAGCAGGTGGTCGAAGTCGCCGCGCACGTGCTCCTCCACCCACTGCCACTCGTGCTCGTCGAGCATCGAGCGGCGCCCCTCCTCCAGGACCCGCCCGGCGCGCGAGTCGATCACCACGAGCCTCGTGCGCCCGAGGTCGCGGCAGTAGCTCCAGCGCGTGCCCGAGGTCCCGCGGTCGGCGCGGCGGGCGAACTCCTCGAGGATCGGCTCGGCGTCCTCAACCCCCTTGACGCGCTGAAGGAGCTCGTCGTCTTTGTGACCGTGTGGTGCGAGGTTGCCGAGGTGCTGGTAGACCCAATACGAGGCGAGTGCCCCCAGGATGTGGCGATTCCACCACTCGTGTCGGCGCATCTCCTCGAGCCAGGCCTGGGAGATGTTCCAGTCGTCGTGGACGTCGTGGTCGTCGAAGATCATCGCCGTCGAGACGGTGGACAAGAGCCAGCGGATCCGCGGATCGGTCCAACTCTCGCGGTACAGCTGGTGGTACTCGTCGAAGTCGAGCACGCGCTCCCCGGGCGGCTTGCCCACGTCGCGGCGCGCCTCGATGAATGAGCGGGTGGCGGGCGGGGTTTCGTCGGCATAGACCTGGTCGCCGAGCATGAGCAGCAGATCGGGCCATTGCTCCCGCGGCTGCTCGCGCATCCGCGAGGCGAGCGTGTGGAGCGCGTCGATCTCGCGGCCGCGCGGGTCCTCGTCCTTTCGCAGTGTCCACGGCGGCTCGTGCGGAGCCGCGACCCGGCAGGAGCCGAAGACGACCTCGAGCGGCCCGTCCTTCGGGTACGTGTGGAAGCTGCTCGGCGGGAAGCCGTCGTCGTGGGGCCAGACCCGCTCGCCGTCCAGGTGTACCTCGTACTCGTGCCAGCTGCCCGCGTCCAGGTCGTTGCAGCAGACGAGCGCGTAGTGGTGGCCGCAGACGCAGAAGGTGCGGTCGCGCGTGCCGAGCACTTCGACCTCGCAGGGCCGGTCGGCCTCTACCCAGATCACCGCCTTGGTCTCGCCCACGTAGCGGAGCAGGGGGCCAAGCACCAGATCTGGCATGGTCCGCAACCTACCCACGGGCCAGGTTTCCGACGCGGAGAATGGGTAAGACGCCGCACTATGCGGCGTTCCCGACCGAATGCCGCCGCCTCGACCCCCGGGCCGAGGGTCTTCTGGTCGCTAGCGGAACTGGTCGGCGTGGTCGAGCGCCCATTGAGCGAACGGACGTGCGGGGCTGCCGGCGATCTCCTGGACCGTTTGCGTGACGATCTCGGGGTGATGCACGAACGAGGCCCACGTCTCTAGTGCGCTGGAGGGGATTCCGGTGAGTTCGTCGTCTAGCTGCTCGGATTCGATCTCCGCCCAGCGCAGCTCGCGCCCTAGTGCCGCTCCGATCGCTCGGACCTGCTCGATCTGGGTGATGGTTTCCGGTCCCGTGAGGACGTAACGCTGGCCGGTGTGGCCGGGCTCGGTCAGCGCGCGCACAGCCACCTCGGCGATGTCGCGCTGGTCGATCAGCGACCGTGCCGCCTGCCCGTACACCCAACGCACAACATTGCCGCGGCGGATCTGGTCTGCCCACACCAGCGTGTTGGCGGCAAACCCGGTCGGTCGCAAGAAGGTCCATTGATCGAACGAGCGCTCCACGGCGTGCTCGACCGCCGCCCAGAACGAGTTGGGCCTCCCGCTCGCCGCCTCGGCGGACAGGTACACGACGCGCCCCGTGCGGCCGCTGATCGCCTGCACCAGCTGCTCGGCACCGTCGGCCGTGAGGAACGGCCACACCAAGAAGACGCTGTCGCTGCCGCTGACCCGGTCGGCAAACCCAGCCGCGTGGGAAAGCTCGCCGCCAACTAACTCGACTTGGGGCGGCAGGGCGGCCGAGTCTGGGTCTCGAACCAGCGCCTGCACCGTCGCGCCGCGCTCGACAAGCGCCGAGACGACGTGGCGGCCGACTTTGCCGGTCGCTCCGATCACGAAATGCCCCATCGAGCTTCGCTAGACGGGAATGGCGCCGAGCTGTTTCATCTGCGAGAGGACGTCGACGACTCCCCAGGTCTCGGCGATTCGGCCGCCTTCGAAGCGGACGATGAAGATCTCGTTGTACGTGACGGATTTGCCGGTTGGTGGGATGCCCATGTATTCACCGGCGATCGCGAACGCGACCGGGCGCAGCTCGTCAAGCAGCCGCTCGCGATCGGTCATGCCGCTGCGAACCCCTGCCGCCAGCTCGGATGCGCCGGGCGCCACCCCAGCTCGCGCTTTGCCTTCGCGTTCGACGCACCGCGGAGCTCGGTCATCATCACCACGCCGACCTCACCGGCGAACAGCCGCCCAATGAACCGCGGCACGCGCATCGGCTTCTTGGCGCCGAGCTCCTGAGCCAGCGCCGGCAGCCACTCGGCGACCGGGGCGGGCTCATCGTCGACAACGTTGTAGACACCGCGGTGACCGCGCTCGACCGCCGCCACGGTCGCCTCCGCCGCGTCGGCGACGTGGATGAAAGACCACACGCCGCCACCATCGCCGACCAGCGGGAACTTGCGCTTGCGGACCAGCTCGACCTGCTCCGCGCCCGGAGCCAGCGATGTGCCCGGCCCGTAGAACCCGCCGTAGCGCAGCACGATCCCCTCGGTCCAGTCGGCGCCTAGGACCGCCTCCTCGAGGTGACGGATCGCGGCCCAGCTTTCGCGCATCTCGCGCGCCGGCGTCGGGTCGAGCGGGTCCTCCTCGGTCTTCACTGGCCCGCCGGTTCGGGCGTACGGGAACGCGCCATTGCTCTGCGCCACGAACCGCCGCACCCCGACCGCCTGCCCGGCAGAGAGCAGATAATCGGTGCCCTCGGTCCGCAGCCGGTTGGTCAGCGCGAAATCGCGATCGAAGTGACGCAGGTCCAACCTCGCTGGAATCGCGGTCAGCTGATGGACGATCACGTCCGGCCTCGCCCTGCCCACGGCCTCCGCGACCTGATCCGGATCAAGCGCGTCCGCGACCACCGGCACAGCGCCCAGCTCGTAGAGCACCGCCTCCTTTGACTCGCTCCGCGTCATGCCATGAACCTCATGACCCGTCGCAACCAAACGCGGCACCAGCTGCTT
>JBKPHP010000022.1:0-34483 GCA_046729895.1 Actinomycetota bacterium
CTTCAACGGCCTCAACACGCGCGACATCGAGGGAGCGAAGGCCTTTTACGGATCGGTCTTCGGCTGGCGGACGTTCGCGATGGACGGCGGGCTCGAGATGTGGGCGCTGGACGGTTACGGCGACTTCATCGAGCGCCACCACCCCGACCTTCGCAAGCGGTGGGCGGAGGCGGGTGCGCGGGCGGGCTTCGAGGACGTGGTCGCGACCATCAACCGAATCGGGGACGACCAGCGCGACACGCCGGCACATTGGAGCGTGACGTTCGCCGTCGACGACGCGGACACCGCGGCCGCGACGGCTACCCAACTCGGCGGAACGGTGCTCGTCCCGCCGTTCGACGCGCCCTGGGTCCGGATGACGATCCTCGCTGACCCGCAGGGGGCGACCTTCACCGCGAGCAGGTTCACGCCCGAGAACAAGGATCTCGGCGGCTAGACCGATCGGGCCAGTGACCAGCGTCCGCGTGAACATCGAGCTAGGGAAGGTGTCCGGCGCTGGGCACTTCCCTAGCCGGCTGCTCGAAGAGACCGGCATGCTCGGCGACGTTGCGCGGCGGCAGCCTGACGTACTCACCGGCGAGCAAGGCCGACCCAATCCCCGACGCCACCCCACCCCGCGCTCCGAGCGTCGGCACGGCCATCTCGGCCACAGCCGAGGCGGCCGTCGTCGAAGGGCAGCGCCCTTCGTGTCTGCGAGGCGGCCGACGCCTACCACTGCCGCCTCGCGGCACCAGCCGCGGTCAAGACTCCGGGAGGTAGGTGAGAAGGACCACTCCGGAGTCGAACCGCTTCGCGTCGTCGAGCTCCATCCGGACGGTTCCTCTGTCGCCGAGCACGTGGACGTTTCCCTCGCCCCAGACGAGCGGGTTTAGGTAGACCTCGTACTCGTCGATCAGGCCCTTCTCGGCGAGGGCGTACGCGAATTCACCGCTCCCGTGCATGAATAGGTCACCGTCGACCTCGTCCTTCAGCTTCGGGATCGAGTCCTTGATGTCCCCCTCGAGCAGGGTCGCGTTCCACTCCAGGTCTCCGGACAAGGTGTTGGACCCGACGTACTTCGGCATCGGGTTGACCATGTCCGCCCACTTGCCCGACTGGCTCGGCCAATATCCCGCCAGTCCCTCGTAGGTCTTGCGGCCCAGCACCAGCCCGCTCGATCTCGCCTGACGCTCGAACGAGTAGTCGCCGTGGTCTCCGTCGGCCTGCACCCACTCGGCGACCGGGTCTACGACACCGTCGACGGTGGCCTGCGTGGTCGCGATCAGCTTTCCCATCTCGATTCTCCTTCGGTCACGGAAGCTCGCTCTCTGAGTCCCCTCTACCACTTGAGTCGAATGAGGGAGCGCGAATTCGACGTTTTTTGATTCCCGTTCCGGCCAGCGGACCCCGCGGGAGCGACCGCCAACGCGCTCCTGCTTTCCATGGGGGGTTAGTGCCGGAGTGCTGCTTCGCGCGAAGAGCGGTAGCCGCCACGCGAGTCAGAGGAGAGTGCCGCTTGCTCATGAGAGCGGCGAACTCTTCGGCCGCCGATGAGAGCCGGCGCCCCCGAAAGCGACGCCGGAAGCAGGGGATCTCCCCTTAGTTGCCGTCCAGCCGCTCGTACGCCGGCAGGGTCAGGAACTCCACGAACTCCTCGTCCAGCGCGACGCTTTCGAACAGCTCGCGCGAGAGGTCCGGGCGGCCCTCCGAGTAGAACCAGTCGTCGTCGCCGATCTCCTCGCGGATCCTTTCGAGCTCCGAGCTCTCCAGCCCTCGTACGAGCTCGGGCGTGATCTTCCGCCCGTCCTCGAGGGCGACGCCGTGGCGGACCCACTGCCAAACCTGGCTGCGCGCTATCTCGGCGGTCGCGGCGTCCTCCATCAGGCCGTATATCCCAGCGGCGCCGTTGCCGCGCAGCCACGACGAGATGTACTGGATGCCCACGTTCACGTTCGAGCGCAGCCCATCCTCCGTGATCTCGCCCGGGGTGGCCGGCACGTCGAGCAGCTCCTCGGCGCTCACGTCCACGTCGTTGCGCCGCCGGTCGACCTGGTTGGGGCTGTCTCCGAGTACATCGTCGAAGGGCTCCATCGCCACCGGCACCGAATCGGGGTGGGCGACCCAGGTCCCGTCGAAGCCGTCGCTCGCTTCCCGCTTCTTGTCCGCCTGCACCGCGGCGAAGGCACGCTGGTTCGCCTCCTCGTCGGTACGGCTGGGGATCAGCGCGGCCATGCCGCCGATCGCGTGGGCGTCGCGCCGGTGGCAGGTCTTGACGAGCAGCTCCGTGTAGGCGCGCATGAAGGGCACGGTCATCGTGACCTTGGAACGGTCGGGGAGGACGAAGTCCTCGCGCGTCCGGAAGCGCTTGATGGTGGAGAAGATGTAGTCCCAGCGCCCCGCGTTGAGCCCCGCCGAGTGGTCGCGAAGCTCCCACAGGATCTCGTCCATCTCGAAGGCGGCCGGGATCGTCTCTATCAACACCGTCGCCTTGATCGTGCCGCGATCGAGGCCCAGGGCGCCCTGGGCGAGGCTGAAGGCGTCGTTCCAGAGACGCGCTTCGAGGTGCGACTCGAGCTTCGGGATGTAGAAGTACGGCCCGGCGCCGCGCTCGAGCAGCTCGCGCGCGTTGTGGAAGAGGAACAGCCCGAAGTCCATGAAGGCGCCGGCCACCGGCTCGCCGCCGACGACCAGGTGACGCTCCGGAAGATGCAAGCCGCGGGGCCGCACGAGCAGCGTGGCGGTGTCCTCCTTGAGGCGGTACTCCTTGCCGTTCTCCTCGTGCTCGATCGTGCCGCGGACAGCGTCGACGAGGTTGACCTGACCGCCGGCCATGTTCTCCCAGGTGGGCGAATTCGAATCCTCGAAGTCGGCCATGAACCCCTTGGCACCGGAGTTGAGGGCGTTGATCACCATCTTGCGGCTGGTGGGCCCGGTGATCTCAACCCGCCGGTCGGCGAGCGCCTCGGGCTCGGGGGCGATTCGCCAGTCGCCCTCGCGCACCTCGCGCGTCTTCTCCAGGAAGTCCAGCGTGCCGCCCGCATCGAGCTCCTTCTGTCGTCGCTCGCGGCGCTGCAGCAGCTCGCGCCGGGTGCCGTCGAGCTCGTGGTGCAGCGAGGACACCAGGTCGAGGGCCTCGGGCGTCAGCACTTCCGCCAGGCGCCCCTCGACGGGCGCTCGGACCTCGACGCCGCCAACCTCAACGCTTGCCATCGCGGGCCTCCTCGATCGACTTCCAGAGCAGCTCCATCGGGTGGAATACCCGAAGCTCCCGCCCCAGACGCTTGGTATGGGCGGTGATCTGGAGCACGCAGCCCGGGTTCGCCGCCGCCACGGCCTCGGCGCCCGTGTCCAGGAGGTTGCGAGCCTTGCGCTCGCCCAGCTCTCGCGCGGCGCCGGGCTGGACGAGGTTGTAGATCCCCGCCGAGCCGCAGCAGATCTCCCAGTCCGGCGGCTCCAGGAGCTCGAGACCAGGGATTGAGCGAAGCAACCGGCGCGGCTGCTCGCGCACCCCCTGGGCGTGGGCCAGGTGGCAGGCGTCGTGGTAGGCGACCCTCATTGGCAGCTCCGCGCGCGGAGCCTGCGGCTCCAGCTCGCCCAGCAGCTCGGTCGCGTCGCGGACCTTGACCGAGAAGCGCTCGGCCCGCTCGGTCCAGGCCGGGTCATCCCGCAGCAGGTGGGGATAATCCCTCATAGCGGAGCCGCAGCCGGCTGCGTTCACGATGACGAGATCGTGCTGATCGAAGGCCGCGATCGTGGCCCTCGCCAACTCCCGCGCGGGCCCGTCGTCCCCGGCGTGCAGCTGAAGCGCCCCGCAGCAGCGCGGTGAACGGGGGGCATGGACCTCGAAGCCCTCCGCGGCGAGCGACCGGGCTGTCGCCTCGTTCACGTCTCCGAAGAAGGCCCGCTGGACGCACCCCTGGAGCAGGGCCACGGTGCCACGCCGCTCCCCGGCGGCCCGGAAGCGCTCGGGCAGGCGCCGGAGCGCGGAGCGCAGGCCAACGCGCGGCCCAAGCGGGTGCAAGCGTGCCAGGGGCGCCAGCGCGCGCAGACGGCCCGGGTGGGGGAAGAGCGCGAACAGGGCGCGTCGCTGGAGCCGCTCGCGGAACGTGCGCGGGTGCCTCCGTTCCACCTGGGCGCGGGTGTCCTCGATCAGCTTGTCGTACTGGACTCCCGAGGGGCAGGCCGTCACGCAGGCCATGCAGCCCAGACAGCGGTCCCAGTGCTCGACCATCTCCGGTGATAGCTCGGAGCCCTCCTCGAGGCCTGCCTTCATGAGCACGATCCGCCCTCGAGGCGAGTCCATCTCCTCGCCCCAGAGCGAGTACGTGGGGCAGGTCGGCAGGCAGAAGCCGCAGTGGACGCAGTCGTCGATCAGGTCGAGCTCCGGCGCGCGCTCGGTGTCGAAGGCGCGGCTCAGGGGAGCACTCCCGGGTTGAATATCCCCACCGGGTCGAAGCGCTCCCTGACCCTGTGCATGAGCCCGAGCAGCGCCGGGTCGATCGATCCCCAGACATCGATCCGCCGGCGCAGCTCCGGCGGCGCGTCCAGGACGGCGCAGGGAGAGGGGTCGAGGTCGCGCCGCAGCTCCTCCACCGCCGCGGCGGTCTCCTCGGGCGAGCGGTCCTCGATCGCGATCCACGAGAGTCCCAGGCCCGCTCGTCCCACGACCCGGGCGCCGAGCCGCCTTGTCGCGGCCAGGAGGTCGCCCGCCTGACTCGCCACCCCTGAGACCCGCACCACGGTGCCGTCCGCTGATCGCTGCCCGCCGCGTTGGACCGACCAGACGTCCTCGTCCTCGTCGACCAGTGAGCCGTCGAGACCGGCGCGCTTCATCAGCCGGAGCGCGCCCTCCGCCTGGGGTCGCGGGGCCGCTCCGCCAAACCGCGCTAGCAGGGCACCGTCCCCGCCGCCCCAGCGCAGGTCGAGCGACAGGTCCTCGAGGGCAGCGTGCGAGAGCTCGAGCGCGGCGGCGGCCAGCGTGGCGGAGTCCGTCGTCCCGCCCGCCGCCGTGGCCGTGCGCTCCGGCCGCGGGTGCAGCCTGACCGCGACCTCGACGATCGTCCCCAGCGTGCCGAACGCGCCGGTCAGCAGCTTGCCGAGATCGTAGCCCGCCACGTTCTTGATCACCCGGCCACCGGACTTGATCAGGCTGCCGTCCGCCAGCGCGGCCTTGACTCCGAGCACCAGGTCACGCGGCGCCCCGTAGCGCTGGCGTAGCGGGCCCGAGTCGGCGGTCGCCAGGACGCCTCCTATCGTCGCGCCGCGGTCGGGAGGGTCGAGCGCCAACATCTGCCCCGCCTCGCCGAACTTCTCCTGCGCCCGGGCGAACGGCACGCCCGCCCCGAGCACGGCGGTCAGGTCACCGGCATTGTGCTGGAGGGTCTGATCGAGTCCCGCGGTCGAAAGCTCGACCTCGGCCTCCACGGGCCCGCCCCAGGCGAGCTTCGTCCCGCCGCCAACGATCCGAACCGGCTCCTCCGCGGCGCCGACGAGCTCTGCGAGCTGCTCGGCGGTGCCCGGCTCATGGCGACTGGCGACTGGCGACTGGCGACTCACCTCAGAACCGCTCCGCGATACCCGCCGCCTCCAGCGGGTGCTGCCTGTACGGTCCCGGAACCTCGCCGCAAAGCCTCGGCGTGGGCATCAGCTTGCCCGGGTTGGCGAGCTGGTCGGGGTCGAACGCGCAGCGCAGCTTCTGGAACGCGGCCAGGTCGGGCTCGCCGAACATGTCGGGCATGTAGCGCTTCTTGTCCACTCCCACGCCGTGCTCGCCGGTGATCGAGCCGCCGGCGTCGACGCAGGTCTTGACGATCAGGCCCGACAGCTCCTCGGCGCGCTCGGCCTCGCCTTCCGCCCGGCCGTCATAGCAGACGAGCGGGTGCAGGTTGCCATCGCCGGCGTGGAAGACGTTGGCCACCCGCAAGCCGTACTCGTCCGACAGCTCGTCGATCCGAGCAAGAACCTCCGCCAGCCGTGTCCGCGGGATCACGCTGTCCTGTACGTAGTAGTTCGGCGCCAGCCGGCCCATGGCCGCGAAAGCGGCCTTCCGAGCCTTCCAGATCACGTCGCGCTCGGCGTCGTCGCGGGCGACCCGGATCGAGTCCGCTCCCGCCCGCTCGCAGATGTCCACCACCTGCTCGAAGCGCGCCTCGCACTCGGCGTCGGAGCCGTCCAGCTCCACCACAAGCGCGGCGCCCGCGTCCTCCGGGTAGCCCGCGCCGGTGTGCGCCTCGGCCGCCTGGATCGAGAGGTTGTCCATCATCTCGATCGCTCCCGGCACGATCCCGCCGGACACGATCTCGGAGACCACCTCGCCCGCCTGGGAGGTGGAGCCGAAGAAGGCGACCAGGGTGCGAACCGACTCCGGCTTCGGGACGACCCGCAGCCAGACCTTCGTGGCCACGCCGAGCGTGCCCTCGGAGCCCACGAACGCCCCGACCAGGTCGTAGCCCGGGCGGTCGAGCTCCCGGCCCCCGAGCCGCAACAGCTCGCCGTCCGGCAGGATCACTTCGAGCCCGGTCACGTAGTTGGTCGTGAAGCCGTACTTGAAGCAGTGCGCGCCGCCGGAGTTCTCGGCCACGTTCCCGCCGATCGTGCAGACGATCTGGCTGGAGGGGTCGGGGGGATAGAAGTGCGTAGGCCCGACCGCCTCGGAGACCGCGACGTTGGTGACCCCCGGCTCGCACAGCACGCGCTGGTTCTCGAGGTCGACGTCGAGGATCCGCCGGAGCCGCGCCAGCGCGATCAGGACCCCCTCTTCGATCGGGAGCGCGCCGCCCGAGAGGCCCGAGCCCGCTCCCCGCGCCACCCAGGGCACCCCCGCCCGGTGGCAGGCCCGCACGACCTGCTGTACCTCCTCCGCGCTGCCGGGCAGCACCACGGCCGCCGGTGTGACGGCGTACTGGAGAAGCCCGTCCGACTCGTAGGTCCGGAGCTGGTGCTCCTGCGTGATTACCTGCTCGGGTCCCGCGATCCGGCCCAGCTCTTCGACCAGCGGCCCCAGGTCGCGCGGGTGCTCCCGCGGCTCACGCTCCTGGGGCCCCTCGCCGAAGGCCGGACCGGCTCCGCTCACTTCACGACCATCCAGTCGAGCACCCCCGTGGACTGCAGGTACACGAGCCCGCACATGAACAGGACGAGCACGAGGCTCCAGAGGAGCACCTTACGGAACAGGTCCCCCTCGCGACCGGCCAGTCCCACTGCGGCAGCCCCGATCGCCAGGTTTTGGGGCGAGATCATCTTCCCCAGAACGCCGCCGGAGCTGTTTGCCGCGGCAAGCAGGGTCTGGGAGACCCCCGCATCCTTCGCCGCGGTGACCTGGAGCGCGCCGAACAGCGCATTCGAGGAGGTGTCCGACCCGGTCACCGCCACGCCGAGCCAGCCGATCAGCGCCGAGAGGAAGGCGAACAGCCCGCCGGCGCCCGCCGCCCACAGGCCGAGCGTGATCGTCTGGCCGGACTGGTTCATGACATAGGCGAGCGCCAGCACCGCCGCGACGGTGAGGATCGCCCACTTCAGCTGATCGAGCGTCCGCCCGAACACGCGCAGCGCGCGCCGCGGCCCCACCCCGAGCGCCGCCATGGTGACCAGGCCGGAGATCAACATCAGCGTTCCGGCCGCCGGCAGCCAGTTGAACTTGAAGGTGAGGCTGTCGAGCGCCTCGCCGTCTGGGTTCACCACGTCGAGGCCCGGCCAGGCGAACTCCACCGTCCGCGGCGAGCTCTCCATCCAGCTCTTGACCGACGCGATCTGGGCGATGCCGAAGACCGCGATGATGATCACGTAGGGGGCGTACGCACGGGCGATGTCGAGCGCAGTGTCCTTCTCGCGACCCTCCTTGCGCGTGACCTCCCGCTCCAGCGCCGGGTTGTGGGACTCGCCGCCGGCCACCGCGGGACGCGTGAAGCGCCCGGCCGGCACTGGCGCGGTGGGGTGCCACACCTGGAGGAACGCGACTATCGCGCCGGTCGCGAGCAGCGACGCCACGATGTCCGTGAGCTCCACCGAGACGAAGTTGGAGCAGGCGAACTGGCCGATCGCGAAGGTCGTGCCACCGATCACCGCGACGGGCCACGCCTGGCGGATGCCTTGTCGCCCGTCGACCATGCCAATCAGGATCAGGGGCACGATCAGCGCCAGGAAGGGCGTCTGGCGACCCACCATCGAGCCCAGGTCCTGCTTGTCGAGCCCGGACGTCTCCGCGAGCGTCGTGATCGGGATCGCGATCGCCCCGAACGCCACCGGCGCGGTGTTGGCCACCAGCGCCACGGCGGCGGCCTTGATCGGGCGAAAGCCGAGCCCGATAAGCATCACCGAGGTGATGGCGACCGGCGTGCCGAAGCCGGCCAGCGCCTCCATCAGCGCGCCGAAGCAGAATGCCACGATCACGGCCTGCACCCGCTGGTCGTCGGAGATCGTGCCGAACGATCGCCGCAGCACGGCGAAATGCCCCGTCTCGACGGTCATGTTGTAGACCCAGATCGCCGTGACGACGATCCACATGATCGGGAACAGGCCGAAGGTCGCTCCCTCGGACGCGGACAGCGCCGTTTGGTCGATCGGCATGCCGTAGACCGCGAGCGCCACGAACATCGCGACGCCGAGCGATATGAGCGCCGCCCACTGGGCCTTCATCTTCACGCCGCCCAGCAGAACGAACAGCGTGACGAGTGGGAGCAACGCGAAGATGGACGACAGACCGAGCGAGTCCGAAACCGGACTGAGGTCTTGGTGATACATGTCCCTCTCTCCCTCTTGCTCTTAGCGATCGTTTGCCCCGGAGCCGCGGGCTAGAAACCCCGCCTGGGAGCGGATCGGCGGCGCGGCGCACCGCTCTCGCTGACCGGACGGCGGCGGCCGACCACCGAGCGGCCGATCTCCTCGGCCCTGAGAGGCGATAGCGTCGCCCCGCTTGCGCACCGTGTATCTCGGCACATCCGAGTTCGCCGTCACCGTGCTGGAGCGGCTCGCCGACAGCGCCCACCGGCCGGCCCTGGTGGTCACGCGCCCCGACCGCCCGAAGGGGAGGGGCCGGCGGCTCGGCCCGCCGCCCGCCGCCGAGGCGGCGCGAGTGCTCGGGATCGACCTGATCCAGCCCGAGAGCGTCAACTCCGACGAGGCCCGCGACCAGATCAGGGCCGCCCGACCGGAGATCGTGTGCATGTGCGCCTTCGGCGCCCTGATCAAGGAACCGCTCTTGTCGGAGCACCAGATGCTCAACGTGCACCCGTCGCTGCTCCCCCGCTGGCGCGGCGCCGCCCCGATCGAGCGAGCGATCGAGGCCGGCGACGCTGAGACCGGCGTCACGATCATGCGCCCCACCGCCGAGCTCGACGCCGGGCCCATCTGCCTGCAGCGGCGGGAGCCGATCCGCCCTGACGACGACTACGGGACGCTCGCCTCGCGTCTCGCCGTCCTCGGGGGCGAGCTGCTGGTGGCGGCGCTGGACACCCGGCCGGGGTTCACCGAGCAGCCGGCCGAGGGCGTCACCTACGCCGAGAAGATCCAGGCCGAGGACCGCCGGCTCGACCCCGCGCGGCCGGCGGACGAGCTCGAGCGCCGGGTCCGGGCGCTGCACCCGCACGTCGGTGCCTGGGTCGAGCTCTCGGACGGCGGGCGGCTGGGCGTCCGGCGGGCGCGGGTCGACTCCGCCCCCGGCCAGCCCGCGCCCGGTGAGCTCGGAAGTCGCGACCGCCGGCTCCTCCTCGGGACCGCAAACGGCGCACTGGAGCTGATCGAGGTCCACCCCCCGGGCAGGCGACCCATGGACGGAGCCGCATACCTGCGCGGGCACGCCGGGGAACTCGACCGGGGAAGAGGGCAGAATGCAACGGGTGGCTGAACAGGAGCGGATCAACCTGGGGCTCGAGTGCCCCGCGTGCGGCGAGCCGTGGCTACGCGGCACCAACCTCGCGGGCCGCTACCGCTGCGTCAACTGCCTGCGCCGCTTCCAGCTGCGTTCCGACTGCCTCAACTGCGGAGCCCACTCGACGATCGCCCGCATGTCGGACACCGCGAACGTGATCTGTCGGAACTGCGGTGAATCTATGCTGCAGCCGATTTAAGCGCGGCCAGTGCATAGTCCTCAGTCGTGAGTCCTCAGGGCAATAGTTACCCTGAGGACTGCGGACTGAGGACTGCGGACTAGGACGCCGCGGTTACCTCTACTGGGATGCCGTTCAGCACGGCGTTGCCCGAGACGGGGTCCACCAGCGACTCGTCGGCCAGGAGGTTGCTGTTCACGCCCGGGTGCTCGGAAGCCACGCGCATCCGGACGCCGGCGACGCCGTGGCCCCAACCGTGGGGAATCGAGATCACGCCGGGCATGATCGCGTCCGTGATCTCCACGGGCGCCTCGATCTCCCCGGTCGCCGAGCGCACCAGCGCCAACTTCCCCTCGGTCAGCCCCAGTCGGCCGGCGTCCTCGGGGTTCACGTGCATCGTGCAACGGTCCTTGCCCTTCACGAGCGCGTTCAGGTTGTGCATCCAGGAGTTGTTCGAGCGCAGTTGGCGGCGCCCGATCAGCATCATCTCCCGCCCGTTTGAGCCGGCAGCGCTCGGCCCCGCTTCGCCGTGCTCCGCCGGCCTTCGCTTCAGCGATGCCCGCAGCCGGTCGAGGTCGGCCACGATCGGCTCGGGCGCGAGCTCTACCTTCCCGGAGGGCGTACGCAGCACCTCGGGGAGACGCCGCCGGTGTGGACCCAGGTCGACGCCGTGCGGGCTCGCCTCCAGGTCGGCGAGCGTCAGCTCGTAGGGGCCGGCCCGCAGGAAGAGGTCGAGGATGCGCTCCGGGCCACGGCGCGGCTCGAGCTCGCTCAGCACCTCGTCGGGATCCCGGCCCGGCAGCTCGCGCTGGATCAGGGTACGCGCGACCAGCTCGTCGAGGGCCGCGATGTCGGCCTGGGGGCCCTGGCCCGAGACGATCCCCGCCAAGCGGAGGAAGACCTCCCATTCGTCAGGCCGACCGCCGTCGTAGGTCAGCACCGGCGGCGAGTAGTTCGCCACGTCGCGGACGGCGAGCTGGTAGAGCGCCAGGTCGTAGTGGGATTTCTCGAGCGGCTCCGGCGCCGGCAGGATCACGTCCGCGCGGCGGGTCGTCTCGTTGACGTAGAGGTCGATCGAGAGCATGAACTCGAGCGAATCCATCGCCCGCTCGAGCCGCCCGCTGTTCGGGGTCGAGACGACCGGGTTTCCGGCGACCGTGATCAGCGCCCGTACCCGTCCCTCACCCTCGGTGTCGATCTCCTCCGCCAGGCAGGCCACCGGCAGCTCCCCGTAGGCCTCCGGCAGCCCGCGCACGCGGCTGTGCCATCGGCCCAGGCGCACGCCCTTGCCGCGGCCCGGTTCGCCGGTCGAGTTCTTCTGCGCTGCCGCGGCGAGCGTGAACATGGCGCCGCCCTCGCGGTCGAGGTTGCCGGTGAGCACGTTGACGACGTCCACCGCCCAGCTCGCGAGCGTCCCGAACTCCTGTGTCGTCGTCCCGATCCGGGCGTAGACGGCCGCGCGCCTGGCGGCAGCCAGCTCTCGCGCCATGCGGCGGATGTCCCGGGCCTCGATCCCGCAGGCGGCGGCCACCCGCTCCGGCTGGAACTCGCGAGCCAGCTCCTGCACCTCCTCGAGCCCGTTGCAATGCTCCGCCAGGCGCCCCGGCTCGACGAGCCCCTCCTCAATCAGCGTGCAGGCGATCCCCAGCAGCAGGTGGGCATCGGTCCCCGGGCGAATGAAATGGTGCTCGTCGGCCTCCTGGGCCGTGCGGGTGCGGCGCGGGTCCACCACGACCACCTTGCCGCCCCGCTCGCGTATGGCCCGCAGCCGGCCGCGCATGTCGGGGGCGGTCAGCAGGCTCCCATTCGACACCAGCGGATTGGCGCCCAGGATCAGGATGTGGTCGGTGCGGTCCACATCAGGCACCGGGATGCTCAGCATCGTTCCGAACATCAGGCCGGCCGAGACCTGCTTGGGCATCTGGTCCACGGTGCTCGCCGAGTAGACGTTCTGGGATCCGAGCGCACGGAGCCACGCGGTCCCGTAGATCAGCGCCGAGAGGTTGTGGGCGTTGGGGTTCCCCAGATAGACGGCGGCCGAGTTACGCCCGTGCTGCTCGAGAATGGGCGGGAGGCGGCGATCGATCTCGGCGAAGGCCTCCTCCCAGCTCGACTCGACCGGTTCGCCGCCGCGGCGGACGAGGGGAGTCGTCAGGCGATCGCTGTCCTCGTGCAGCTCCTTGAGCCCGTAGGCCTTGGGGCAGATGAACCCATGGCTCAGGACGTCCTCCTCGTCGCCGCGTATCGAGACCACGTCCTGCCCACGGGTCTCGATCTCGAGGCCGCAGGTCGCCTCGCAGAACGGGCAGGTGCGATGGTGGAGCGTCACCTCCCGGAGCCTACCGGCGGAGCTCGATCCAGAGGGCGCGCGCCCGGGCCAGGAGGCTTCCGTCGGAGTCGAAGAGCGCCACCCCGGCCTGGCGCTTGCGGCCATCCACCTCGATCGGCCAGGAGACGAGGGAGTGCGCGCGACCGGCCATGACCGGGCGCTCCACGGAGGCGGTCAGTCGGGCGAGCACCACTGGCGGGCCCTCGCCGAAGTTCGCGACCGGCGCGCTCGTCGGGCAGTCGAGCGCTCCCCAGACGCACTCCCGCCGGACCAGCCCATCCGAGCCCGCGAGCGAGGGGTCGGGCGTCCAACCCGCCGCGAACAGGTCGGCTCCGGCCAACGGCCCGGGAAAGACCCGATATCCGTCGCCCGGCTCGCGCTCCGGTCCACAGATCACGCACGTCGGGAACGGGTGGCGCGAGCTCCAGCGCTCGTAACCGGCGCGCGACGCCTGGTCGGCGAGCTCTGGATCGATCGCCTCGGGCGGCTCCAGCTCGAGCTCGCCCGGACGGCCCTCGGCCACGAGCGTCTTTGCCTGCCGAAGGACGACCTGGTCCTCCTCGCGCTCGACCTCCAGCGGGATCTCGAGGGGCGGCGGGGCGCGTAGCGACACCTCCGCCGTCGTCACTTCGAGGAGCCCCGCGGCCAGTCCGCACGTATAGCCCCCGTTGGCCGAGTCCGGGGGGCCGTTGAAGCGACCGGGGATCAAGATCGTGTCCGCCATCAGCCTCGACGGTAGAGCGCGTAGAGCGTGCCGCAGAGGGCCAGCGCGGCCCCCAGGTAGGCGGTCTCCACCTGCAACACGCGATTGTCGAAGTCGACCAGGACGAGGAAGGCCGCGAACCCTGCCGCGGTCGCCAGCCAGCAGATCGAGGCCGCCCGCGCCAGAGCCCGCGCCAGGAGCGCCTGGTTCAGTGTGGCCGCCGAGAGGTAGAGGCCCATTCCCAGCGAGATCAGCACCAGGCCGCCGCGGCCGTAGTCCCCCGCGCCGCCGAAGACGACGCCCATGAGCGACGGACCCACCGCCAGCATCACCAGCGCCACGCCCACGGCGAAGGCCGCTATGGCTGCGAGGGTGACGTTGACGCTGCGACGGAAGGGATCGGTCTCCCCTCCGGCCCGGAGTCGCGTCAGGTGGGGAAGGATCGAGGTCTGGATGGCCTGGAAGAGCTGCAGGGGCGCTCGCGCGATCAGCAGGACGTTGAAGACGAACCCGGCAAGAGCCGCGCTCCCGCCCTCCGTCACCTTCACGAGCAGCGGTCCGGCGTTGAGGAAGGTCTGCTCGGAGAGCATGATCAGCAGCACCGCAGCCGCGAAGCCGGCGCCCCGAGCCAAGGTGAATTCGGGCTCGCCCTGAGCCTCCGCCTCCGGGTCCGCTGCCTCCTCCAGAGCCTGGCGACTGGCCACTGGGGCCCGGCGCCGAAGGCGCCTCCCCAGCGCCCAGGGCACCACAGCGAGCGAAACCACGGGCGCCGCCGCCATCCCCAGCGCCACCGCGGTCTGGCCCTCGGCGATTCCCACGGTCACCGCGAGCGCGAACAGGAAGCGGCAGCTCGCCTCCATCAGGACCAGCGCGCCGTAGAGCCCGAAGCGGTGGTGGCCGGCGAGGAACCCGCGCGCGAAGTAGCTCGCCGCGTAGGCGAGCACGGTGGCGATGAGGATCCAGTAGAGCGCCGCGACGCCGCCCAGGAGGTCGTCCTGGAGAGGGCCCCTCAGCGCCAGGGCCGCCGCGGCGAAGAGCAGACCGAGGGCGAGTTGGATGGTGGCGGCGACCCGCAGGTGCTCGTTGCCGGTCACGCCGCGCGCGTCGCGGTCGGCAATGGTCCTCGACAGCAGCTGCTCGACGGGCCGGTAGAGCACCGACACCGTGATGAAGACGGCCGACCACAAGAGCGTGATCCCTCCGTACTCGGACTCGGGCAGCGCGTAGCTGGCGAGCGAGAAGTAGGCGAAGGTGATCAGCCCCGTCGTGCCGATCCCCGCGGACAGGATCGCCGCGCCGCGGCCGTACGTCGCGAGGGGCGCCTTGCTCGAGGTCAGCCCGCGTGTGCGCTCAGTCGACGCGGACAAGCAGCATGGTCCAGGGGAAGGGCGAGCGCACCGCCTCCACCTCGCCGTAGCGCGAGAGGAGGGAGACGAACGCCCGCTTGGACCAGTGGTTCAGGTGTCCGGGGGTGTTGCCGAGCGACCGCCAGTAGGCCCCGCGCGCCACGTTGAGCGCGCGCCAGAGCGGCTCGCGCGGGACAGAGACGAGCAGATGCCCGCGGGCCACCCGCGCCATCTCGGAGAGCGTGGCCTCGGGCTTGGGCACGTGCTCGAGCACCTCGATCGCGGCCGCGAGGTCGAACTCGGCGTCCGCGAAGGAGAGCGACGACGCCTCATCGGCCCGAAACTCGAGGTTGTCGCGGCGGCGCCTCTCCCACTGGACGCGCAGCTTGGGGTCGTCGAGGTCGATCCCCACCACCCGGCCGTCGCCGAGCCGATCGGCCCACTGCTCGGTGAGAACGCCCTCGCCGCAGCCGACGTCCAGCACTGAGTCGGGGCGCGCTCGTTCCCAGAGCTCGTCGAGGGCGCCGTGGAAGCCGGCCATCAGCCGCTTCACCACCGGGTTGGACGAGCCGTACTTGTTGAAGGTGTTGCCGGTAGGGACCTCCGCGGCCATGCCGGTCGCGTCGCTGGTGGGGAGCCGCCGCGCGGAGAGGGGCTCGCAGCCGGGCGGGCCGGTCACGCCTCGATCCTCTCGGGCGACGGCCCGGAGGGTCCGCTGTAGGGATCCGAGGGATCCGCAGGCTTGCCGGTGGCCCCGGCGGCCCGCGCGCCGGTGGTCGCGGCCTGACCGGTCGCCTCCTTGCCGGGTTCGTAGTGGGACGGTGCCACCCCGACTCGGAGCTCGACTCGCCTCACCCGCTCCAGGATCCGCTGCTGGAGGACCCGGCTGCCGGCCAGGATGTCGCCGAGCACGCCCAGGGCTGCGAACTGCACGGCGACTATGAACAGCGTCGAGCCGAGGATCAGCGACTGGATGTGGCCCTCGCCCTCGCCGGAGATGAAGAACCACAGGAAGCGGACCCAGATCACCGCCCCGATCAGTGCCGTGAGAGCGGCGGCGGCGAGGAACACGCGCAGCGGCTCGTACAGCGTGTAGATGCGGAAGATCGCGGTTGTGTTTCGCCGGACGTACGCCCACATCGACGGGAACAGCCGCGACTCGCGCGTCTTCGGATTCGTCCCGATCGGGACGTGCTCGACGGCCACCAGCATCTTCCCGGCCTGGATGATCGTCTCGAGCGTGTAGGTGAACTTGGACACCACCTGCACCTGGAGCGCCGCCTCGCGGTTGTAGGCGCGGAAGCCGGAAGTCGTGTCGGGAACGCTGGTGCCGGAGGCGCGCCGGACCACCGCGCTGCCCCAGCGTTGGAGGCGCTTCTTCAGCGGCGAGAAGTGCTCGATGAGGTCGGTCTCGCGGTCGCCGATCACCATGTCCGCCTGGCCGGTGAGGATTGGCTGCACGAGCTTGGGGATGTCGCCCCCGGGGTACTGGTTGTCCGCGTCCGTGTTGACGATCACGTCGGCGCCGAGCTTGAGGCAGGCGTCGAGGCCGGCCTGGAAGGCCGCCGCCAGGCCCTTGTTGTTCGTCAGCCGGACCACGTGGTCGACGCCGTGGGCGCGCGCGACCTCGACCGTGTCGTCGTCGGATCCGTCGTCGACCACGAGCCATTCGACCTCGTCGAAGCCCGGCACGGAGCGGGGGATCTCGGCGAGCGTCTCTGGAAGCTGGGTGGCCTCGTTGAAGCAGGGAATCTGGACGATCAGCTTCATTGCGTGACCCGGGTAGGGTAGAGAGTCAAGCTGCTTTCACCGCACTTTCACATTCATTGCATCGGTAACGAAACGACAACATCGTCTGCTACCGTGGCCCGCGTCCCCGATCTCTTCTGGAGCCCCCGACGATGACCACCGTTCTCGCTTACCTGGATCCCGGCAGCGGGAGCATGATCCTCCAGATCATCGCTGGAGGCCTCGCTGCGGTGGCGGTCACCGCCAAGCTCTACTGGAACCGGCTGCTGAAGTTCCTCCGCATCAAGAAGGAGGATCCGCAGGCCGACGCCGCCTCCAAGCCGGACTCGGCCTAGGCGCTTAACATCCTCGCGCCCTGCAGCGGCGCGCGCCTTCTACACTTCGCCGCCGCCCCGGCGCATGGTTCCGCGTCGGGCGGCGGCTTTCCCCTGCGCGATGTCCACGCCTCGCTCCCAGACCTCCGCGCCCGCCGGCATAGAGCCGGGCTCGTTCCGGGACCCGGAGAGCCGCGTCTTCTATGCCGGCGACGCGATCTACCGGGCGCTCTCGAAGGAGGGGATGGAGGACTTCGAGGCCTTGGCCGCGAGCGGCCTCCTGGACGATCCGCGCATCGTCCGAACGGAGCGGGCGGACGGCGCGCCCGCCGCCGCCGGCGTGCTCCCCACGGAGATCGCCGGCGTTCTGAAGCACGAGCGCGTCCCGTTCGTCTCCTACCCCTATGAGTGGACCTTCTCGATGCTCAAGGACGCGGCGCTGCTGCAGCTGGACCTGCTGCTGGCCGCCCTCGAGCACGACCTGATCCTCAAGGACTCGTCGCCATACAACGTGCAGTTCAAGGGGGGCCGGGCGATCTTCGTCGATGTCGGCTCGTTCGAGCGCGTGCGCGAGGGCGAGCCGTGGGTCGGCTATCGCCAGTTCTGCATGCTGTATCTGTACCCGCTCCTCCTCCAGGCGGCGAAGGGGGTCCCCTTCCAGCCCTGGCTGCGTGGCTCGATCGACGGCGTCACCCCGAAGCAGATGCGCGGCTTGATGTCGTTCCGCGACCGGTTCCGGCGCGGCCTCACCACGAACGTGTTCCTCCACGCGCGGCTCGAGGAGCGGTACGCCGACCGGCCCAAGGAGACGAAGCAAGAAGTCAAGCGCGCGGGAATGGGCAAGCAGCTGATCGTCGCCAACGTGCGCAAGATGCGAAAGCTCGTCTCGCGGCTCGAGTGGGACCCGCCCGCGGGGGTGTGGGTCCGCTACGGGGAGCGCAACACCTACACGGACGAGGACGCCCGCCGCAAGGACGACTTCGTCCGCGAGATGGCGACCTCGAGGCCATGGCGACTCGTCTGGGACATCGGCTGCAACAACGGGCGTTATTCGAGAATCGCCGCGGAGGGGGCCCGCTATGTGGTGGCGGTGGACGCCGACCAGGGGCCTGTCGAGCTGCTCTACCGGGAGCTGCGGGACGCGGGCGAGGAGACCGTCCTGCCGCTGACGATGAACCTGGCCGACCCGTCCCCGGGTCTGGGCTGGCGGGGGCTCGAGCGCAAGGCGCTGCCGGATCGCGGCAGCCCCGACCTGGTGCTCGCGCTCGCGCTCGTCCACCACCTCGCGATCAGCGCCAACGTCCCGGTCGCGGAGCTCGTCGACTGGTTCGCGAGGCTCGGCGGCGCCCTCGTGGTCGAGTTCCCCACCCGTGAGGACCCGATGGTGCAGAAGCTGCTCGCGCCGAAGCGCGAGGGGCTCCACCCGGACTACGAGCTCGGGTTCTTCGAGCGTTGCCTCGGCGAGGCGTTCGACGTCACGCGGAGCGAGCGGCTCCAGTCCGGCACGCGGGCGCTCTACTTCGCGGTCCCCAAGCAGGCATGAGCACTGCCGAGAGGGCGGCTCGGGTGCGCCCAGGCGAGTCGACTCGCAGCGAGTTCTGGAAGGGCGTCTTCTGGGACTTCGCCCACCTCGCGGTGCTGTCTGCGTTCGCCGTGGCTCAGCCCCTGTTCAATCTGCTCTCGGACAACCCGGAGTTCTTCGCGGCACGGGGCGCGCCGTCGTTCGACGTGATCTCGTTCGGGATCTACGCGGTGCTGTTGCCGCCGGTCGCGGGGATCGCTCTCGAGCTGCTGGCCGGGCTGGTACACCGCCGCGCCCGGCAGGCCGTGCATCTCCTGCTGGTGGCGGGGCTGGTCGCGCTGTTCGCGGCCGAGCTCCTGAAGAAGACGATCGACGCCTCCGACAGCGTGTTGATCGTCGCGTCGGCGATCCTCGGCCTGCTGGCCGCCTTCGCCTACGCCCGCGCCGAGGTCGTTCGCTCCTTCCTCAACGTCCTCTCGCCGGCGCCACTCGTCTTCCTGTTCATCTTCCTGGTCATCTCGCCCGTCTCGAAGCTCGCCTTCGCGAGCGAGGCGGGTGCCCGGACGGTCGGCGGGGTCTCACGCACCAACATCGTGATCGTGCTCTTCGACGAGTTCCCGGTCAACTCCCTGCTCGACGACCGGGGGCTGGTGGATCCCGTGCGCTATCCCGCCTTCGCCTCGCTCGCGCGGAACTCCACCTGGTTCCGCAACGCTTACGCGATCTACGACTCGACCGAGCGCGCCCAGCCGGCGATCTTCGACGGCAACCTGCCCTCCAAGGACAAGCTGCCGACTTCCGCCGACCACCCGCACAGCATCTTCACCCTGCTGGCCAAGACCCACCGCCTCAACGTGTCGGAGGAGGCCACGAGCGTCTGCCCACGCGACCTCTGCAAGGACGAGCGGCTCGACGAGTCGTACGGCGACCGGATGAAGTCGATGTTCGACGACCTCGGTCTCGTGTGGCTGCACGTCGTCTCGCCGCCCGGCATCGAGCACGACCTCACCTCGGTGTCCGAGAACTGGGGCAACTTCGGCGGGGGAGACGGAGGAGGCGGCGGCGGAGGCCCCGGCGACCAGCCGAACACGCGCGCGAACCTGAACCGAAACCGCAACAAGCGCTTCGACCAGTGGGTCTCTCGGATCCGCAACGAGCCCCGGCCGGCACTCAACTTCAAGCACACGCTGCTGCCGCACGTGCCGTGGCAGTACCTGCCGGACGGCAAGCAGTACCGACGCCCGGCACGGGACCCGATCCCGGGGCTCTCCAGCGAGGCGTACAACGACCCGACCCAGATCGAGTCGCTCTACCAGCGCCACCTCCTCCAGTCCGGCTTCGCTGACCACGAGCTCGGCGAGCTGCTTCGGCATCTGAAGCGGAGCGGTCTCTACGACAAGTCCTTGATCGTGGTGGCCGCCGACCACGGCGTCGCCTTCGATCTCCACAAGCGAGACCGCCGGACGCTGACCCGGGCCAACGCCGAGGAGATCGGACCGATCCCGTTCTTCCTCAAGGCGCCCGCGCAGAAGAAGGGCCGGATCAACGACACCTACGCGGAGTCGATCGACATCCTGCCGACGATCTTCGACGTGCTGAACATCGACCCCAAGGTCAAGATGGACGGCCAGTCCGCGTTCAGCCCGACGGACCGCCGCCGGCGGCGGATACGGATCCTCCAGCGCAACACGTTCAAGACGCTCTACTTCGACATCCCGCGCTGGGAGCGGCGACACCACAACCAGCTCGAGCGCAAGCTTGCGCTCTTCGGGGACGGGCGTGACGGTCCCCTGCGCCTCTTCCGTATCGGGCCGCGCCAGGACCTTCTGTTCAAGCCGCTGTCGAGCTTCAAGGTATCGGCGGGCTCGGGCGCGAGCTTCGTGGCGGCTCGGGAGTACCCCCACGTGGACCTGCGGGCGCCGACGATCCCGGTGCACGTGACCGGGCACCTCAAGGGCGTCCCCACCGGCCGCGATCTCGCGATAGCGGTCAACGGGAAGATCGAGGCAACCACCCGCAGCTTTCATCTGGCGACGAACAACGACGTGATCTTCGCCGCGATGGTGCCCGAGCCGTCCTTCCACCAGGGACGCAACCGGGTCGAGGTCCTGGAAATCGAGCCCGGCGGCGGATTGCGCCGGTTGGGGGCCGCCTGACCCGGGGACCGGGCCGCGATGGCGAAGGGAAGAGTCGGAGGGGCGGTGCGAAGCGGCCTGCCAACGAGATCGTCAGCGCCCTGGTGGACGCCGGCAAGTTCCTGGCCGCCCGTTCGACAACGTCTTCAAGATGGACAGCCACAAGCCCAACGTGGGCGTGAACTGGGGCTTGGCGGCCTTGATCTACGCGGTCGTCGGCGGCTTCATCGCCCGGCTGCTGAGGCGCTGATCGCTCGAGCCGGACGGGGGCCTCCGCCATCCGGCGGAGCTGCGACCGGCTAGTCCACGATCCCGTCAGAGATTGTCGATGCAGTCCTCGACCTGCTTCAGGACCTTGTCGCCGTTCCGCCGGACGTAGATCAGGGCGCTGCCGCTCTGGATGGTGCCCTCGGCGGTGCCCTGGAATTGCTCGGCCTCCGCCAGCCCACGCGTCAGGAAGAAGCGAACGCGGGGCCCGGTGCGTGGGTTCCCGATCTGGATCGCGTCCTCCCCGCTGAGTCGCGCCGGGAGCTTATGCTCGTTCTTCAGGCAGTCGAACGCGACCCCGCGCCTTTCGTTCGAGTCGGGTCCTGCCTTGCCGCCGCCGCAACCGGTGAGGGCCAGCGCGAGCATGATGGCCGTGGAGCCGATCGTTCTCACGCGGCCTGAGCCTAGCGTTCGTGCTCGGCCTACCCGAGCGGCGGGGTCCGTCCGAAGATGTCGCGCACTTCGAAGAAGCTCGGCTTGAAGCTGCCGTTCTGGTCGATCAGGCCCTTGTTGTTCCAGGGCGGGGTGGCCCGCCTCTCGTCATTGCCGCCTGTCCAGCCTGGGCCGACCCGGAAGTCCTTGAGGATCCAGATGAGCGAGCCGTTCACGTAGGGCCTCGCGGCGTGGATGGCCAGGTGCTCTCGCAGGAAGCTCGCCTGGAACTCGTACGTTCCGCGCGTGGTCGCCGGTCCGCTGCCGGTGGCCTCGGCGCCGAACTCGGTCACGAACATCGCGGTGCTCGGATGCTGGGCGTGAATCGCGTCGAGGAACGGGCCGAACTCCGCGCTCCGGGACGGCGGCCGGGTTTCGGGTGCCGTGCGGTACCAGCCGAAGTAGTCGTGGATGCCGAGCGCGTCGAGCGTGTTGAAGGCGGGCGAGTACGTGGGCTCCCCGATCCGGGCGTGACGGTCGAGCGCGACCAGGCGGGTGTTGTCGAGCTTGCGGATCGCCCGAGCGCCCGTGGCGACGTAGCGGGCGAACCCGGGCCCGACCGCGGCGTGCTCGAACCCCTCCTGCGCGAACTCGTTCCCGAGCGACCAGGCGAGTACCGAAGGGTGGCTCCGATCACGCAGGACGGTTCGGCGGGTGACCGCGATGCCGTCCCTGCGGACGCTTGGGCGGTCGAGGCTGCGGTTCGGGAGCTGGTAGACCGGCGCCATGCTCCAGACGAGGATCCCCAGGCGGTCGCACGCCTCCATGAAGGCCGGGTGGAGCGGGTACTGCGCGCGCGTGATCGTGGCCCCGAGCTGCCGGAGGTCGCTCAGCAGGTTCGAGCGCTGCCCCCGCGTGAGCGCGGAGCCCGTGGTGGGATCGTCCTCGTGGATGCTCGCCCCGCGCAGCTGGAGCTTGTGGCCGTTGAGCAGCACCCGACCGTCCCCCAGCCGCTGGATCTTCCGGACCCCGAACAGCCTGAGGAAGCTGGAGCGGCGCCGGCCGTCCACCGCGGCCGTTGCCGTGAGCCGGTAGAGACTGGGGCGACCCGGCTGCCAGAGGCGCGGCCGCCGGATCCTGAAGCTCGTGACGATCTCGCGACTCGAGTTGCCGCCGATCCGCCGCGGCGAGACCTCGATGCGTTGGGCCCTCCTGCCCTTGCCGCGCAACAGCAGGGCAAGCTGCACCCGCCGCGTTCCACGAGAGAGGTTGCGTATGACGAGGTGCACGTCGACGCGCGCCGAGCAGCGCACGCAGCGCTGCCGCGGGATGACCGCCAGGTCGCGGATGTCCACCGTGTCCACGGGCCTGACGTAGATCTCGCGAGAGATTCCTCCGAAGTTCCACCAGTCACCGCGGCCGTAGCCCTTCCAGTGCGTCAGGTCGTCGCGGCCGCGCCGGGTCGAGACCTTGACGACCAGGCGGTTGCGCCCCCTGCGCAGACCCTTCAGGTCGAGCTCGAAGGGCAAGTAGCTCGGCCCACCCACGCCGATCTTCTTGCCGTTCAGCCACACCGCGGCGCGGTTGTTCACGGACTCGAAGCGGACGATCCAGCGACGGCTACCCCCGCGCGGGGCGCGCGGCAGCCTGAACTCCTTTCGATACCAGCCGACCCCCTGCGCGTCGAGCACGGTGTCGGAGGCGTTCCAGTTGTGCGGCAGCCCGATCGCGGTCCAGCCGACCAGCGACCGCTGGGCGAAGTAGCGCCGCCGCTCACCCTGGAGCTCGTTGTCCTGCCGGAAGTACCAGGTGCCGCCGAGCAACAGCCGGTTCGGCTGACCCTCCCGGATGATCACCCTCTTGCTCGGCTTCTGCACCTTGAGCGGCGGTGGGGGAGGCGGCGGAGGGGCCGGCCCTGGCGGGGTCGGGGGGGCGCCGCCGGTCTGAGCCGCGGCCGGTCCGGCGAGCGCGGCCATTGCCGCGATGGCGAGTGTCGGCAGAAGTCGAGGCAAGCTGGCGAGGATGGGCGCGAGCGGCGTCCAGAGTACACGCTCGGGCCGCCGCATCCAGGCGCCGTTTCGCCTGCTACCGTGATGCGCTCGACCCGGCCGTCCCACCACGCGGCTCAGCAACTGACAGGGAAAGGCCGGGCGTCCGCGCGGACGAGCACCACACAGGCGGTGCGCCGATTCCGGCACCGAGCCATGAACCGACGCTTCGCGGTCATCCAAGCCCTCTTCTCGCTGGTCGCCCTGGCGGCGGTCGTCTGGTGGGGTTCGCATCAGGACGCTCCCGAGCTGCCGAGCACCGCCGGGGCCCTGGCCTGGCTGCTCGCCGGCGCCGGGTTGTACGCCCTCGTGACGCTGCTCCGCGGCGAGCGCTGGCACCGCGTGCTGCACCTCACCGGGGTGAAGGCCGGCCGCGCCGACAGCTACGGTCTGACCACCGTCGGTTACATGGGCAACAACGTCCTGCCGGCCCGCGCCGGTGAGATGCTCAGGGTGGTCCTTCTCTCGCGGCGCACGGAAGCCGGCAAGCGCATGCTGCTCGGCACCGTTCTCGCGGAGCGGATCCTGGACGCCCTGGCGCTGGGCTCGATCTTCGTCCTCGTGGTCTACCTGGTCCTGCGGAAGACCACGCTTCCCAGCGACCGCCCGCTGCTGGTGGCCGGGGCCGGCCTGGTCCTGCTCGCCGTCGCGTTGGTCGCCTTTCGCGCGCTGCGCAGGCGGGGCGCGCTCGGGCGGCTGCACGAGTTCCTGCGGCCGCTTGCCGGCGCCCCGCGGGCGCTGGTCAGCCGCGAGGGGCTCGTTCTGCTGGCCGCCTCCCTCCTGATCTGGTCCGTCGAGGCAACCGTGTACCTCGCCGTCGCCCGCTCCGTGGAGCTGGAGATCAGCGGCATGGGCGCCCTGTACGTCGTGGCGCTGACCAACCTGTTCGCGATGCTCCCCGCCGCGCCCGGCTACGTAGGCACATTCGACGCCGCGGTCGTCTTCGGCGTCAAGGCGATCGGGGGCACCGGCTCCGTCGCCTTCTCCTACCTCATCCTGCTGCGCTTCCTGCTCTTCGTGCCGATCACGCTCGTCGGGTTGCTCGTGCTGGTGACTCGCTACGGCGGCTGGTCGCGCGTACGCGCGGCTGCGCGCGTCGAGGCCAGCGCGTAGCGGCCCGCATGCGGGTCCCCGCCGCACAGCCCCGCTTCCTGCGCGAGAGGGAGGTGCGCGCTCCGGAGGCCGGGCGCGCGCCGGCGACGGACGGACGTGCGGTCGGGGTGCCCGGGCGACCCGCGTTCGCCTCCATGTGGCTGGTGGCGGCCGGCTGCCTGGCGGTTGCGGCCCTCACCCTTCTCCTCCCGTCGACGCCTACCTACGACCCGTGGGCCTGGATCCTCTGGGGGCGGGAGATCGCGCACCTCGACCTCACGACGACCGGTGGCCCCTCGTGGAAGCCGCTCCCGATCCTGTTCACGACCCCGTTCTCGCTCTTCGGCCTCCACACCGCCCCCTACCTGTGGCTGTGGATCGCGCGCGCGGGGGGCCTGCTGGCCTGCGTGATGGCCTACCGGCTCACCAGGCGGCTGGTGGGCCCGGGCTGGTACGGGCTGCTGGCCGGCGTAGCCGCGGCGCTGGCGCTGTTCTCCAGCTTCAAGTTCGTCCGTGACGCGGCGCTCGGCAACTCCGAGGCGCTGCTGGCGGGCCTCGTCCTCTGGGCCATCGAGCGCCATCTGGACGGCCGCCGCGACCACGCCCTCTACCTTGGCTTCGCGAGCGCGCTGCTGCGCCCCGAGGTCTGGCCGTTTCTCGGGGCCTACGGCCTGTGGCTGTGGTTCAAGGAGCCGCGGCTGAGGGTCCGACTGGTGGTCCTGGGCGCTCTCGTGCCGGCGCTCTGGTTCCTGCCCGAGTGGTGGGGCTCCGGCGATCCCTTCCGCGCCGGCTCGCGCGCCAACAACCCGAACCCCGGCAGCGCGGCGTTCGCGCACGACCCCGCCCTCGAGCTCCTGCGTCGCTTCCGCAAGACGGTGATCGCGCCGGTCAAGGCCGGGGTCGTTGTGGCCGTCGCTTGGGCCCTCTACATGTGGGTGCGCAGCCGCCGCGATTTCCTGACGCTGGCGGTGGCGTTCGGTGCCGTGGCCTGGTTCGTGCTCGTGGCGGTCATGACGCAGGCGGGGTTCGCGGGCAACCAGCGTTACCTGATCGTCTCCACGGCGCTCGTCTCGATCCTCGGCGGCGTGGGCGCCGCGCGCGTGCTGCAGGGCGTGGGCTGGCTCGGCGAACGCACCTTTGGCAGCGCTCGAGCGGGCACCGTCACCGCGGTCGTCGCCTGCGGCACGGCGCTCCTCGTCTCGGCGCCGTTCATCCGCCAGAAGACCGACAACGCCGCTCGCGTTCGCGGCGGCCTCACCCACGAGGCGGAGCTCTGGCACGACCTCAAGAAGCTGCTCGACCGCAGCGGGGGCAGGGACCGGCTGCTGGCATGCGGTCGCGTCTTCAGCGGCCCCTTCCAGACGCAGATGGTCGCCTACGAGCTCGGCATACACGGCATCCAGGTCGGGTGGATCGGCACGCCGGCTCCCGGAGTCGTGTTCCGCACGCGAACCGTGCCGAACGGCTCCCTCGTCATAAAGCCCACCGACGACCGCTACCGGCTGGTCGACCGCTACGGGAAGTGGCGGCTCCTGACGGTCCCGCCCCGCGGCGGCGGCGCCTGTCCCAAGGCGAGCCCCTTCGCCCCCACCGCGCCCGTGGCTAGAGTCCGCCACTGATCCCATGGCTTCCGTCGCCTCGCGCCCTCGAGCTCTCCCCCGCGTCGGGTCGTTCCCGGCGGGTATGGCCGTCCCCGTCATGGTGCTGCTGGCGCTCATGGCGTTCGCGCTCTGGCACCACACGCGCGCCCTGGGCGAGTCGCTCTGGATGGACGAGGGGCTGTCGATCGGGATCGCGTCACAGCCGCTCCTCGACATCCCGCACATCCTCCGGGTGGATGGCTCGCCGCCGCTGTACTACATGCTGCTGTCCGTCTGGACCCACGTGTTCGGCAACGGTCCGGCCGAGACGCAGGCTCTGTCGGTCGCGATCTCACTGCTCGCGGTGCCGGGGGGCCTCTGGGCGGGCTGGAGCTTGTTCGGGCGGCGCGCGGGCTACATCTGCGCGGCGTTGTTCGCGTTCAACGGCTTCCTTACGGCCTACGCCGAGGAGACGCGGATGTACGCCTTGATGATCGTGCTCAGCCTGCTCTTGACCGCGAGCTTCCTGCATGTCTTCGTATACCGCCGCCGTGGCTACCTGCCGTTCTTCGTCGTGGTGCTGGCCGCCATGCTCTACACCCACAACTGGGGCCTGTTCGTGGCCGCAGGGGCGGTCATCGCCTTGGGCGTGCTGCTCTGGCTGGCGGAGGATCGCCGCTCGCTTCTGCGCGACGCCGCCATCGGGTTCGGTTGCGCCGGTCTTCTCTACCTGCCGTGGCTCCCCACGCTGATCCACCAGGTGCAGCACACCGGCGCCCCCTGGCTCAACCGCCCGCGGTTCGGCGCCCCCCTCCAGGTCTCGAAGTCGCTGCTCGGCGGGGGCACTGTCACGGTGGCGTTGTTGCTGGCGGGGGGCTCGGGGCTGGTGGCGGTGCTGCAGCGCAAGACCGAAGACCGGGAGCGCAATGCCATCTTCGCTGCCGCGGCGCTCTGCATCGGGACGCTCGCGGTCGCGTGGCTGTTCTCGCAGGTGTCGCCGGCCTGGACCACCCGCTATCTCGGCGTCGCGCTTGGCCCTATCCTGCTGCTGGCCGCCCTCGGTCTGGCGCGGTCGGGGAACCTCGGCCTCGTTGCGCTGGGGATCGTCCTCTTCATCTGGGCGATCCCCAAGACCTACGACCTGCGCCACAAGAGCAACGCGTCGGACCTGCGCACGGCGGCGGTTCCGCAGCTCCACCGCGGCGACCTCGTGATCTCGATGCAGCCGGAGCAAACGCCGCTCCTCGAATACCACCTCTCCGAGCTCGGGGGGGACAAGGGGCTTCGCTGGGCCACGCCGCTCGGGGCCGTGTCGAACCCGAGCGTCATGGACTGGACGGACTCCCAGGAGCGCATGGAGCACGCCACCACGGCAAAGGAGCTCGAGCCCCTGCTTGCCAGGCTGCCGCGCTCCGGTCGCGTGCTCTTGGTGCACCCGGTCACGAGTCGAGTCGATGACTGGGACGCGCCGTGGACGCAGCTCGTGAGGCGGCGAGCGGCCCAGTGGGGCTATGCGGTCGCCACCGACCGGCGCTTCAAGCGCATTGGGGTCGTTCCGCCGAACTACCGGCGGGCGACGCGCATCGGAGTGCGCGGCGTGCTGTACGAGCGGATCGGCTAGCGGACGATGCAAGGGAACGACCAACACAGGGCTTCGGCGCCGGAGCTTGCGCGACCGGAGATGCGCGAAAGGCCAACCGTCGTCCTGGGCGCGGGCCCGGCTGGACTGACGGCCGGCTACCTGCTCTCCAAGCAGGGCCTGCCCGTGGTCATTCTGGAGGCGGAGAAGCAGGTGGGCGGGATCGCGAAGACCGCCGTGCGCGACGGCTACCGCTTCGATCTGGGCGGCCACCGCTTCTTCACCAAGGCCAAGGAGGTGGACGTCCTCTGGCACGAGATCATGCGCGAGGAGTTCCTCGAGCGGCCGCGCATGTCGCGCATCTACTGGAACAAGAAGTTCCTCGACTACCCGCTACGCGGCCCCGACGTGATCAAGAAGCTCGGCCCCGTCGAGCTGACCCGCGCCTTCGTCTCGTACCTCTGGGCGGCTGCCAAGCCAAAGGGCCAGGAGGACACCTTCGAGCAGTGGGTATCGAACCGGTTCGGCAAGCGCCTCTTCAACCTCTTCTTCAAGTCCTATACCGAGAAGGTCTGGGGCGTCCCGACCTCTGAGATCCGCGCGGAGTGGGCCGCCCAGCGGATCAAGGGCCTCTCCTTCTTCTCCGCGGCCAAGTCCGCCTTCTTCGGGAATCGCGACGAGAAGATCAAGTCGCTGATCTCGAAGTTCAACTACCCACGCTACGGACCGGGACAGATGTGGGAGACGATGACCGACGACATCCAGCGGCTGGGCGGCCACGTCCTGCTGGAGCACAAGGTCACCAAGCTCGAGTTCGAGGACGATCGCTGCGTGCGGGTCTATGCCGGCGACAAGGCCTTCGAGCCATCCGCGGTGATTTCGTCGCTGCCGCTGCGCAACACCGTGGGCATGGCCGAGCCGCACCCCCGCGGCGAGGTGATCGCGGCCGCGAAGGGCGTGCGGTACCGGGACTTCCTCACCGTGGCGGTGGTCCTGAACGGCGAGGACCTCTTCCCGGACAACTGGATCTACATCCACGAGCCTGGCGTGAAGGTCGGCCGGATCCAGAACTTCCGTTCCTGGAGCCCGTGGATGGTCCCGGACAGGAGCAAGGCCTGCGTGGGCCTCGAGTACTTCTGCTTCGCGGGAGACGAACTGTGGGAGATGGACGACGACGATCTCGTTCAGATGGCCATGGGCGAGCTCGAGGAGCTGGGCCTCGCGCGTCGCGACCAGCTCGAGTTCGGCTTCGTCGAGAGGGTCCCCAAGGCCTACCCGATGTACGACGCGGAGTACGCCGAGCGGGTCTCGACGATCCGCTCCTGGCTGGACGGCCTCGACAACTTCATCCAGGTCGGGCGCAACGGGCTGCACCGCTACAACAACTCCGACCACTCGATGCTCACCGCGATGCGCGCGGTGGACAACCTCGTGAAGGGCGCGGACCATGACATCTGGGCCGTGAACGCCGAGTCCGTCTATCACGAGGAAGAGGAGGACGAGCAGCCCTACATCGAGGCGCCTGAGACGGAGTCGATGAAGGAGCCGCTCCACCGCTGACGGGCCCTCCGGCTGTGCCCGGGGAACGCGCCCGCGGCCCGCGGCCCGCGCGGCACGCGGCCGTTTGCTGCTAGGGCTCGTCCGCGGGCGCCCCGCGGGGCAACTCCCGCGCCTTGGGGATCTGCTCGGGTGGCTCCCCGTAGCGCTGCCGGCAATGCCCCAGGCGGTAGACGGTCGCCGCTGGGCCGGGCCGCCGGTAGGCCCGCGGGTAGTAGTTGAACGACAGGTCGAAGTGGAAGGGGACCGGCTTCGCCCCCTTGTCGTAGGGACTGAAGCGCCGCAGCACGTCCGACTCCCGCTCCAGGCGGGCGTAGTAGGCGCGCACGTCAGGGTCGCCCGTGGCGAGGGCTCGCTCGCTCACCAGGCTGAAGGTCACGACCAGGCAGTAGCCGTAGCGCCGGTACTGGTCGATCACGCCCCGATCCAGATCCAGGTGGTACGCGGACGCCCGCACGCCCCCGTCGGGCCGGGTGAACTGCCCGGGCGTGGAGCGAGCGCAGATCCGCCTGCCGCCCGGACGGGGAAAGGACCACCCCGGCTCCGACCAGCCCGGACGGCGCGCGCAGCGGCGGAGCCAGGGTGGAAACCGTCCGTCCGGGTCGACGCGGTAGTAGCGGCCGGGGACCGCGGGCTCGATCGCCACTCGCAGCTCCGGTGGGTAGTCGTCGGCGAGGAAGGCCCGCACCTGCTCGCGGGTGTCCTCTCGGCCCAGCACCTGGGCGGTTCGCACGTCGGCGGCCAGCGGCTGGGCGAGCACCAGCAGCGTGAGGCTCGCGAGCACCGCGGCGCGGATCGCGGCGCTCCGCGGCACCAGGTCCGCTGCACGGGTCAGGGCCACGGCGGCGAGCATCGCGAGCGCGGGGTAGGCGGGGAGCAGCCAGCGCCCGAAGTAGCGCGACTGGACGCTGAGGTAGACGAACAGCGCCACGGGCACCGCGGCCAGCAGCAGTCCCCGCCGCCAGTCGCGGCGCAGCTCGATTACCGCCCCCGCCAGCGCCGCAAAGGACGCGGCCCAGCCCAGCCCCCAGGTGAGGCTGTCGAGGTAGTACGAGAAGCCGCCCGACTCCTGCCCCGCCTTCCGCTGCTCCGCGGTCACCTTCGCCTGCCCACGCAGGTCGGACCACCACTGGTCGAGCGATCCGAAGAGATATGGGTTGAATACGACGAACACCGCCAAGGCAAGTCCCGCGGCGGCGGCGAGACGTAGCAGGGCGCGAGCCCCGTCTTGTCGCAGCCGGCTTGCGGCCGCGATCCCCAGCGGCAGCAGCGCCAGCCCTCCCGTGTACTTGAACGCCAGCGCGAGGCCGCCGGCGACGCCCGCCAGCAGGTACCAGCGAAGCCGCCCGTCCTCGTATGTGCGCACGGCGGCCCAGATCGCCAGCGCCACCCCGATCAGGGAGCCGACGTCGGTCACCGCCACCCGGGAGTAGGCCACCGGCAGGAAGGCGAAGGAGAGGAGCGCCGCGGCGACCAGCCCTTCGCGGGCGCCCCAGATCCGCCTGGCGGCGGCATAGGTGGCCACGACGCCGGCCGCCCCAAGCGCGGCCGCCAGGGTGCGCGCGACCGTCCAGATCGCGGTCGGGTCCTTGTCGAACTGGTTGCTGAGGTTGCCCCACGGCAGGTCGAAGATGAACCTCAACGGGCCGTACATCGCCCTCAGCGACGCGTACAAGACGTACGTGTAGGCGGCGGGGTTCTGGTAGTAGCCCGGGTCGAAGCTCCCCCGGAACATTTCGATCGCCCGGTTCGTGAAGTGGATGCCCTCGTCGACGCCCCAGATGAAGGGCAGCCCGTAGTCGTTGTGCCACACCCGTAGGGCGAAGCCGCCCGCGACGATCAGGACCAGCAGGGGGAGGCGAACCACGCGCGGCAGAGTAGTGACCAGCGACCAGGCTCTCGCAGGCCCGCTGGTATCGTTGACTCGCGAGTCAACCCGATGGCGACGACAGCCACCGAGCGCGATCTGCGCCACCTCAACAGGACGCTGGAGCTGGCCGCGCGAGGGCGTGGCCACACCAGCCCGAACCCGCTCGCCGGCGCGGTTCTGGTCAAGAACGGGCGGGTGATAGGGGAGGGCTTCCACGCCGCCGCCGGGCTTCCACACGCCGAGCGAGAAGCACTCCGCGCATGCAGCGAGGACCCCTCCGGCGCCACGCTCTATGTATCGCTCGAGCCGTGTGCACACCACGGTCGGACGCCGCCCTGCACCGACGCGATCCTTGAGGCGGGGATCGGCCGCGTGGTGATCGCATCCGACGACCCGACGTCCAAGGCCTCGGGCCGGGGCCTGGGCATCCTGCGCGACGAGGGAGTCGAGGTGCAGCTGCTGGACGGCGAGGTGAGCCGCGCAGCCCGGCTCCTCAACCAGCCCTTTCGCAAGCACGCGCGCACCGGCCGGCCGCTCGTGATCTTCAAGGCAGCGATGACCCTCGACGGCAAGGTCGCGACGCGCACCGGGGACTCCCGGTGGATCTCCGGCGAGATGAGCCGGGCCCGCGCACATCGCTGGCGGGCAGAGGCCGACGCGGTCGCGGTCGGCATCGGCACCGTGCTCTCCGACGACCCGCGGCTCACCGCCCGTATCGAGGGAGCCCCCCGGCAGCCCAGGCGGCTCGTGTTCGACTCCGAGGCACGGCTTCCGCCGGACAGCGCGCTCGTGCGCAGCGCGGCCGACGTCCCGGTGGTCCTGGTCTGCTCGCGCGCCGCCAAGCGCACCGCGGTACAGGCGCTCGAATCCGCCGGCGTAGACGTGATCGTGACGAGCGGCGGGAACGAGGCGGCCCGGGTTGCGAGCGCCCTTGACGACCTCGGCGCCGGGGACGTCCAGTCGATCCTGCTCGAGGGCGGTCCCCATCTGGCTGGCTCCTTCCTGGAGGCCGGTGAGATGGACGAGGCGCGCCTCTTCGTTGCCCCCCTGCTGGCAGGCGGGCGGGAAGCACGCACTGCGCTGGAGGGGCAGGGCATCGAGGAGATCGCGGGCGCGGCGCGCGCCCTCGACACCGAGGTCGAGCGGATCGACGAGGACGTCCTGATCATGGCCAGGTTTGAGGAATGGTGATGGGGAAGACCGGCGTACGCTCGCGGCGAGTCACCCATGTGCGTGGCGAGCCGGAGGCGAGCTAGCAGATGTTCACCGGCCTCGTACGTGCCACGGGGACGATCGCCGCCCTTGGCAACGGGCGGATGACCGTTCGCAGCGAACTGGTTCTGGACCTGGCGGCCGGGGACTCGGTGGCCGTCAACGGGGTGTGCCTGACGGCCACCCGGGTCGATCTCGACAGCTTCGACGCCGAGGTCATGCCGGAGACCCTTCGGCGAACCGAGCTTGGCGCGCTGGCCGAGGGCGACCGCGTCAACCTCGAGCTTCCACTGCGGGCGAGCGATCGCCTGGGCGGCCACGTCGTACAGGGGCACGTGGACGGCGTGGGGACGATCGAGTCGGTGAGCGAGGAAGGGTTCGCGCGCGTCGTGCGGATCGCGGCACCGGCGGAGCTGCTGCGCTACGTCGTGGAGAAGGGCTCGATCGCCGTAGACGGGGTGTCGCTGACCGTCGCCGAGGTGGTCGGAGACGGATTCGTGGTGTCGGTGATACCCGAGACGCTCGAGCGCACGACGCTCGGCGAGGCGGCGCCGGGCCGCGCCGTCAACCTCGAGGTCGACGTGCTGGCCAAGTACGTGGAGAAGCTCGTCGCGAGGAGCGTGCCGGTGTGAGCCGCGCCGCGTTCAGCACGGTCGAGGAGGCGCTGGAGGACATCCGCGACGGCAAGATGGTCGTGGTCTGCGACGCGGAGGATCGAGAGAACGAGGGCGACCTGACGCTGGCTGCCCAGTTCGCCACGCCCGACGCGATCAACTTCATGGCCACCCACGGCCGCGGCCTCATCTGCCTGGCGCTGACCGGCGAGCGCTGCGACGAGCTGGGGCTCGACCTGATGGCCGCGAAGAACGAGTCCGCCTTCGAAACCGCCTTCACCGTGTCCATCGAGGCGCGGGAGGGAGTGACCACGGGGATCTCCGCTCACGACCGCGCCCACACGATCCAGGCGGCGATCGACCCTCGCTCGCGGCCCCAGGACCTGGTCCAGCCCGGTCACATCTTCCCGCTCAAGGCCAAGGTCGGCGGCGTGCTGGAGCGCACCGGCCAGACCGAGGCGGCGGTCGACCTCGCACGCCTTGCGGGCCTCAATCCGTCCGGCGTGATCTGCGAGGTGATGAACGACGACGGCACGATGGCGAGGGTCCCCGACCTCGTCCGGTACTGCGAGCGCCACGGCCTGAAGATGATCACGGTGGGCGACCTGATCGCCTACCGCCGCCGCCACGACAAGCTCGTGGAGAGAGTCGTCGAGGCGAACATGCCAACCGAGTTCGGGGAGTTCCGGGTGGTCGGCTTCCGGTCGATGGTGGACGACAAGCACCACGTGGCGATGGTCAAGGGCGAGATCGAGGGACATGAGGACGTGCTGGTTCGCGTGCACTCCGAATGCCTCACCGGCGACGTCTTTCACTCGCTGCGCTGCGACTGCGGACAGCAGCTCGAGGACGCGCTCCTCCGGATCGAGCATGAGGGCCGAGGGGTGCTTCTCTATCTCGCACAGGAGGGTCGCGGTATCGGGCTGCTCAACAAGCTGCGGGCCTACCGGCTCCAGGAGGGCGGCCTCGACACGGTCGACGCCAACCTCGAGCTCGGCCTGCCCGCGGACCTGCGCGACTACGGGATCGGGGCACAGATTCTCGTCGACCTGGGGCTGACGTCGATCCGGCTGCTCACGAACAACCCGAAGAAGATCGTGGGCCTCGAGGGCTACGGCCTACGGGTGACCGACCAGCTTCCGATCGTCCATCCGGCAACGGCGCACAACGCGGACTACCTGCGCGCCAAGCGCGAGAAGCTCGGCCACATGCTGCACCACCAGGGCCTGGCGCTCGACGAGGAGATGATCCACGAGGAGCGCCGCCAGGATCGCGAGCGCCGGGAAGACCTCACCGATCTCCACGGCCAGGGACCCGCTCCCAAGCCGCGCCCGGAGCGGCGCGGTGGCTGACACCTACGCGATCGTCGTCGCCAGCTTCTACGAGGATCTGGCCGATGGCCTCGTGGAGGGCGCCACCCGCGTGTTCGACGAGGCTGGTGTCGAGGCTGAGGTGCATCCCGTGCCTGGGGCCTTCGAGCTTCCGCTGGCGGCGAAGTACTGCGCGGAGTCGGGCCGCTATGACGGGGTCGCCTGCCTGGGTGCCGTCATCCGGGGCGAGACCGACCACTACGAGTACGTGGCGGGCGAGGCAGCGCGCGGCATCGCCCGCGTGCAGCTCGACACCGGCGTTCCATGCTCTTTCGGAGTCTTGACCGTGGACACGATGGAGCAGGCGGTCGCCCGCCTGGGCGAGAAGCGCCACCAGGGCGAGGACGCGGCACGCGCGGTGCTGCGGATGGCCGATCTTAGAAGAGGTCTCGCGGTCTAGCCCCGCAGCCGCGTACGCCTGGTCTCGGGGTGCAGGTGGCCGAGGCTCGGCGCGCCCGGGGTCAAATGCGAGCGGGCGCCAGCGCCTCCGGCTCGCGCAGGGTGGCTCGGCGCAGCTGCGGGGCCAGCGCCGCGGCCGTGAGGCTGAGCGCGCAGACCAGGAGCAGCGCGGCGCGCAGCGAGGTCACGTCCGCCAGCAGCCCGATGGTGGGTGGCCCGATCAGGAACCCGCCGTAGCCCAACGTGGACACGGCGGCCAGCGCCGGTCCAGCGCGCTCGGCGTCCGCGCCGGCGGCCTGCAGCGCCAGCGGGAAGACGGCCGACAGTCCGGCGCCCATGAGCGCGAAGCCGACGATCCCACCGGCCGGTTCCGCGGTCGCCAGCGCGACGGCCAGGCCCGCGC
>JBKPHP010000023.1:0-5962 GCA_046729895.1 Actinomycetota bacterium
GATCATCCGTCAAAGGAGGAAGCGATGATCGGTGCGCTTATTCTGGGTCTGCTCGCCGGATTCATTGGCAAGGCGCTCATGCCAGGCGACGATCCAGGCGGGTTCTTTGCCACGATCCTGCTCGGTCTGGCCGGGGCTGCCTTGGGCTGGGTCATCTTCACCCTGGGGCTGGGGATCGGTGACGAGGACGCCTTCGACCTCGGCGGCCTGGTCGGCGCGATCATCGGGGTGATGATCCTGCTCGGGCTCTATCGCTGGTGGTCGGGCCGGCGCGCCCGTCCCACGCGAGCGGCCACCTGATTCCAGGCTGTCCGACGCAAGCCGTTACGCAAGCTCCGGGGGCCGCGGCACGCCGCTCCGGAGCTCGATCGAGACCGAGTAGGCGCGCGAGCGGAAGTGGAGGATCGGGTCGTCCGAGGTCTCGATGCCACCCGTGACACGGGTGGGGTCGAAGACGAGGATGTCGTCCCCCGTCTCGCGGCCTTGCTCCAAGCCGGTCAGCTCGAGCGTGCCGGCCTCCACGGTCTCACGCTCCTCCGGCCAGACCGCGGTCGGATCGTCGATGGGATCGGACTCCGCGGCGAGCTGGAGCCGTAGGGTGAAGCGTGCCGGCTCCCGCTCGAGCCGCGCGCCGATCTCCTCCTGGAGGTAGTCGCGGCCCCGGCGCTTGGCCTCGCCGCCCTCGATCGACTGCTCCCCGGCCTCCGGGAGCCAGCTGTAGCGGACCCACCGCTCACCACCCTGGTCGTCGGTCCATTTGAAGCTGTGTATCCCGTTGTAGCGGCAGTTCGCGTAGCTCGCCGGCGGTTTCAGCGCCATGAAGGCGCGAGTCGCGGGTATGGCCTCACGGTGGCCCAGGAGGAAGAGGGGGAACCGCGGCCCCGGCAAGCCGCCGAAGGGAAGCGGCTTGCCAGCGCGGGTGAACGTGACGAAGTCCTCGGGCGTGCGTACGAAGAAGCAGGGCAGGGAGAGCGCGACGATGTCGGTCCGGGACCCGTCGGGCAGGTAGAACTTCGTCGCCATTCCGCGACCGTCGCGCGCATAGTCGGGTTGCCGCGGATTCCCCGATCCGTTCGAGAAGCGGACGGTTACGGGGACCGGCTCGCCCTGCATGTGCCCCGCGCGCGTCAGCTCGCCCGCTTCCGGCGTGGCCGTGAACGCCCCCTTGCACAGGATGCCCTTGGCGTGGACGGCCCGGTAGCCCGGGTGACGGCCGGCCACAGCGTGGATCGCATCGATCGCCTGCTCCGGTAGAGAGTTCATGCAGGAACCCTATTCGCGGACGGTCCGCCTGCGCACCCGGGGCACGGTGCGCGCCCGAACTGCGGGCCGGGCGTGGCGCGCGGGCTGCGGTAGGCTGCGCGCGGCGTGGACAGGCGCCTTGCCTACAAGAACATCCGAACCGGGCTGATCGCTGGGGCGATCGCGCTGATGGTGTTCGCGGCGGCCTGGGTGTCGGGTCTCATCTACTGATGGCCGAGGAGCCCCAGCGGCCGGACGACGGCGTGCCGCCGGCCGGCGAGGCGGTCCACCTTCCCGGCCCCTCCTACCTGCCCGTGCTCACGGCCTTCGGCGTCGCCCTGGCGCTGGTGGGCATCGTGGTCGTGTGGGTGATCAGCGTGATAGGGGTGGTCATCACGGTGATAGCGGTCGCGCGCTGGATCCGGGAGACCCGCGAGGGCATCTCGGAGCTTCCGCTGGAGCACTAGCGGTGATGGACGAGGACCCCGAGACTCGCGAGCTCCGTGAGAGGCAGGCAGAGCGCGAGGCGGGCGAGCGCCACGACGCGGCCGAGGCGGACACCGACGAGGGAACCGCCCAGCACAAGCGCCGCGCCGACAAGGCCGAGTACTTGATGCGAAAGCTCGAGGAGCGGTCCGAAGCGGAGCGGAAAGCCGACTAGATCGGCCCGCCGGTCTAGCCGGACGTCGCCTGCAGATCGCTCGGCAGCTCGCTGGTCGCGCCCGCGGAGACCCAGCAGCGAACGATGTCGCGCATGGAAAGGATGCCGATCATGTCGCCGCCGTCCACCACCACGAGGTGACGGAAACCGCCCTTGACCATCGCCTCGGCCGCCCGCTCGAGCGACCAGTCCGGGCTGGCAAAGGTGAGGTGCGCGGACAGGTGGTCCCCCACCCGCTCCACGTCGGGGTCCTGCCCGCCGCCGAGCGATAGCAGCAGGTCGCGCTCGGTGATGATGCCGGGCCCGGGCTGGTCGGGATCGATGACCACGGCGGCGCCCGTGCTCCGCTCCCTCATCGCGCGCGCGGCATCCCGGAGCGAGTGCCCGGGGCCAACGGTGAGCACCACCTTGCTCATGCCATCACGAACCAGCATTTACGCGCCTCCTATGCTCGTAACGATCGGCGCAAGCTAGCGTACCGATCCCACCGACACAAGGCGCCGCGGGAAGCGATCCGACGGTGCGCCTCGGGATGCGGGCTCAGTAGAGTGGCCGCCGTGGCGGAGACGCCTCAGAACGGCGACAACGGGCACGAGGAGGGGCACCCACTCGCCCAGATGATCAGCATAGGCGTGGGCGCCGCGATCGTCGTCACGACGATCACACTGCTGATGGACTGGTTCCCGACGAACGCCGCCGGCGCCGCGAGCAAGATCGACACGCTCTATGACGTTCTTTTGATTGCGTCGGTGCCGATCTTCGTGCTCGTTATGACGGTCGCGATCTACTCCGTCTGGAGGTTCAGGGCGCGGCCGGGCGACACTCGCGACGGCGCCCCCATCCACGGCAACACTCGCCTCGAGATCGTCTGGGTGACGGTCCCGTTCCTGCTCGTCACGGGGCTGGCCGTCTACGGCTGGGTCGTCCTCAACGACATCGAGGCCAAGCAGCCGAACGAGCTCCAGGTGAAGGTCACCGGCCAGCAGTTCACTTGGACCTTCGAGTATCCGAAGGAGAAGGTGAAGTCGTCCCAACTCATGCTCCCGGTGGACCGGCCGGTCCACTTCAGGATCAACACCAAGGACGTGGTCCACTCGTTCTGGGTGCCGCAGTTCCGGCTCAAGTCGGACGCCGTGCCCGGCATCACGACGCGGATACGGGTGACTCCGGACAGGGTGGGCAACTTCGAGGTGGTCTGCGCCGAGCTGTGCGGCATCGGCCACGCCACGATGCGCAACCGGGTCCGTGTCCTTCCCAGGCGCCAGTTCGACGCCTGGCTCGCAAGGCAGAAGGGCGGGCCCGCCGGAGGAGGCGGCGGCGCGCCGAGCGGAAAGGCCATCTTCACGGCCAACGGCTGCGACTCCTGCCACACCCTGGCGGACGCGGGCGCCACCGGCAACGTCGGCCCCAAGCTGGACGACCTGGCCACAGCCGCCCCCAAGTTCGGCAGGGCCCGCCATGAATCGGCGGAGGAGTACGTCAGGGAGTCGATCGTCGACCCGCGCGCCTTTACCGTTCCCGGGTATCCGAAGAACGTGATGCCCACCACTTTCGGAAAGGACCTGTCGAAGGGGCAGATCGACGCCCTGGTTGATTACCTTCTGAGGGTGGGCGGAGGCAAGGGCTCATGACCGCGACGCTCCACCGGTTCACGGCTCCCGGCTGGTACCGGGCGGCCCTCGGCATCGCGATCGGCTTCGGCGTCGGCGCCGGGTTGGTGACCCTGATCCGGGCGCTTTACGGCTTCGATCCTGCCTTCGACGGCGACTCCGTGGTCACCGCCGGCGCCTTGATCACCGCGCCGCTCGGCTTCCTCGTGGGGATCGGCTGCTTCGACTACTGGTTCTACTGGGCCTCCGGCGCGCCGACCCGCCCCGAGGACCACTCCGGCCACGGGGCACGCACCTGGAAGGACTACTTCCGGGTCAACACCGACCACAAGGTCATCGGCATCCAGTACATCTGCACGACCTTCTTCTTCTTCGTCGCCGGGGGCCTGATGGCGATGGTGATGCGGGCAGAGCTGGCCCAGCCCGGCTCCCAGTTCGTGGACGCGAACACGTTCAACGGGCTGTTCTCCGTCCATGCCTCGCTCATGATCTTCCTGTTCATCATTCCGGTCTTCGCGGGGATCGCGAACTTCGTTCTGCCGCTGATGATCGGCGCGCCGGATATGGCGTTCCCGCGCCTGAACGCCCTCTCCTACTGGATGCTGCCGATCGGCGGGATCATGATGCTGTCGAGCTTCTTCGCCGAGGGCGGAGCCTTCGCCACCGGCTGGACCGCCTACGCTCCGCTCTCCACGGAGACCCCGCTGGGTCAGCAGTTCTTCACGATCGGGGTGCAGTTCGCCGGCGCGTCGTCGATCGCGACCGCGCTCAACTTCCTGGTCACGATCATCACCATGCGGGCGCCAGGCATGACCTTCTGGCGCATGCCGCTGCTCGTGTGGGCCAACTTCACGACCTCGCTGCTCGTCGTGATCGCCACGCCGTTCATCGCGGGGTCTCAGTTCTTCGTGCTATTCGACCGGACGCTGGGAACGCACTTCTTCAGCGCCGGCTCCGGCGGCGACGTGCTCATGTACCAGCACGTCTTCTGGTTCTACTCCCACCCGGCGGTCTACATCATGATGCTGCCGGGCTTCGGGATCATCAGCGAGGTCATCTCGACCAACGCCCGCAAGCCGATCTTCGGCTACCGGATGATGGCCTTCTCGCTGGTGGCGATCATCATCCTCGGTTTCACCGTCTGGGCGCACCACATGTTCGTCTCCGGGATGTTCTCGTGGCTGCGCGTCCCGATGATGATCACGACGATGCTGATCGCGGTGCCGACCGGCATCAAGATCTTCTCCTGGCTCGCGACGCTATGGAGAGGCGTGATTCACCTGCGAACCCCGATGCTCTTCGCGCTGGGATTCATCACCATGTTCACCCTGGGCGGGATCAGCGGGATCATGCTCGCGGTCATCCCGTTCGACATCCACGTGTCGGACACCTACTTCGTGGTGGCGCACATCCACTACGTCCTGTTCGGCGGCTCGGTTTTCACGATCTTCGCCGGGATCTATCACTGGTTCCCGAAGATGACCGGAAGGATGTACGACGAGACCCTCGGCAAGCTCCACTTCTGGCTCTCGTTCGTCTTCTTCAACCTCACGTTCGGACCGATGCACCTGGTGGGCATCGACGGGATGCCGCGGCGGGTGTCGGACTACGCGGATCAGTTCGCGACCTGGAACGCGATCATCTCGGTATCCAGCTTCATCTTCGGGCTCTCGTTCCTGATCTTCCTCTACAACATGATCTCGAGCTGGCGTCACGGCCCGAAGGCGGCGGCCAACCCGTGGCGGGCGCACTCGATCGAGTGGCAGGTCTCCTCGCCGCCCCCGATCTTCAATTTCGACGAGGTCCCGACCGTCGTCGGAGGACCGTACGAGTACGGCGTCCCCGGCGCCGTGCACGCCGTCTTCAAAGAGAAGAAGCCCGCGGCCGTGCCCGCTGGAGGGGGCGGCGCTCCGCCGCCTAACGAATAGTGGCCGCGACGCGCATTCTCGTAGTGGCCAACGAGACGGTGGTCGGCCGGGCGCTGATCGACGCCGTCAAGCGGCACGCAGACCAGGGCGAGGTGCAGGTACACGTGATCTGCCCTCAGAACGAGCCCAGACACGGCTACGTAATCCACGACGAATACGTACGCGACGCCGCCGAGAACCGGCTCAAGATGACGCTCGCCCAGCTGCATGAGATCGGCATCGAGGCCACCGGCGAGGTGATGGACCCCGACCCCTATGCCGCCGTGATGGACGCCCTCCGCGACCAGGACTACGACGAGATCATCGTCTCGACCCACCCCGAGACGCGCTCCGGATGGCTGCGCCAGGGCCTGGTCGACCGCCTCAGGCGGGCCACGCGGCGGCCCGTCGAGCACGTGGTCGTGGACCTGGACATGGAGCGCGACGAAGCTCTCCGGACGCTCGTGGTGGCGAACCAGACCGTCGGCGGCGAGCCCCTGATGAGGCTGCTACGCGAGAAGGCCGCGGAGCGGCCGCGCCGC
>JBKPHP010000024.1:0-13643 GCA_046729895.1 Actinomycetota bacterium
CGGCGAGGCGGAGGCTCTCGCTGCGGACGATCAGCCGGAGCCTCGGCGGGGACGTGACCGCTCCTGCTTCGCGCGACAAGCACGAGCGCTGATCCCTGAAACTCGGCGCACGCATCCCGAAGCAGAACCGGCGGTTGCCCAGCAGCAACACCCAGGTATATGGTCCTGTTTCTGTAGGTAGCAGCCTCCAGTTGCCGCCACTTGACCTGCGCGTCTAGCTCGTGGAGGCGCGACTGCTCTGTGGCCGAAGGGATCGCGCGGGCCGGAGTGCCGCAAGCATGGGGGAGGGACACTGGTGCTCGCAGGCGTCCGAACCAATCGAGGGTGTAGGTTCGGCTCGCCAAGACACTGAACGGAGGGCAGTCATGTATGCACGCGTAGTCAGGTTCACCGACGTCGATCCCGATCACCTCGCCGGGCGCCTGGCCGAGACCGACGCCCGCGACAGCCCGCCGGTGGACACTGCCGCAAAGACGATCCAGATCCTCCACGATGCCGACCAGCGCACCGCGGTGGTGATCCAGTTGTTCGAGACGGCCGACGACATGGCGGCGGCGGAGGCCACGTTCGACGCGATGGATCCAGGCGACACGCCGGGCACGCGCGCCTCGGTCGACCGCTGCGAGATCAAGGCCGAGCTGAGCTGAGCAGTTCCGGCGCGGCCACGGCGGCGTCCCGAGCGTCGTGTGGTAGCGCACGAGCGTTACCTCTCCCACAGATTGGGGAGGTGGGCGATTTACTACTCCTCGTCGCCGATCCTGGGGGGAGCGGGCCGCACATGCAGGCACGCTCGCAATCCCATGGGAAGCGCGCGTCTCGGCGAGCGCCGCTCCGGCGGCCTGCAAGGGACGACCAGCAGGCGTCTCGCTAGGCGTCGTACTGGCTTGCGCAAATCGCGCAGCAGCGCTGACCCAGAGTGCTACGTTGCGCCGGGCGCCAACGAACGAGGCAGGAGGACAAGGAAGTGGCGAAGACCGGAGACCGCTTTGACATGCCCGACGGCAGCATCTATGAGGTAACCACAGCCTCGGGAGACAGCGAGGGCGAGTTCGTCGAGATGCAATTCACCCTGCCGCCCGGATCGGTCTCGCCGCCGCCGCACATCCACCGTGACCTGACCGAGGAGTACCAGGTCATCGAGGGTTCCTTCGACGTAATGACCGGCGGCGCTTGGACGACGCTCCGATCGGGGGAATCTGCGTCTATCCCACCGACGACGCTCCACACGTTCAAGAACCGCTCCGGCGCGCCTGTGCGGGTCCGAAACGTTCATCGGCCGGCCGCTCGCTTTGAGGACTACATCGAGCACATCTACCGATTGACGCGGGCGCGAGGGATCAAGAGCACAAAGGACCCGCGGCTCCCGGTCTATCTCTCGATGCTGATGCTGGCATACCCCGAAACCCTCGCTCCGGGGCGCACCCGCGAGCGGGTCGGCCTTTCAGCGCTCGCAGGCTTGGGTCGGCTCCTGCGGCTGCGGACCGACGTACAGGCCTAGCGACGCCACCGCGTCGAGCTGACAAGGACAGCGCCTCCTGACCGCCGTGCTGGCCGCTGTGGAAGGTCGTCGCTTTAGCGTTCGCGCCACCGAGCAGTGGTGCCGCCAACGCCTGCGACCGGACCGTGGCCGGAGCAGTCGCGCGCAATGGTGGTGCCCAGACGCTCGCCGTTCCTCCAACCCGACACGGTCGCGATCCAGGAGTTCCGACCCGCCCTGCGAACTGCGGAGTTCTTCGAGACCTACTTCGCGATGGCCGAGCGCGGGGAGCTCGACGAACACGGCAAGCCCTCGCTGCTTCGGTCCGCCCTGCTCGGCCCGGCGTTCGCCGAGGAGATACGGCTGGTCAGCCCTCCGTGGCCGCTGCAGCGGGCGGCTTACGCGGTGCTAGACGGCCGCTTCGGCCGCGGGTGCTCTAATCCGCGCGGTGGACCGCTCGCGCAGCAGCATCATCGACGAGTTCATGATCCACGGCCTGCACGTGGAGGCCAGGCGCAGGGAGCGGGTGCGCGCCGAGCACGAGGCCCACGTGCTGTTCCAGACCTCGACGGTCGGTGCGCTGATGGAGGGTCAGTTCGAGGGCGACGTGAGCTTCGGCGAGCTCGCCGAGCACGGCGACTTCGGGCTCGGGACGCTGAACCACCTCGACGGTGAGATGACAGCCGTCGACGGCCGCTTCTACCGGGCGAACCTCGAGGGCGAGGTGAACGAGATCGACCCGGCAGCGCGCACGCCGTTCGCCACTGTCGTCTTCTTCCAGCCGGTGACGAGCCACACGTTCGAGCAGCCGCTCGAGCACGACGCCTTCGTCACCGAGATGAACAAGCACGCGCCGCCGGGCTCGCCCTCGTGCGCGGTGCGGATCGACGGCAGCTTCGAGTACCTGAAGCTGCGCTCGGTACCGCGCCAGGAGCCGCCCTACCCGTCACTCGCGGAGGTGGCGAAGACCCAGCACGAGTTCGAGCTGGAGGACGTTGAGGGCACGATCGTCGGCTTCCGCTTCCCTCTCTACGCGCAGGGGCTCGAGGTCGCGGGCTACCACTTCCATTTCCTCACGGCCGACCGAACGCGCGGCGGCCACGTGCTGGCGTCGCGCACCGGCGGGGTGGAAGTGCAGTTCGACCACTCGAGCGAGCTGCACATGGAGCTGCCGCCCGGCATCGAGATGCCGGAGCCGGACTCGGGCGCCGCCGCGACGGAGGCGCTGAAGCAGGTGGAGGGCGAGAGCTGACAGACGGCGCTCGCCTGATCGAGCAGGGGCAGGCGGCCGCGCTGCGCGGCGACTGGGCGGAGTCGCGCGCCCGCTACGCGTCGGCGCTCGGGCTGGGCGAGGAGGTGGCCGCTCTAGAGGGCTACGCGCTGGCGAGCTGGTGGGAAGACGACCTGGCCGCGGCCATCGAGGCCCGCGAGCGCGCCTACGCCCTTCGCCGGGAGGCCGGCGAGAACCTCGAGGCGGCGAGGCTGGCGGGGTTCCTGGCCTGGGACTACGCGACTCAGCGCGGCAGGCGGGCAATCGCGAACGGCTGGCTCGAGCGCGCGCCATCTCACGGAGGAGCTGCCCCCCTCTGCCGAACAGGCCTGGCTTCCGCTGATCGAGGCGTCGTTCCACCTCGACACGGACCAGGAGGCGGTCAAGCGCCTGAGCGCGGAGGCACGCGAGCACGCGAAGGCGCTCGGCGGGCTCGACGTGGAAATGACCGCGCGCACGCTGAACGGGCTGGCGCTCGTGAGCCTGGGGGAGGTGCGCGAAGGCATGCGGCTGCTCGATGAGGGCGTGGCGGCGGCCACCTCCGGCGAGCTGCACGACCCGATCGCGATCGGTTCGTGCTGCTGCAACCTGGTCATCGCCTGCGTGAGGGTGCGCGACTACGACCGCGCTGCGCAGTGGTGCGACCAGCTCGCCGGCTTCTGTGAGCGCTCGGGCCAGCGGCCGCTGCTGGCCCTGTGCCGAGCCCATCACGGCGCCGTGCAGACCGCGCGGGGGAGCTGGGATGAGGCGGAGGACGACCTGGAGTGGGCCACGGGGGAGCTCACCACCCTTCGCCCCGCGCTAGCGGGCTACGCGCGCACGCGCTTCGCGGAGCTGCGCCGGCGCCAGGGGCGCGCCGCGGAGGCGTACGAGCTTCTGTCGGACGCCGACCCCCACGTGCTCGTGCCGCTCGTTCGCGCGGGGCTGGCGGCCGACGAGGGCGACCTCGAAGCGGTTGTCGGCCACGCCGAGCGTTTCATGGGCGGGGTCGGCGGCTCACAATCGATCGAGAACGCCGCCGGACTCGAGCTCACCGTTCCCGCGCGTGCCCAGCTTGGCGACGTGGACGGGGCGCGGGCCGACCACGCTCTCCTTCGCACGATCGCCGACGAGGTGAATACCGATCCCGTTCGCGCCGGCGAACGGCTCGCCGCCGGCGCGCTGGCCACGGTCGAGGGGGACCTGGAGGGCGCACGCAGCGCGGTTGAGGACGCGATCGAGCTCTATCGGCGAAGCGGCCTGCCCTACGAAGAGGCGCGGGCCAGGCTGGTGCTTGCGCGTGTGCTCGCGACCCGCGGGCGCCGCAAGCCCGCGCTCGAGAGCGCGCGCTCGGCAAGCGCGGCGCTCGACGGGCTCGGAGCCAAGCGCGAGCTGGCCGAAGCCGGGAGGCTGGTGGCGCGCATCGAGAGCGGGAAGGAGGCGGCCGCCGGCCTCACACCACGTGAGATCGAGGTGCTCGCACAGCTGGCGCAGGGGTTGTCCAACCGCGAGATCGCCGAGCGCCTGGGTGGTGAGCGAGCACACCGTGCATCGGCACGTGGCCAATATCTTCGCCAAGCTCGGCGTTTCCTCACGTGCGGCGGCGGTGAGCGCCGCCACGCAGCTCGAAGTGCTCGGCTGAGCAGGCCATGGCCCGAAAAATGGCCCGATCGGGCGATGAAACGCGCGCCGATGTGCACGAGCCTGCACTCGTCCAAGACACCGGGAGGATTTACATGGCGAGCCAAGCAAAGAGCTTCGAGCAGGGCGAGACGCGTTCGTTCGACAAGGGCCGCGTCGACTGGGTCGAGATCGCGGAGACCAACGTCGGCCGGGCGACACTGGAGCCGGGTTGGCGCTGGTCCGAGGCGGTCAAGCCGATCGCCAAGACCGACAGCTGCCAGGTCGCGCACGTCGGATACGCCATCGAAGGGCGGCTCCACGTGGTCATGGACGACGGCACCGAGTTCGACGTCGAGGGAGGCAACGCGTACGTGATCGCGCCCGGCCACGACGCGTGGGTCATGGGCGACGAGACGTTCCGCGGGGTCGAGTTCGAGAGCCTCGCGGAGTACGCGAAGGGTTAGCGAACCGCTAGGCGGGGCGCCTACTCACCGATCCGAGGCGCCCCGCGGAACTAGCCCCGGTCGCGCGCGTGCGCGGCTACACGCTGGGCTGACGCTTCTGCGTTCCCACGCGAACGGGCACTTGGGATCGACCGTTTGACCTGCCCGCGCCGGACGAAGTGCAGGCGCCTCGTCGAGCCGATTGCAGAGTGCTCCCTTCGCGTGGTTGCGAGCGCGCAAAGACCGAGCTGCTGGGGCTTGCTCAGGACGAGATCCGGTAGCGGCGCGGGACGAGTCGCCGCGCGACTCCTTCGGCCACATTCCAGTCGCGGCGCTGCGCAAGACGGGGAGCCTAAGGCTCTGCTTTACACGCGGCCGGCGGTTTCGGCGGCTGCGTCGCGCGGGCCGGGGCTATGGGCAAAAAAAAAAAACGAATCTCAAACCCCCTTGAGAGCAGACAGGCGGGCACGCCGACGACTTGCCGCCGCGCCCACCCCTCTGCGTCAGTTCAGTCCTGCTGGCTCGGTCGTGAAGGGTCGTGGCCGTTCGACGGCTCCTTAGCCGGGTCCGCGACCATCACCAGCCCGCTTCCGCCGCAGCGCGTGCAGCGCTCCGAGCCCGGGGGAAGCCGCTACGGCGCTTTTCTGCTTTCGTGACTGCGGCGCTCACTGGCCGCTGGAAGGGAGCCCCTCGACCAGCTGAATGCCGTTACGGCCGGCCGACTTGCGTGCCGGCTAGGCCGTCGGCGACTCGGCGCGGTAGCGCAGACCGTCGAGCGCGATGCGAAGGATGTGCTCGGTCTGACTCGGATCGCTCGCCGGGATCTTCGCGATCCCGATCACCATGTGCATGACCTCGGAGAAGTCGACGTCCGGGCGGACGACGCCGGCGTCCTGGGCCCGCTTGAGCAGAGGCTCGCCGGCTGCGAAGAGCGAGGCGCGGCAGTCCTGGAAGAGCGCGGCGTCCTTGTCGAGGTAGTTCAGGAGCTCGGCGGCAAGCGCCTGTTTGGTGCCGATGTACGCCATCAATCGCTCGAACCAGCCGTTGAGCGACTCCCAGGGGTCGCCACCGTCGAACTCCTCGGCCGAGCGGCAGACCGCCTCGACTTCGTTGACGTAGACCGCCTCGAGCAACGCCTGCCGGTTGGGGAAGTGCCGGTAGAGCGTGCCAATGCCGACGCCGGCGCGTCGCGCGATCTCCTCGAGCGCCGTGGACTCACCGCCCTCGGCGAACGCCTCCCGCGCGGCCACGAGCACCTTCTCGTAATTGCGCCGCGCGTCGGCCCGCTGGGGGCGGGCGAGAAGGGCCTCGGTTGAAGTGCTGGTCGTGTTCACTGCAATCCATCCTTGACAAACGGAGGGTGCCTCCGTATAGTACCGGAGGCTACCTCCAGATATTTCGGAGGCGGCCTCCATTTTAGCTCCGAACCGCTCACTCGACAAGTTGGGACCTTCATGAAACTCGTTCCCACCGCAGCCTCCGAATCCGCCGGCCAACGCTGGCCGACCCTGATCATCGTCTGCCTGGCGCAGCTGATGATCGTCCTCGACGTGACGATCGTGAACGTCGCGCTGCCCTCGATCCAGCAAGACCTCCACTTCAGCCAGACGAACCTCACCTGGGTCGTCAACGCCTTCCTCATCGCCTTCGGGAGCCTGCTGCTCCTCGCGGGCCGGCTCGGCGACCTCGCCGGACGCAGGCGCGTGTTTCTCGCCGGTCTGGTCATCTTCACCGCGGCTTCCCTGGTGTGCGGCGTCGCGCCGAGCCAGGGGGTGCTGATCGGCGCCCGCTTCGTTCAGGGCATCGGCGCCGCCGCGCAGGCGTCCGTGATCCTCGCGATCATCGTCACCGAGTTTCCCGAGGCGGCGGCACGCGGCCGCGCCATGAGCGCCTACGTGTTCGTCTCGGTCGCGGGCGGCTCGCTCGGCCTCCTCGCCGGCGGCGTCCTCACCCAGACACTGAGCTGGCACTGGGTCTTCTTCGTGAACCTCCCGATCGGCGTGATCGCCTTCGCGTCCGCCCGGACATTCATTCGCGCCGACCCGGGACAGGGCCTGCGCTACGGGGTCGACTGGCTCGGCTCGCTGCTCGTCACCGCCTCGCTCATGAGCGGCATCTACGCCATCGTTGCGGCCACCAACCACGGCTGGGGCTCGTCATACGTCCTTTCCTTCGGCGGCCTCGCCGCGGCGCTGATGGCGGCGTTCCTGGCGCTCGAGGCGCGGATCGAGAATCCGATCATGCCGCCGCGCATCCTCGGACTGCGCGGGCTGATCAGCGCCAGCGTGGTCAGGGGCTTCCTGGTGACCGGGATGTACTCCACGTTCTTCCTCGGCACCCTCTACCTCGAGCACGTCCGGCACTACAGCGCGCTCGAGACCGGCGCAGCGTTCCTGCCCTGGACCCTGACCGTCGCCGTGCTCTCGCAGGGCATCACCGAGTGGCTGGTCGAGCGCTTCGGGCGGCTTCGAGTGCTGACGACGGGCATGGCGACCGCCGTCGTCGGGCTGCTTCTGTTCAGCACTGCCGGCGAGGGGACGGCGTTCTTCCCCACGATCTTCCTCGCCGCCTTCGCCATCGGGCTCGGGATCGGCAGCGCCTTCATGCCGCTGCTGACGATCGCGATGGAGGACGTTCCCGCGGCCGACGCCGGACTCGGCTCGGGCATCACGAACGTCTCGCAGCAGCTCAGCGGCGCGCTCGGACTGGCCGTGCTCAGCACCGTCTCGGCGAGCCAGACGAAGGGCCTGATCGCCACCCACCACAGCGTCACCAGCTCCCTGATCAGCGGGTACCACCTCGCATTCCTGATCGGAGCGGCGGCGATCAGCGCCGGCATCGCCCTTGCCTTCGGGCTCCTGCGACCCGGCTCGCGCTGGACCGCCCCCCGACTCGCCGTCGCCCCTGCCGAGAGCCACGGCGCGGCGATTCAAACCAATCACCAGATGGAGGAAGCAGCATGACTACCCTCAGCCCCCCTCGCCCGGACGGCGGCACGGCGACCGACGGCGACCGCCGCTCAGCTCGCTCGGACATCCAGCCCGAGCAGGGACCGCGCATCCGCCTCGCGACCGACGCAGTCGTCGCCAACTACATCCGCGACATCTCGCTGCGCGACCGCCGCGGCGCGAGATCACAGGACGCGGCGCAAGACCGGCAGCTTGCCGCCGCATAACGGCCAGCCGCCGCCGGGGCGGGCGCACGCCGTTTCCCGCTGCTCCTGCCGTCCGCGGTCGCGACCGTTGGCCGCCTGCAGCTCGGACTCGACGACCAGCACGAGACCGCTGCCGCAGCGCGTGCAGCGCTCCGACTCCTCCATCAGCGACGAGCCGTAGCCGTTGCACCCCGGGCCCCACTCGGCGCCGTTCGCAGCGCTGGCGGCCGCATCCCGAGGCAGCAACTGTGTCCATCGAGACTGCCCCCCACACACCGGTCCTGCGCCCTAGCCGCGCCCCTACGAGCTGACGCCGCCGTCGATGACGAGCTCGCTTCCGGTGACGTAGCGGCTCTCGTCGCTCGCCAGGAAGACCGCCGCGTCCGCGATCTCCTCCGGGTCGCCGATCCGCCTCAGCGGGATGGCGGCGACGAGCCGGTCGATCAGCTCGGGTGTGCGCTCGCGCTGGCGCGCGTTCATTTCGGTGTCGATCTGGCCTGGGTGGAGCGAGTTGACGCGGACGCCGGACGCGGCGAGCTCCTTCGCCACCGACTTGGTCATTCCGCGCACCGCCCACTTGCTCGCCGTGTATGCCGTCAGCTGGGGCGTGCCGACGAGGCCCGCCACGGACGAGACGTTGATGATCGAGCCGCGGCCGCCTTCGACCATCCCGGGGGCGAGGGTGCGCATGCCGAGGAAGACGCCGACCTGGTTCACGTCCTGGACCCGGCGGAAAGCTTCGAGCGTGATCTCTTCGAGTCTCGCCGCCAGGAAGACGCCGGCGTTGTTCACGAGTACGTCGACATGGCCGTGGCTGTCGCGGGCCCAGGATGCGATCGTCTCCCACTGGGCCTCGCTGGTCACGTCGTGTGCGTGCGCGCGGGCCCTGTCCCCGACGTCGGCCGCGACCTTGCCCGCACCCGCCTCGTCGATGTCCGTCAGCAGGAGCGCCGCGCCTTCCCGGGCGAAGCGGCGGGCGATCGCCGCGCCGATCCCCTGGGCGGAGCCAGTGACGAGCGCGACCTTGCCATCGAGGGGCGCCGGACTCACTCCCGAAACCCCGCGCCTCGTTCCGGCGTGACGTTGCGTGCGTCGATCTCGCCGCCGCAGTGGCGGCAGGCGAGGTAGGGGTCGGCGATCTCGCCGCAGTCGTTGTGCCTAAGCGCGATCGGCGGCCCGTCGGGCCCCGCGAGGTACTCGTCGCCCCAGCGCATGAGCGTGACTATCGACGGGAACAGGTCGATGCCTGCGCCGGTGAGGCGGTACTCGTAGCGGTCGGGATCGGCCGAGTAGCGCCGGCGCTCGAGCAGGCCGGCGTCGACGAGGGTCCGCAGCCGTGCCGACAGCGTCGGCCGCGGGATCCCCAGGTTGCGGGCGAGCTGCCCGTAGCGGCGCACGCCGAAGAACGCCTCGCGCAGGATCAGCAGGGTCCACTTCTCGCCTACGAGCTCGAGTGTGCGCCCGACGGACTCCGCCTCGAAGCGGTGCGAGAGGTCGTGCTCGAGGTCCTCCGCGGTCACAGGGCCAGGACCAGCTTGCCCCTGTTCTCGCCACGGAAGAGGCGCAGCAGAACGTCGGGGAACTGCTTGATCTCGCCCTGGACGACGTCCTCGCGCGAGCGGAGCTCGCCGCTCTTCAGCCAGCTCGCGAGCTCCGCGACCGCCTCCGGGTAGCGCGGCGCGTAGTCGAAGATCACGAAGCCGGTCATCGATGCGCGCATCACGAGCAGCTGCATGTAGTTGGCGGGCCCGGGCGGGCGCTCGGTCGCGTTGTACGTCGAGATCGCGCCGCTGATGACGACGCGCGCGCCGCGGGCGAGCCGCGTCAGCACGGTGTCGAGCGTCTCGCCGCCGACGTTGTCGAAGAACACGTCGACGCGGTCGGGCGCGTGCTCGCGCAGCTGGGAGCGGAGGTCGCCGGCTTTGTAGTCGATCGCGGCGTCGAAGCCGAGCTCGTCGACCAGCCAGCGGCACTTCTCCTCGCCGCCCGCGATACCGACCGCCCGGCAACCCTTGATGCGCGCGATCTGGCCGACGATGCTGCCGACCGAGCCGGCGGCGCCCGAGACCACCACCGTCTGGCCGGGCTCGGGCCGGCCGATTTCGAGCAGCCCGAAGTAGGCGGTCAGCCCGCTGAGGCCGAGCGCTCCGAGGTGAACCGGCGGGTCGGCGAGCGACGTGTCGACGCGGGTGACCCCGCCGCCGTCGGAGACGGCATAGCGCTGCACCCCGAAGATGCCGTACAGCGACTCACCGACGTCGTAGTCAGGGTGCTTCGACTCGACCACGCGGCCGATCCCGGCGGCGCGCATGACCTCGCCGATCCCGACGGGCGGGACGTACGAGCGCACGTCGTTCATCCACGCGCGCATGGCCGGGTCGAGCGAGATGTACTCGACCTCGACGAGGAACTGCCCATCGTCGGGCGCCGGCGCGGGCTCCTCGACGTAGTCCCAGTCGGAGTCCTTCGGCAGCCCGACGGGGCGGGCGGCCAGCCGGACCTGGGCGTTCAGGGCCGTCATAGCATCGTCGTGTCGGTCTCCTGCTCCAGAAGGACGCGACCGGGCACCTCGCGCGATGCCGCGTTCACCTGGAAGTGGGCCGTCGCGGTGTGGGCGTCGCGAAAGCGCCGTTGCAGGGACGAGTCGTCGTAGATCGCGGTTCCGCCGGCCAAGTCGAACAGCGAGCGGACGACGGCGGCGGAGGCGCGAACCGCGTGCGTGGCAGCCAGGCGGAGTCCGTTGCGGAGCTCGACGGGGACCGCCTCTTCGGCCTGGGCGGCCTGCCAGGCCATGTCGATCGCCTCGTAGTAGCCGGCCCGGGCAGCGCGGAGCGACGCCTCGGCCTCGGCCACCGCGGCCTGGGTCGCCGACCGCTGCGCAAGCGTTCGCTTCGACCCCTGCCCCACCTTCCGCGCAGCGAGCGAGGCGAAGTCGTCGATCGTGCCCCTCGCGTTGCCAAGCGCAGCGGCAGCGATGGACAGGGCGAAGTAGCCGAAGACCGGGAAGCGGTAGAGCGGTCGGTCGATCAGCGGCCCGTCGAACAGCGAGAACACGTGTGCGTCCGGGACGAACACCTCGTCGGCGACCGTGTCGTGGCTCCCGGTACCCCGCAGGCCGAGCGTGTGCCAGGTGTCGACGATCTCGAGGTCGTCCCGGCGCAGGGCGACCACCCGCGGCACCGGCTCGTCGACGATGCAGCCCGCGAAGAAGAGCTGCGAGTGTGTGATGCCGCTGCAGTAGGGCCAGCGGCCGGAGACGACGATGCCGGCGTCGGCGCGCCTCGCCGTTCCCCGGGGAGCCCAGACGCCGGCCGCGATCACTTGCGGGTCGTCGAACAGCTCGCTGCGGCTCTCGCCAGGCAGGTACGCCGCAAGCAGACTGCTGGTTGCCGCGATCGATACGCACCAGCCGGCGGAAGCGTCTCCGGAAGCGATCTCCTCGGCGCAGCCGAGCGTCTCCCCCGGAGCGAGCTCGAGGCCGCCGACCTCCACGGGGGCGCCCGCAGTCATAAGTCCCGATTCCCGCAGTTGCGCGACGAGCTCCTCCGGGAGCCGCCGTCGCCGCTCCGTTTCCGGCGCGAGGTCGCGAGCCGTTTCGGAGATCTGCCTGGCGAGGTCCGGCCGGGACGGAGCGGTTTGCAACTGGGCGGTCACGACTCTCTCGTTCAGAGCTCTTACTGGTTCAGCTATCTTACCGGAATGGGAGCGACATTGCCGGCGCCCGCTCGCTGGCTGTCAGACTCGCGGACGTGATGGGGCCCGACTTGCTGGTGCGAACGCTTTCGGGTGCCGTCTCCGCGCTGACCTCCCCGGCTCGCCGGCTAGCTGGGAGCCTGGTCCCAAGCTTCCGCGAGGGAGATCTCGACGACCGCGACACCGACGCCATGCGCGAGCTGCTGCCGGCCATGTGGCTGCTGGCGAGCGCCTGGTTTCGCCCCGACATTCGCGGCCTCGAGCGCGTCCCGCGCGAGGGCCCACTGCTGGTCGTCGGTAACCACACCGGCGGGGCGAGCTCGCCGGAGGTGCTGATCTCGCAGCTCGCGTTCTCCGCCTACTTCGGGGTCGAGCGACCGCATTACCAGCTCGCCCACCGCATGGTGCTCAATTCGCCCGTGGGGTCGATGGTGCGGAGGTTCGGCACCGTCGAGGCAGATCAGACGAACGCCGAGGCGGCCCTCGACGCCGGCGCGATGGTCACCGTGTTTCCCGGCGGCGACCACGAGGTCTTTCGCCCCAGCTGGCAGTCGGCGAAGGTCGACTTCGGGGGTCGCACAGGCTTCCTGCGACTGGCGCTGCGCAAGGGAGTGCCGATCGTCCCCATGGTCACGCTCGGAGGTCAGGAGACCGCGCTCTTCCTGTCGCGCGGGGAGCGGCTCGCGCGGGTGACCCGCGCAGACCGCGCGATGCGGCTGAAGACGATCCCGATCGTCATCGGATTCCCGTTCGGGCTCAGCGTCGGCGGGCTTCCCCCGTTCCTGCCGCTCCCCGCGAAGGTGACGATCGAGCTGCTCGAGCCGATCGACCTGCGCGCCAGCTACGGGCCGGACCCGGACGTCGACGAGATCTACCACGACCTGATGGCCACCATGCAAGCCACGCTGACCTCGCTGCAGAGCGAGCGGCGGCTGCCGGTGCTCGGATGAGGATCGAGGAGAGCGTCGAAGTCGCTGCCCCCATCACTCGCGTCTGGAAGCTGATCCAGGACCCGGCGAGGCTGACCAGTCTCGACGAGGGTTTGAGCATCGAGGCCGACCCCGAGACCCCGGACGCGGGTCCCCACGCCCGCTACCGGATGCTGATGCGCGTCGGCCCGGTCCCCATCGGCGCGGACGTCGAGATCGTCGAGTTCACGCCACGCCGGGAGCTGGCCTGGACGTCCCTAACCGGCGTCGACCACCGCCTGCGGTTTCGCGTCCGCGAGGCCGGCCCGGGTCGCACGCGGCTCGTGCTGCGCTTCGGCTACAGCTCGCCTGGTCCGCTCGGCATCCTCGCGGACCTTGCCTCGTATGGCCGCGTCCGCGGGACGCTCCGGCGGCTACTCGCGGCCGTGAAGGCGGAGGCCGAGCGTCCGCCGCGCCGGCGCCGCAAACCCATGGGCGGAGGCAGGAAGCCCGCTCGGCGGCGCAGCTAGGCAGCTTGGAATGGACGAGCTCCCCGACGAGGTCGGACTGCGAGACAACAGGTTCGGTCTGATCGGAATACTTCTCATGGCCGGCGTGGCAATCCTCCTCGCGAATATCAACTAGACAAGCGTGCTTCCCGGTCCCGCCGCTTGAGCCTCTCGCCTCTACCCGAGAGGCGAGCAGCGACCCGGGTCCCGAATCGGGCACAAAAGGATCTGGAGGCCGGGATGCAGGCGGCCGGGCACGCCGATGCTCCATCGCCGCGCCCGCGCCCCTGCGTCGATTCAGTCCCGCCGACTCGTGCGAGCCGGGTCGTGACCTTTCCGCCGCTCTTCGGCCGGGTTCGCGACCATGACTAGTCCGCTCCCGCCGCAGCGCGCGCAGCGCTCCGTCTCCTCCATCAGCGACGCGCCGTAGCCGCTGCACTCCGGGCAGGACTCAGTGGTGGCTCGACCTGCGGCTTGTGACTCGCCAGTACTCGTTGTTAGCGGCAGCTCGTGACCAGTTTGTGAGACGAGCGAGCTGTGGCTGCCTGCCAAGCTGCGGAGGGTGCTCGCGTCGATACCTAGTCCGC
>JBKPHP010000025.1:0-5138 GCA_046729895.1 Actinomycetota bacterium
ACTGGGATCTCCTCCAGCGGGTGGCGCGCGAGCGCTACGGCGTCGAGCTGCCCTACGAGGAGCAGCGCGACTGGGGGATCACGGCGCTGGAGCGCGACGCCCTCGTCCATTGCGTCGAGGAGACGCACTCCGACGAGAACATCGAGGTCGCGATCCCGTATCCGGGCGCGGTGGAGACGGTGCGCGCCTGGCACGACGCCGGACACTGGATCCACGTGACCAGCCATCGCCGGACTAGCGCCGGGCCCGCCACCGCGCGGTGGCTGGAGGCGGTGGGGCTGCCCTGCGACGACCTCCACTGCTCGTTCGACAAGGTCGGACGCTGCCTGGAATTGGGCATCGACGTGCTGATCGACGACAGCCCGGTGAACATCACTCGGGCGCGTGAGCACGGCATCGTGGCTGCCACGATCGTGCACCCCTGGAACGAGAACCTCGTGAAGGAGGATGGCGTAATAGGCGGCCGGACCTGGCAGGAGCTGCGAGAGAACCTGAAGCCGTTCCTAGAGACCAGCGACCAGCGCCCAGCGACCTAAGCGGCGTACCCGAACCGCTCCAAGACGGGGATTTCATGGATTTGCGGCGGCTGCAGGTGATCCCAGAGGATCCCGGTCGGTCGCCTGTACGCGCCGTCCACCTCGATCACCGCGCGCGGGGTTGCGACGAGGTTGACCGGGATGTCGTGCCCCGTCATCAGCAGGTTCTCGCGCAGGATCTGGATCGGGTGCACCGTGGTGGCGACGAGCGTGTGCCGGTCGATCCTGCCCGCCTCGGTGAGGAGCGCGTACTCGAGGTCCGAGAAGCCGCCTCCCTTCCCGAGCCGCGCACCCTTGAGGTTGACCGCCACCGAGCCAGTCAGCACCAGGTCGAGCTCGGGCACTTGGTCGAGGTCGATCACCTTGCCGTGCTTGAGCGCACCCTTGATCGTGGCGGCCTCCCGCAGCTCGTCCCTGTTCAGCTTGCGCGGGTCCAGGAGACGGAAGGGGTGTTGCTCACGTAGACGCGGCACCGCCATGACGAGCACCTTGCCCTGGTCGAGCGCCAGCCGGCGGGCGTGGGTCTGCGGCGAGTCGGGGTTCGCCTTGATCGTCCCGGCGTTCTGCCAGCCGGGGTGGCGAGCGAGTCGCTCGGCGGCCCCCTTGGCTCCCGCGAAATTCGGAATGCGCCCGTCGGCGCCGGGGAAGCGGGCCACGCCCTCGCGATTCATGGATCGCCATACATCAGCGCGTACCGCGTCCTTCGAGCGCACGTCGACCCATCCTATCCCCGCCGCATTGGGCCGCCCTGAGCCGGCCTTCCCCCTCTCCCGGCGCCGCCGAGCAACGGCTGCCAGAATCCAACGCGCCATGGCGGAGGCGACTCGCACCAGGCTCAGCATGCGCGAAGGGGAGACGGTGGAGCGGCCGGCGGCCGGGCTCCCCGCCATCCGCGAGGACGAGCTGCGCGACTATCTGCCCGGGGTCGAGCCGGAGCGGCAGCTCACCGACTGGGGCCGGTCCGAGCGCGTCGAGGGCTTCTTCGATCGCACCCTCTTCGAGTTCGTCTACCGCTACTGGTTCAGGGCCGACGTGGAGGGCATCGAGAACCTGCCCTCTACGGGCGGCGCGCTGCTCGTCTCGAACCACTCCGGCGCACTGCCACCCGACGCGGCGATGATCGCCAAGGCCATCCGCGAGGAGCATCCGCTCTCGCGGCCCGTGAACATCACGGTCGAGCATTTCTTCAAGGGCTATCCAGGGTTCTCCATGCTCGTTCCGAAGATCGGGTGCGTGGCGGCTCACCCGGCCAACGTGCACCGTCTGTTGTTCGACGAGCAGGAGCTCGTGCTGGTGTTCCCGGAGGGCCGGAAGGGCACCGAGAAGCTCTACAAGGACCGCTACCGGTTGCGCCGCTTCGGCCGCGGCGGCTTCGTGGAGGCGGCGATGCGAGCTCGCGCCCCGATCGTGCCCATCTGCGTCGTCGGCGCGGAAGAGGCGGCGCCGGTGTTCGCGCAGCTGGGCGCGCTCCGGCGGCTCACGGGGCTCCTCTACTTCCCGATCACACCGACCTTCCCGCACTTCGGACTGCTTGGGATGCTCGGCTACCTGCCCGCGAAGTTCCGCATCCGCTTCCTGGAGCCGATCCGTTTCGACGAGGAGGGGATGCACGAGGACAAGGCGCTCGTCCAGACCGTGGCCCATGACGTCCGCGCCCGGATCCAAGAGAACCTCTGGGACATGCTCCGGCGCCGCAGGTCGGTCTGGTTCGGCTGATGCCCTCGAAGCGGATACTGGTCACGGGTCTCTCGACCTACTGGGGCGGGCGTCTCGCGCAGGCGCTCGAGGCCGACACCTCCGTCGAGGCGATCATCGGCGTCGACAACGAGGAGCCCCAGGTGGAGCTCGAGCGCACGGAGTACGTCAAGGTCGGTGCCCAGCACGCGCTGCTTCGCCGTGTGGTGGAGGCGGCCGACATCGACACCGTCGTCGACACGAGGCTGGTGGTGGACTCGGCCGTGACGACCCCGTTCAAGGCCCACGAGAACAACGTGATCGGGACGATGAACATCCTGGCGGCCTGCAGCGGCCCGCGCTCGCCTGTGAGGAAGGTCGTCTTCAAGTCCTCGGCCCACTTCTACGGCTGCGAGCAGGACGATCCCGCCTTCTTCGACGAGCGGATGGGCCGGCCCCACCCGCCGCGCACCCCGATCGAGCGGGACATCGTGGAGGCCGAGGCGTCGGTCAACGAGTTCCGCGAGAAGAACCCGGATGTCTCGGTCACGATCCTGCGTTTCTCCAACGTGCTCGGGCCAGACGTGCGTACCTCGCACATAAGGCTGTTCTCGTTGCCGGTTGTGCCGATGATCCTGGGCTTCGACCCGCGATACCAGTTCGTGTACGAGGACGATGTGGTGCATGCGCTCGAACACGCGGTGAAGGGCAGGCTGCCGGGCGTGTACAACGTCGCCGCCGACGGGGTGCTCGCGCTGAGCGAGGTCGCCGGGCTCCTGGGCAAGACCTACGCGCCGATCCTGCCGCCGTGGGGCACCGGGCTGGCCGCCGCGGTTCTCGGGCGGCTCGGAGTCCGCATCCCGCCCGAGATGCTCAATCAGCTTCGCTTCGGGCGAGGCGTGGACAACCGCCGTTACAAGGCCGCGGGCTTCGACTACCGCTACACCAGCCGGGAGACCGTGATCAAGCTCGGCGAGCACATGCGTCTGCATCCCATCGTCAGGGGTGCTCAGGAGCCGTACCGCTACGAGCGCGAGGTGGAGGAGTTCCTGCGCTGGAGCCCGCACGTGCGCGGCTCGGGGACCAAGCAGTCGCCCGTCGGCCGCCAGCAACTGGTGGAGCTTCGCCGGCTGCTCGACTCGTTCTCCGAGACTGCGGGGATTTCCGAGGAGGGCGAGCGCCCCGGGCCAGAGCCTGAGCCCCAGCCCGAGCCTCCTCCGGAGCCCAGGCCGGAGCCGTCGCCGCCCAGGTCGCCGGTGGAGGACTACGACGAGCTCGCGGCCGAGGAGGTCATCTCGCTGCTCGGCTCCCTGGAAGCGGCGGAGCTCGTCGCCCTGCGGGAGTACGAGCGCGCCCACGGTGGGCGGGAAAGCGTGCTTGGGGCGATCGAGTCCGTGATGGCCCGCTTGCCCGCCAGTCAGGTCTGATTGCAGGGATTTCCTGGTGAACAGTGAATACCCCCTAGACTCACGCGGGGCCCAATGCAGCAACGGTCATTCATCCTGGTCGCTGCGGCCGTCACCTTGCTCATCGTCGGCGCCGTCGCGGCATATGCGTATGACTCGTCGCGTGACGACCTGATCGCCAAGGGCATCACCGTCGCCGGCGTCGACGTCGGCGGAATGAACGTGCCCGACGCGCGTCGCAAGCTTCGGCGTGAGGCCGTGGCCCCGCTCGAGCGGCCCGTGACGGTGGCCTACCGTCAGCGGCGATTCCTGCTAACGGCCCGGCAGGCCAAGCTGCGCGCCGACGTCGACGCGATGATCGACGAGGCCCTGACCAAGAGCCGCGACGGCACGATCGTCAGCCGCGTCGCGCGCGACATCACCGGGGGCGGGGAGGACGCCCAGGTACCCGCTCGGGTCCACTACTCGAGGGCCGCGGTCGTGGCGCTGGTGAAGCGGGTCAAGAACGCGGTCGACAGGCCGGCCCAAAACGCCCGGCTGAGCTTCCCTTCGCTGGCGAAGGTCAGGGAGCGCAACGGCCTGGCCGTGCAGGCGGGCACGCTCCAGCAGCGCGTTGAACAGGCCCTCACGGTCCCCGGCGTGGGACGCAGGGTGGAGCCGCTCGTCAAGGTCACGAAGCCGAAGATCAGCCGCGACGAGCTGGCGGATCACTATCCGACGCTGATCGTGATCCGGCGCTCCGCCTTCCGGCTGACGCTGTACAGGCACCTGCGATCGGTCCACACCTACACGATTGCCGTGGGCCAGCTGGGGCTCGAGACTCCCGCGGGCCTGTACCACGTCCAGAACAAGGCTGTGAACCCGGCCTGGTCCGTGCCGAACAGCGCCTGGGCCGGCTCGCTCGCGGGCACGGTCATCCCCGGCGGGACGCCGGAGAATCCGCTCAAGGCCCGCTGGCTCGGGATCTTCGACGGCGCCGGGATCCACGGCACCGACCAGCTCGGCTCGCTGGGCACCGCCGCCTCCCACGGCTGCATCCGGATGGCGATCCCCGACGTGATCGCGCTGTACAAGCGGGTGCCGGTCGGTGCGCCGGTGTATATAGCTTGAGGGTCGCTGGTCTCTGGTCTCTGGTCGCTGGGAACGGCCGGCTGCGTCCGTCCTGAGTCCCTAGCGACCAGCGACCAGCGCCCGGAGCTCAGACCCCAATCTGCTCCACGGGCACTTCCTCCCACCCCCGCGCCTCCAACCAGGCTTGCCGGCCCGTGTGTCGAATGCAGAGGGTGCCGATGAACACCCCTCGTTCGCGCTTGCGCAGCACCGCATACCACATCGTTGACGCGTCGCTCGGCCCCTGGATCGGGTGCCAGGGGCGCAACGGCTGCTCCCACGCGTCGACCAGCCCCACCTCCGCGAGCTGACTTCGCGTTGCGACTCGACCGTCCCGGGTGTTGACGAAGAAGACCGACACAGGCTCCCGTTTGGCGGCCCGGTCCGGCCGCGCGACGGTTCCTTTGGAGGC
>JBKPHP010000026.1:0-12372 GCA_046729895.1 Actinomycetota bacterium
GGCACGACGTGGCGACGCGTATCGAGGGCCCGGCCGTCGCCGACGTGGCGGATCACTTCCGGCAGCGCTGGCGGGAGATCGCGGGCGAGGTGCTTCCCCGCTCCGATCCGCCGCAACGGTCCGGGGAGGTCACCATCCAGGTGGTGCGAACCGTCCCCGAGGGAACCTACGGCTTCGCCCCGAGGGGCGAGTTCCGCATCCTGGAGTCATACGTCCGTGCGCTGCGCTCCGCCGAGTCCCTGATCTACATCGAGAACCAGTTCCTGTGGTCCGCCGAGATCGTCGAGATCCTTGCCAACAAGCTGCGCAACCCGCCGCGGGCCGAGTTTCGGATCGTCCTCCTGCTGCCGGTGAATCCGAACAACGGGGCGGACACCACGCGCGGCCAGCTTGGCCTGCTAATCGAGGCCGATCGGGGCGAGGGCCGGCTGCTGCCCGTGACGATCCACTGCCACAGTGGAACCGAGAGCCACTCGCTGTACGTCCACGCGAAGGTGGGCATCGTCGACGATCGCTGGCTGACCGTCGGGTCGGCCAACCTCAACGAACACTCGCTGTTCAACGACACCGAGATGAACGTCGTGACGACCGACCGCGAGGCGGCCCGGCACACACGTCTGGCGCTGTGGTCGGAGCACCTGGAGCGGCCGGTCGAGCGGATCGCGGGCCATCCCACGACCGTGATCGACGAGGTCTGGAAGCCCATCGCCGGCGAGCAGCTCGAGCGCCGTGAAGCCGGAGAGCCGTTGACTCATAGGCTCATCCGCCTGCCGGCAGTGTCGCGCCGCAGCAAGCGCCTCATCGGGCCTATGCGCGGGCTGCTGGTGGACGCTTAGCAGGAACACGCGGCGACGCGCAGTAGCTCGCTGTGTGGACCGAAGCGATCCGTGGGCGCGCCTGATCGCAGCCGCAGGCGCGGTGGGCGCCGCCGTCGCGCTCGTGTACATGGTCGGCGGCGCCTCCCTGTCACTGCGCTACGAGGGCTTCGGGCTGCCGGGCCAGCAGGCGGCGGCCCAGACGCCGCGCGAGGTACTGCTCGCGGCCGGCCTGCGAACACTGACCATCTGGGTGTTGCTAGGGGTCGGCCTGGTCTTGTCGCTCAGGGCGCTCCCCGACGCCACGGAGCGTGCCCTAGTGGAACGGCTCCGCAGGCCGTTGGGCCTCCTTGCGGTCGCTGTGGTGGCGCTGCTGCTCCTGGTGCTGCTCGAGGTCTGGTGGCCGCTCGCCACCTACGGCGCGCTCCTGGCGATCGTTCTCGCCTCGGTCCGCTGGAAGGCTCGGCCGCTGCCCCGGGTCCTCGCGAGCGTGTTTGCGGTCGCTCTAGTCGCCGTGGCCTACGAAGCGGACCGGCTCACCTATCAGGTCGAGCGGACCTGTGTGACCGTTGCCCGGACGGCCGGCGAGAGCGGGGACAGGGGCGTGTGCGGGACGCTGATCGGGCAGCAGGACCGCGGCTTTTACGTCGGCGTCCCGCTCGAGGCCCCGGGTGGTGGCGTGCAGGCAGCTCGGCCCCAGCGGCTCCTGTTCGTCCCTGCCGCCCGCGTGAGAGACGCTACGTCGCGGAAGCAGCTCGCCCGCGTGACAGAAGACAGCGCGGACTCCCGACGACGGCGGCTTCTCTCACGTCTGTGGGACGTTCGCGTGCGCTGAGCCGACAGCTAGACGCGCTCCAAGACCACCACCGGGATCCGCCGGTTGCCGGCGCGCTCCTGGTAGGTGTCGTAGCCGGCGTAGTAGTCCACAGCCTCCTTCCATAGCCGCTCCCGCTCCTCCCCCTCGGCCTCGTGGGCGACGTAATCCCCGGTCCGCTTCGGCGCCAGCACCTTGGCACGCGGGTTGACGCGCAGGTTGTGCACCCACGCCGGGTGGCGGGGGGACCCCGCCTTCGAGCCGATCAGCACGAGTCGATCCCCGTCCAGCAGGTAGAGGAGCGGGGTCTTGCGGACCTGTCCGCTCTTGGCGCCCACGGTCTCCAGCAGGCAGATCTGCTGCCCGGGGGCGGCGCTGACGCGGCCGGCGGACAGCGACAGCAGCACGCGGTCCACTCGCATGGCCACGTTCACGAATTACCAGCCCCCGACCTGGGAGCGGGCGAAGCTCTCGAGCGAGCGCTCCCACCAGGGCGAGCTGCCGGCGGCGATCCGGCATCGAGGGAGCGTATCCGCATGACCAGGGCCGCTTCGGGGAAGATGGAGGCGATGGCCGAGAACCTGACCCGGCAGATCCTCCGAGAGCACCTCGTGGATGGCGAGCTCGACCCCGGTGAGCCGATCGCGCTCCGCATCGACCAGACCCTGCTCCAGGACGCCACGGGGACGATGTCGCTGATGCAGTTCGAGCAGCTGGAGGTGCCTCGCGTCAAGGTCGACCGGGCCGTTCAGTACGTCGACCACAACGTCATCCAGCTGGACTTCAAGAATCCGGACGACCACCGCATGCTCCAGGCGCTGTGCCGCAAGTACGGCATCGACTTCTCGCGTCCCGGCAACGGCATCTGCCATTACGTGCACATCGAGCGCTACGCGAAACCGGGCGACATCCTCGTCGGGGCGGACTCGCACACCACCACCAGCGGCGCGCTCGGGATGATCGCCATCGGCGCCGGCGGGCTCGACGTCGCGGTGGCGATGGGGGGCTATCCGTACGAGATCGCCTGTCCGCAGGTGGTCGAGGTGCACCTCTCTGGGGAGCTCCAGCGGCCCTGGATCCAGGCGAAGGACATCATCCTCGAGCTGCTTCGCCGCCTTTCCGTCCGAGGCGGCAAGAACAAGGTCTTCGAGTTCACCGGGGCGGGCACCGCGGACCTGAGCGTGCCGGAGCGCGGAACGATCGCCAACATGATCGCCGAGCTCGGCGCCACGTCCGCCCTGTTCCCGCCCGACGACAACACCCGCGAATGGCTGCGCCGGCAGCAGCGCGAAGGCGACTTCGAACAGATCGGGCCGGAGGAGGGGGCCGAGTACGACGACCGGGTGGAGATCGACCTGGCGGAGCTCTCGCCGCTCGTGGCCAAGCCCCACAACCCGGACAACGTGGTTCCCGTCGAGGAGGTGGCGGGCACGCCGGTCGAGCAGGTCTGCATCGGCTCATCGGTCAACTCCGCCTACCTTGACCTCGCCCTGCCCGGAGCGGTGCTCGCCGACAAGGAGGGTCAGACGGTGAGCCCGCGCTGCACCGCAACGGCCACCCCCGGCTCGCGGCAGATACTCGTTGCGATCGCCGAGTCCGGCGTCTACCGCCAGCTCGTCGAAGGGGGCGTGCGGATGCTGGAGCCGGTCTGCGGGCCGTGCGTCGGGATGGGGCAGGCGCCGCCCTCGAACGCGAACTCGCTGCGCACCTTCAACCGCAACTTCCAGGGCCGCTCCGGCACGCCGGAGGACTCCGTCTACCTCTGCTCGCCCGCGGTCGCCGCGGTGTCGATGCTCCGGGGCGAGATACGCGACCCGCGCGAATATGGCGAGCCGCCCGAGCTGCTGGAGATGCCTGAGCTCGAGCCCTACGTCGACGACGTTCACATCTTCGCTCCGGCTCCCGATGACGAGGCCGAGTCCATCGAGGTGCCGCGCGGGCCCAACATCAAGCCGCCGCCCGAGCACGTGCCCATGGAGGACTCGATCAGCGCCAGGATCGCCACGGTGCGGGAGGACAACATCTCCACTGGCGACCTCGCACCCGATGGCGTGATCGTCATGAGCTACCGGTCCAACATCCCTGCTATCGCCGAGTACACATTCCAGCACCGCGACCCGGAGTTCCGGAAGCGGATGCAGGAGTGGGGGGAGGGCTTCATCGTCGGCGGCCACAACTACGGCCAGGGCTCCTCGCGGGAGCACGCCGCGCTCGCGCCGCTCCAGCTTGGGGTCAAAGCCGTGTTCGCCAAGTCGTTCGCCCGCATCCACCGGCGCAACCTGGTGGCGCAGGGCATTCTGGCGCTGACCTTCAAGGACGAGTTCGACTATGACCGTGCCGAGGTGGGGCAGACCTGGGCGCTCCGCAAGGTGAGGCAGGAGCTGGAGGAGGGGGCGGATGAGATCACCGTACGGGTTGAGGACTCCGGCGAGGAGTTCACCGTCGAGCACGACTTCGCCCCCAAGGAACGCGAGATCTTGATCGAGGGCGGCCTGCTGCACTACCTGCGCGAGCACGGCCGCGAAGCGGGGGTCGCTTGAGCCGCAAGGAGCGCAGCGCGAGCGTCGGTCGCGCGAGCACCGCAGCACCGCATTCCGAGGATCCGATCGCGACAATCGAGCGCTGGTGCGACGCCGGCGCCGACTACCGCGTAGTGCACCTCTCTGACGAGCAGGCCGTGGTGGACCTCACCACCTGCGACGGGAGCCGATGGAGCGACTCGAGTCGAGCGAACGGCGGCTGATCGACTACCTGAGGCGCGAGTCCGGGTGACCCGGGTGCGCCGCGCCGCCGAGGCGGATGCGGCGGCCATCGCCGAGCTCATGGGGTTGCTCGGCTACCCGTCCTCCGAGTCGCAGGTCCGGGCGCGGCTCGCTCGGTTCGAGGCGTTCCCGGGCGCCGAGGTGCTCGTGGCCGAGCGCGAGGGCGCCGTCGTCGGCGTGGTCGGGATGTCGCAGACGCAGCTGCTGGCGCAAGACGCGCCTTCGTGCCGGATAACGGCGCTCGCCGTGATGCCCGCCGCCCGCCGCCGCGGAGTCGCGACCGCGCTGCTGGACGCGCTCGAGCGGGAGGCGCGGAAGCAAGGCTGCTTCCGGATCGAGGTGACGTCTCGGCCCGACCGCCGCGAGGCACACGCCTACTACCTGGAGCGGGGCTTCGAGGAACGGCGACACCGCTTCGCCAAGGAATTAGAACGACTTACGCCGCCGTGAACGTCCATTTCCCAACGCCATAGCGTGGTGAAATGACGTTCGCGGATTATGGCCTGAGGCGCTCCTCCACCGAGCGGACCTTGTCGTCGAGCGTCTGGTCGGGCTTGTCCCGCCGCTCGTCGAGCTTGAGCACCGTGTAGACACGCGGGATGCCCAGCTCGAAGGGCACCGCGTGCAGCTCGCCGACGATCGCGAGGATGTCCCCGGTCGAGCCCTCGAGCGAAGTACCCATCGCATGCATGCGGTACCGGACGCGGTCCTGCGCGGCAAGCCGTCCTTGGATCTCGGCGATGTACTCGCTGGCGCTGATCTCCGGGCGGCCCAGGGCGAGCACGGTCAGGTCTGCGGTGGCCATTCGCCGAGACTAGCCGCGCGACGCAGCAGGGGCGCCGCGCGGTAGCGCTCTTCGTGCCGCTCCTCGTACAGGCCGTCGATGACCGCCAGCACGTGATCGACGCCCATAGCGGCGCCCCACTCGACGGGCCCCCGCGGGTGGTTCAGGCCGAGTGTCAGCCCGGCGTCGACGTCCTCAGCCGAACCGACCCCCTCGCCGATCGCGAACGCCGCTTCGTTCACGAGCTGGCTGGCGATCCGGCCCAGCACGAGCCCCGGCCCGTCGCCGACCCATTCCACGTGCAGCCCGCGGTCGCGGAACAGGCGCTCGGCCGACGCGCAGGCGTCCTCGGGCGTGGACGGAAGGCGCGTCAGCTCCACGAGACGGGCGGTTTCGGGTCCCGCCACGACGCAGAAGCCGATCGCCTGTGGGCGCCCCTGGGCGGTCAGAGTGCGTGTCGCGCACGAAACCAGCTCGAAGCCCCCCTCGCCTACGTCTATTGCGGTGGCGCCCGGCGGCTCCGGATCCTCCGGCCGGTAGGGCTCCTGCGAGTAGTCGTAGTAGCCGCGGCCGCTCTTCCGGCCCAGGCGACCCGCGGCGACCATGCGGGCCTGGATCGGGTTGGGCTTCCAGCGGGGCTCACCGAAGGAGAGTTCCGTGAAGGACTTGGCGACCTCGAAGCCCACGTCGATGCCCACCAGGTCCATGAGCTCGAACGGACCCATGCGAAAGCCGCCCCCCATGCGGCAGATGCGGTCGATCTGCTCGTGGCTCGCAATCCGCTCCTGCAAGAGCCGCAATGCCTCCGTGTAGAACGGGCGGCCGCAGCGATTGACCAGAAAGCCGGGGCCGTCGGCGGCGTCGATCACGCGCTTGCCCATGGCGTCTCCGGCGGACCGGGCGGTGGCGAGCGCCCGCTCTCCGGTCTGGTCCGCGGCGATCACCTCGACCAGCTTCATCAGCGGCGCCGGGTTGAAGAAGTGCATACCCACGACGTTCTCCGGCCTGGCCGCCGCGCCGGCCAGCGAGGTCACCGGAATCGAGGACGTGTTGCTCGCGAGGACGGCGTCGGGCGCGACCTGGGACAGCTCACGGAACAGCTCGCGCTTGAGGTCCAGGCGCTCCGGCGCCGCCTCTATTACCAGCTCGCAACCAGAGAAATCCTCGAGCGAGGGAGCCGCCTCCAGCAGGCCCTGGTCGACCTCGCGGCCGTGGTCCGCCCACTTGCGCAGGCCGGCGCGCGCTCGCCCGACACCCGCATCGAGCGCCTCCGGGATCGGGTCGTGGAGCAGCGTTCGCATGCCGGCGCCGGCGCCGAGCTGGGCGATCCCGGCACCCATCGTGCCGGCGCCCACCACGCCGAGACTTCGGGGGATGTCCATCCCTAGCGGCCCTTGAAGTCCGGCTTGCGCTTCTCGAGGAACGCATTCATGCCCTCGACGCGGTCCTCGGTCGCCATGGCCAGCTCGTACAGGCGCCGCTCCTGGTCGAGCCCGGCCGTGAGCGCTGTCTCCTCTGCTGCGAGCACCGCCTGCTTCGCGAGTCGCACGGCCAGCGGCGGCCGTCGTGAAACCATCTCGGCGAGCTCGACCGCCTCCCCTAGCCACCGCCTGCGGCGCGCCACGCGGTTGACGATTCCGAGCCGGAAAGCCTCCTCGGCGTCGATGCGGCGGCCGGTGAGCACCAGCTCCATGGCGCGCTGCTTGCCCATTACCCGCGCCATCCGTTGCGTCCCCCGCCCCCGGGGATGATGCCGAGCAGGATCTCGGGCTGGCCGAACTCGGCCGTCTCGGAGGCCACGATCATGTCGCAGGCGAGTGCCAGCTCGCACCCGCCGCCGAGCGCGTAGCCGGAGACCGCCGCGACTAGCGGCTTGCGGAGCGCCGCCAGCCGCGGCCAGAAGCGTGCGGTGGGGGAGTCGAGCGCCTCCCGAAAGCTGCGCTGCGCCATCGACCTGATGTCGGCGCCGGACGCGAAGTACTCGTCGCTGCCCGCCACGACCATGCAGCCGAGGTGGGGATCGTCGTCCCAGCCCTCGAGCTGTGCCGCGAGCTCCTCCATGAGCTCGGGTGAAAGCGCGTTACGGGCATCAGGCCGGTCGAGGCGCGCCACTCCCACGCGATCCCGAACCTCCGTGGTGACGCTCGTCATGGGGTCATCGCGTTCACGCCCGTCACAGCGCGGCCGATGATCAATTTCTGGATCTGGGAGGTTCCCTCGTAGAGCGTGGTGACGCGCGCATCGCGCAGATACCGCTCCACGGGGTAGTCGTCGACGTAGCCAGAGCCGCCGTGCACCTGGATGGCCGTGTTCGCGCAGCGCACGGCAGCCTCGGTCGCGTAGAGCTTGGCTATCGAGGTCTCGGTCGTGTTCGGTTGTCCCGTGTCCTTCAGCCAGCCGGCCCGCCACACGAGCGCCCGCGCCGCGTCGGTCTCCACCACCATGTCGGCGATCATCTCCTGCACGAGCTGGAAGGACGCGATCGGCCGGCCGAACTGCTCGCGCTCCTTGGCGTACGAGACCGAGGCGTCCACGCAGCCCTGGCAGATTCCGACACAGCCGGCCGCCACGCTGAAGCGGCCGGAATCGAGCGCGGTCATGGCGATCTTGAAACCGTCCCCGACCTCCCCCAGCATTGCCTCGTCCGCGACCTCCACGCCGTCGAGCGAGAGCTCGGCCGTGTCGGAGGCTCGGAGGCCCAGCTTGCCGTGGATCTCCTGTGAGGAGAAGCCCTCGGCGTCGGTCGGAACGAGGAAGCAGGCGATGCCTCGGTGGCGCTGCTCCGGATCGGTCTGGGCGAAGACGAGCGCGAGCCTGGCGTAGTTGCCGAGTGAGATCCACTGCTTCTGGCCCGAGATCCGCCAGCCGCCCTCGACCTTGGTGGCCCTGGTCGCCAGGTTCGCCGCGTCCGAGCCGGTGTTCGGCTCCGTGAGGGCGAAGCATCCGAGCTCGCCGGAGCACAGCGGTGGCAGCCATTCGCGCTTCTGCTCCTCGCTGCCGAAGCGCTCAATCGACGAGCCCACGAGGGAAGTCACGACCGAGACGACGGTGCGGGCGGAGGAGTCGCCGCGGCCAACCTCCTCGACGATCAAGCCGTAGGTGCGGTAGTCGATCCCGCGCCCGCCGTATTCCTCGGAGACGATCGCGCCGAGAAATCCCATCTCGGCGAGCTTCCCGACCAACTCCGTGTCGAACCGCTCCTCGCGATCGTTGTCGCGGGCGCGCGGCGCGATCTCGCGGTCGGCGAACTCGCGCGCGGTGTCGCGGACGAGCCGCTGCTCGTCCGTGAGTTCGAAGTCGATCACGGGTTCGGGATTCTGCATGATGGAGGCCGACGTGGCGGAGAAGGAGGCCTGGGAGCTCCAGGAGGGGGACGAGATCGCCCCGGGTCGCTCGGTGCTCAAGCTGCTGGGCGGCGGACACGTCTACGAGGCCTACCTCGTGTGGGACGAGAAGCTCTTCGCGGTCATGGTCGCCAAGCTCCTTCGGCCGGATCGAGTCGCGGACGAGCGCGCGCTCCGAGAGTTGCGGCAGGAGGCGGCGGCTCTCGATGAGCTGTCGCACCCCGTTCTGCTGCGGGGATTCGGTGCGGTGCTCGACGGCCCCCATCCGCACGTGCTCGTGGAGCACCTGGAGGGTCCGACGCTGCGCCGCCTGATCCGCCGGAGCGGCCCACTGCCAGCCCAGCAGCTGCTGCCACTCGGCCTGCACCTCGCCTCCGCGCTGCACTACATGGCCAGCGAGCAGAGGGTGCACCTGGACGTGAAGCCCGAGAACGTGGTCATGGGCATCCCGCCGCGGCTGATCGACTTCTCGCTCGTACGGAGCTTCGAGCGGGCACGACGGATCTCGGGCTGGATCGGCACACGGGCGTATATGCCCCCGGAGCAGTGCGCGCCCGGCGAGGCGGGGCAGATCGGCCCGTGGTCGGACGTGTGGGGACTAGGTGCGACGCTCTACCACGCGATCGCGGCGAAGCCGCCCTTCTCCCGCGGCGCTTCCGACACCGATGCGCCCAGGGAGCAGCGCTTCCCGCAGCTCGTGGAGGAGGCGCGGCCGTGGCCGGTGCGCGTGGCGCAGGAGCTATCGGAGGCTGTCCTCGCCTGCCTCAGGAAGGACCCGGCGGAGCGTCCCACCGCGGCGGAGCTCGCCCTCTCGCTCCAGCCCCAAGTCGCCGCGCTGCCGCGTAAGCTGCTGCTCGGCAGGCGCGGGCCAATAACTCCGTGAGGTTCTTCACGCCAGTGTGTTTCACATTTGAACGGAGTACGCGGACGAGGAGCCACCCAATGCGACACAAGTTCGACCACCCGGCCGCCGCCTACCTGCGGCTGGCGGAGGGCCCCGACGACCTGATCGACGAGCGCCGGAGGACCTGGCATCGGGCATTCGCGCTCGTGGCGATCCTTCTCTATCTCGTGATCGGGTTCCTCCTATCCACAGGGGTATTCGGTCCGGAGCTCTCCCCGTTGAAGCAGGACTCGGCATTTGCATCGAGCGGACCGGGCCGCGACGGTGACGATCAGTCTGGTCCGGGCGGTGGCGACGACGATGACGACGACGACACCGCCACGAACACCACCGCGGGCACCGCTGCGACCAGCGGAACGGCCACCGGCAGCGCGAGCGCGAACACCGGCACCGGCGCCCGTGGAACGAAGAACGACACAGGCACCGGCCGGGAGACCCAGGGCAATACCGATGCGCCCGGCAAGGAGACCGGCAAGTCCACGAAGGGCGAGACGGACCCCGGCGACGACACCGGCAAGACCGAGCGCACCCAGGGCTCCGGCCAGGAGACCAAGGGCAAGACCGACGGCCCGGGCGACACGGGCACCGGCAAGTCGACCCGCGGCGAAACGGATCCGGGCGACCACACCGGCAAGACGGAGCGCCGCTAGGCGGCTCGAGACGGAGCAAGGGGCCGCGCCTCACGAGGCGCGGCCGCTTGCGTCTTCAGGCCCGCGCCCGGGCCGCCCTGGGACTACACTCGGACGATGGACGAGTTCGGGGTCTTCGTCTTCGGCGCCCTGATAGCCCTATTCATCGTCTTCTACGCGCTGGGGAAGTACTACCCGGGGTCCGGAGCAGAGCAGGTGCACTGGCGCCCCGCCCGCTCGCCGGAGCTCGAGGCCCAGCTGGAGGTCGAGGACCTCGATCAGATGCTCGACGCCCAGAACCGACGTCGCCGCCAGACCGGCCGCCCGGAGCTCACGGAGGAACAGGTCATCGCCCAGGTGAAGGAAGACGAACGCTGGAAGCGGGAACTGCTCGAGCGCTACCGGCGCAAGGCCAAGGGGGACTTAGAGGCCTGAAGCTCGGGGGTCCCGTGGAGTGAGCATCTCGCGGGATCGGCTGGGTAGCCGACGGCACGGCCGGCTGGCGTGGCGCGCGTCCTGATCGTCGGTTGCGGCTGTCGCGGCCGGGCGCTCGCCGGAGCGCTGCAGGCAGAGGGGCACGCGGTCCGCGGGACGACGCGTCGAGAGGAGCGCCTCGGGGAGATCGAGGCAGCGGGAGCGGAGGCGGTGATCGCTGACCCGGACCGGCTAGGAACGATCCTGCCCCTGCTCGAGGGTGTCAGCGTGCTTTGCTGGCTCGTGGTCGGGGCGCGGCTGGAGGCGTTGCTCGAGCGCCTCGTCGACACCCCCGTGCGAGGTTTCCTCTGCGACGGCGGCGAAGCCGATTCGGTCGTCCGCAGCGCCTCCGAGCACTGGCGCATCCCCGTTGAGATCGTCGAGCACCGTCCCGGCGACCACGCGGAGTGGCTCGCCGCGGCAACGCGGGCCATGGCCCGGCTGCTAGCCCGGACTAACCCCAAGTACCCGCAACACCTCCAGGGTCAATAGCGACGCTTTGGATTCGGACGCCCCGGCCAGCTGGCCGGGGCGTCCGTGCGTTTGCTCACGCTCCCTCGCGAACCGGCAAGTTCGATCGAAGGAGGAGCCGCATGTCGGAGGATGACGTGCTGTTCGGATTCCGTCTCCGTCTGTTCACGCTGGCGGACGAGCTCGGCAACGTCTCGGCGGCCTGTCGGGCGATGGGCGTCGACCGCTCGACCTATTACCGGCTGAAAAGGAAGCTCGATCGCTGGGGGCTTGAGGCGCTGCGGGTCCGGGAGCGTCGGCGGCCGCGGATGCCGAACGAGATCGGCCCCCACCTCGAGCAGCGGATCGTCGCCTTCGCGCTCGCCAACCCCGGCCTCGGCCCGAGGCGGATCGCGGCCGAGCTGGCGAGGGAGAAGTGGGGCGGCATCCGGATCTCAGAGCACGGCGTCTGGCGGGTGCTGCGCAGGGTCGGACTGAACACCCGCTCCAAGCGGCTGGCGCTCGTCGCCCGCCACCGCGACCCTTACGAGCGAAGGCCAGAGCCGCCGCCGCCGGAGCGCCACATCGAGGCCTCGGAGCCCGGCGAGAAGGTCCAGCTCGACTGCTTCTACGTCGGCCGGCTAGCGGGCACCAAGGGCACCGTCTGGCAGTACACGGCGATCGATGTCGCCTCCGCCTATGCCTGGGCGGAGCTCCGCACCTCGGAGCGCAACCCCCGCGCCCGCCACACCCGCGAGCTGCTCCACCGCGTCGCCCGCGAACTCGCCCAGGCCGGCTGGAAGCTCAAAGAAATCGGCAGTGACAACGGGTCCGAGTTCCGCTCCAACCAATTCCGCGACGCGGTCAAGCAGCTCGACGCCCGCCAGCGCTTCATCAAGGCCGGCCGGCCGAACTCAAACGGCTGCGTCGAGCGCCTGCAGCTGACCATCCTCGAGGAGTGCTGGCGACCCGCCTTCGCCCGCTCGCTCGTCCCAAAGATGACCGCCCTCCAACGCGACCTCGACGGATACCTCCAGACCTACAACACCGACCGCGCCCACACCGGCCGCCTCACCAACGGCCGAGTGCCCGCAGATATCGTCTTCGGCGCTCGCAAAACGAGGCCCGCGAGATGAGCCCGACCTGTCGCTACATCTCGGGGTTAGGACGGTCTAGGCGCGGGAGTGGCGCCGTCTCCGCCAACGGCGTGACGCGGTGAAGGCCGACATCGACGCTCGCGGCGAGGCGCTGGGTAATGTGGCTGGGCTCCGCCCCGCCGACCGAGGCGATCCGCAGCCGCGGCAGGCGCGGCCCTGATCCCCACCCAGGTCGACTAGCGCAGGAACTGGGAAAGGATTCCGATCCAGGCCCGGCGGTCGTAGACGAAGAGTCCCTT
>JBKPHP010000027.1:0-9006 GCA_046729895.1 Actinomycetota bacterium
CACCGCCGCTTCGCGTTCGCGTCGCTTGCGCTCGACGAAGTCAAGGCCGTCAAGACCGCCTTCGGCGCAACCGTCAATGACGTCGTTATGGCGATCTGCGCATCCGCGCTCCGGCGCTGGCTGATCGACCACGACGAGCTCCCGGAGGATCCGCTCCTGACCGCGGTGCCGGTCTCCGTGCGGACTCCCGAGCAGGTCGGCACCTACGGCAACAGGGTCTCGGTCATCATCGCGCCGCTGCCCACTCATCTCCCCGACCCGCTCGGGCGACTCGAGGCGGTGCACGAGGCGATGCGCTCCGCAAAGGAGCGCCATCAGGCACTGCCGGCCTCGCTGATGCAGGACTACACCCAGTTCGTCCCGTCCGCTCTGGCGGCTCGGGCCTCCCGGGCCGCCCTTCGCCTGGCGGCCTCGCAACGGGTGGCCCCGATCTACAACGTGCTGATCTCGAACGTCCCGGGGCCGCAGCACCCGCTCTACTCGGCAGGGGCGCGCCTGGTCGCCAACTACCCCGTCTCGGCGGTCTCGGACGGCGCCGGACTCAACATCACAGTCCTCTCTTACTGCGGTCATCTGGACTTCGGCCTCATCGCCTGCCGCGAGATGGTCCCCGACCTCTGGAACCTCGCGGCCTACCTGGGCGAGGCACTCGAGGAGCTAAAAGCGCTGGTGCCCCACTAATTCATTTGGTGCGGCCGGCTACGCGTAGCGCGACCGCATCACGAACATCACCAACGCCAAGATCGCGAGAACGAATAGCACCGGATGGATGATGACGCCGCCGGCGATGGCTATGACCAGCAACACGATCCCCAAGATCAACCACAACATCGAATCCTCCTTCCGTGTCCCCACCGGATACCCCCCGCTCGTGATCGGTACTCGGGAGTGGGCGACATCCTCTTCAGTTCGTGGTGCGTACAGAAGCCGGAACTGGGGTAGGGAACGACAATGACCACTCGCGGATACACCATCCTCGGCTGGCTCGTCTGGCAGATCGGCACGCGCATCGGCAAGCGCAAGCTGGCCCAGAAGGTGGCCCAGAACAGGGTCAGGCTCGGCGCGACGGGCGCCGTGCTCCTGGTCGTGGGCGGGATCCTGGCCGCCCGCGCCGCCCGTGCCGGCGGCGACGAGTAGCGCGACTGAGCGTCCAGCGACTAGCTGTTCGGAGCACGTTTGGTCCCCTCGTGCAGGCAACCACCAGGCGGTTTGTGGCCGAGGGAGGCGATGGAACCCGTGCGGGGCGTGCGCTGCAGCCTGTCCGCCGACGACCGCGCTGGGCTCGCGGCGCTGTACTAGAGGAGTCCGAGAGCACCAACGGGCGACCGACCGGTCGCCGCCTTCTGAGAGTCGCGGCTCGCTGGCTCGGGAGAGACTTGGGTCGCTTGGAGGAGGACCGAAGCGGGCCGCTAACGCCCCAGGATCTCGAGCAGGTCGTCGACTTTCTGCGACCGCGCAAGCGGGTCGGGCAGGCGGAGGCGGGAATGGACCGTGTACCGATTCCGGCGGCCGTTTCGCTTGCGAGTGAGGTAGCCGCCGGCGACCAGGTCTCCCACGATGCGGTGCGCCGCTCGTTCGGTTATCCCGACCGTTTCGCCGATCTCGCGGAGGCGGATGTCGGGGTCGTGGGCGATGCAGAGCAGCGCCTGCGCGTGGTTGGTCAGGAACGTCCACTGGGGGGCGGCCTTCGCGGGCGATGCTTGATCGGCATTTCTAGATTTCACGGTCGTGCTAGCGTACCTCGTACACGAACGAAAGGGCGACGTGCCCGATTTCAAGTGCGCAGCCTGCAGGATCCGTCTGCGCAGCCCGGGGGGCGATGCGGTCGGGGAGCAGTGCCCCGTGTGCGAGGCTCCGCTCGAGCCGGTCCGCGAGCTGTCCGAGCTCGTTGGGTTCCGCTCGCTCGAGGGTCGCGGGACTCCAGACGAGGGCGAGATGGCGTCCACGCCCGAACCGCTCACTCTCCCCGTCAGCGACCTGACTAAACGCCGCGAGTCGCGCATCGAGCAGTCACGACTCGACGCTGAGCGGTGGCTCGATGACGGCGGCAGCTTCGACACCGAGGCGGTGGCCGCCGCGCTCGACCCGCCCCCACCCTGGACGGACCGGTGACCGGCCCCACTACACGGCTTGACCGGCGCTATCGCTGCGAATGCATGCACGAGTTTCGGCTCTTCGGGCTTGGACGACAGCGCCGCTTCTACGAGCTCGACGACCTCGGCTGGACCCGCCCCGTGATGACGAAGACGTGCCCCCACTGCCGGCGCGAGTTGCCGTCGGCCTCCGGGCGCCCCTCGCCGGCAGGAACGCCCTAAATCCGACTGGGAGCGGAGGGGTCCTGACCTACCGTCGGCGCAAGGAGTAGCCTCTGCCCCACGCTGGCCCTGCGGCCAACAATTCTGGCCTCAGAGCGGTTCTACGCCGAAGCGCGAACAGCGCGACAAGGCAACGCACTCTGAGGCGCACAGGATCGACTGCGGGGCCAGTCTCACGGGCGGGCGCGGGGTCGCCGGGCCCGGTCCCTGCTAGGTAGCCTGACCTCTCGCGCCGTGGGGCGTGGGGCGGGAAGGCGACCCGAGGTCGTCCTCCCCCGTGCGATCGGGAGCTCGGCGAAGGGAATGCCGCCGATCGTGCGGATGGGCCCCGGGCCGGCCAGCGGTCTCAGCGCTCCACTTCGAAGGCAAGCGACACCGAGCGCCCGTCTACCGCTGTTCGGTCGAATCGAGTCCCTCGAGCCACTCGAGCCAGCGGCCGCGCGTGCTCACATCCTCGCCGGCGGCGCGGAGCCTCACGTAGGCGCTCAACTCATTCGACGTTCCCATCGCAGCGTCGTATCGGTCGCTCAGGCGGTCCTGCTCGCGGAGCGATGCGTCCAGGCGCTGTACTGCATGCTCCTTGCCGGTCATGTCCATCAGCCCTTCCTGTGCTGCTCTGGGGTTCGGTCGCACGGAAGGAGGACTGGTCGACCTGGCGAGCGATCGCGGTCACCCACACGGTAGCGCCTTTCGAGCCGTCTCGGCCGGCGGCTCTGCCGCCACCGGACCACGGCCCTTAGCCGGAGGCCCGCCGGCTTCCGCGTCCGTGCTCCGGTCGCGGCCGCGGTGGGTTCTCGGCGCGCTCCTTGGGGGTCATCTTCCTGATCGTCAAGGTTCCGTCGTTGACCTGTTGCTGTACGTCGGCCAGCCTCGCTTCGCGGCGCTCCTCGGCTCGTTCTCTTGCTGTCGCCATATGTTTACGATCCTCTCAGCGGGGTCAGCCGTGACGCCGGTGGCCCTTCGTTGACGGTCCCGCCCGGGCGAATTCACCCTGCAGCGACAGGCGCCGCAGCGCACGAAAGAGGAACCTCGCGGGGCAGCGTCGCTGCCGTCTCTAGGACGCTAGCACGCGGCCGAACGTAGTCGGCGGTCGCCATACTCTCGCGGCCGCTCCACTCCTTGCTTCGCCCGCTCCTCAACTCGCTGTTGTACTTCCCCGCCCGCGGGTTCGAGGCCACGCCCGCGGACGTCGGCCTCGACTGTCGCGAGCTCACTATCGAGACCGATGACGGGGAGCGGTTGCACGCATGGTGGGTAGGCGTGGGGGCTGCGACGCTCGGCCACGTGCTGGCGTGCCACGGCAACGCGGGGAACATCGGCGACCGCGTCGTCCACGCGGCGCTGCTGACGGCGGTTGGCTTCGACGTCCTGCTCTTCGACTATCGCGGGTACGGGCGCAGCAGCGGCAAGCCGAGCGAGGAGGGGACCTACCGCGACGCCCGCGCCGCGCGGGCGGCGCTGCTGGCTCAGCCCGGGACCGACGCTGCGCGGGTCCTCTACCTGGGCGAGTCGCTCGGGGGCGCCGTAGCGCTCGCCCTGGCGGTCGAGTCGCCGCCCGCGGGTCTGGTCCTCCAGTCCACGTTCACGGGCGTGCGCGACGCGGCCCGGGTGCACTACCCGTTCATCCCCGCCGGGCTGATCCCGGACGCCTACCCGAGCCTGAGACTGATCCGAGAGCTGAGGGCGCCCCTGCTCGTCCTTCACGGCGAGCGGGACGACATCGTGCCGCTCACCCACGGCCGCGCCCTGTTCGATGCCGCGCCCGAGCCCAAGCGGATCGAGGTCTTCCCGAAGGTCGGCCACAACGACTTGGTGCCACTGGCGGGCAAGGCCTACGCCGAGGCGATCGCCTCCTGGGCCAGGGGACTCGGCGTCAGCTCGACGTAAGCCGAGGTCCCGCCGGATGTAGGGCCCGGGACGCTTGGCGTGGGTCATGGTGTGGCCCCGCTCCGACTGGTAGCTCGTCGAGGCGGCTTCGCTCGCAGCCCTCTTGCACGCCCTGTACTGCTGACCTAGAGTCGGCACGGCGACTTAAAGAGGAGGGTCTGGCCATGCATGTCGTCGCGATACACCGGATCACTGATCCGGAGAAGTTCTTCTCCATGGACGCCGAGGACGTTGCTGGAGGCGGGCCGCCTGGTGTACAGGGGCGGCAGTTCTTCCCCAGCACCGATAGCTCCACGGCAGCTTGCCTGTGGGAGGCTGACTCGGTCGACTCGCTTCGCGACTATCTCGATCCGGCTACCGCCGGCGCGAGCGAGAACACGTACTTCGAGGTCGACGCCGAGCGTGCGATGGGCCTCCCGGAGGCCGCTGCGGCAGGCGCCTAGCCGACGGTAAAGAAGTATCTGGAGCGTCCCCGACCCGGTCGGGGACGCTCCTATTTGCGTGCCCGGCCAGACCGGACCACGTCGCATGCATCGCTGAGTGCGACGGAGTTCGAAGTGCCGACGGAGCCCTACCGCTCGTACCCGCCCACGAGCTCGGCGGTCTCGAGGACGTGGCCGTCGAGCGCGCGCTCGAGCACGTCCCGGTCCGCCCCGGGCTCGAGCTCGAGCTCGGTGTCCAGCGCGTGGAGGCGGAAGAAGTAGCGGTGGCGGCCGCGTGGCGGGCAGGGGCCGGCGTAGCCCACCGTGCCGAAGCCGTTGCGGCCTTCGCGGGGGGCCGGCTGGCCCTCGCCCAGGCCATCGGCGCCGGGATCGATGCCCCATGCCAGCCAGTGGGTGAAGGTGCCGACCGGAGCGTCCGGGTCGTCGACGACGAGGGCCAGCGAGCGCGTTCCGTCCGGCACGCCCGCGAAGGAGAGCGGTGGCGAGAGGTTCTCGCCATCGCAGGTATATCGGCTCGGGATCGTTCCGCCGTCCTCGAAGACGCTGCTCCTTAGCTCGAGGCCGGCCACGGCGGGCTAGACCGCCGACTGAGCCTTGCCCAGGTCGTCCACGCCGAGTACCAGCTTCGTGCCGCCGAAGGTGGTGTACGCGAGGCCGATGTTGACCCCGGCGTCGGCGACCTTGCGGGTGACCTCGCCCATCGTGCCGGGCCGGTCCTCCACGTCGACCACGAGCACGTCGCTCTCCCCCTCGACGTCGAACCCCGCCGACTGCAGGGCCTCGCGGGCGGCCGCCGCGTCGTCGACGAGGACGTGCACCTCGGCCCGGCCGCCGCCGGTTGTCGCGCACAGGCCCTCGATGTTGATCCCGGCGCCGCCGGTCGCCTCGCCCAGGTCGGCGAGCTTCCCGGGCTGGTCCTCGACAGTGATGGTCAGGTCTTTCATCGTCCCTCCTCCCTGCTCATTACGGTTTCCTGGATTTTGACGCTTCTGAGGTGACGGCGGGGCCAAGTCGGCGCGCCTAGAGTGCTTGATGGTGTGGCCCAGCTCCGAGTCGGAGCTCGTCGAGCTGCAGATCGAGCTGGCGGCGCGGCGGCCGCCGCCCTGGTGCCCGAATGCCGGCAGGCCGCTGGCGGCGGGATGCTTCGTGTGCTTCGCGCGTGGCGCTCGCGGTCGCGGCCACGCGGGTGAGCCCGGCTGGGCCGCCGCGGCGCTCATGCGCGGCAAGCGGGGGCTGCTCGCGACGCCGGTCGTGCGGGGCGAGGCAGGCTGGCCCTATGCGCCAGGCCTCCTCGCCCTCCGCGAGGGACCGCTGCTCGAGGCGGCGGTGCGGGAGCTGCCGGAGCCGCCGGAGGTGCTCATCGTGAACGCCAGCGGACGGGACCATCCGCGCGGCGCAGGGTTGGCGCTGCACCTGGGGGCGGCTCTGGATCTGCCGAGCCTCGGGATCACCGACCGCCCCCTCCTCGCCGGCGGCCCGGCCCCCGGGCCGGAGCGCGGTGCCACCAGCCCGCTGCTGCTCGAGGGCCGCGAGGTGGCGCGCTGGCTGCGCACCCGCAGAGGGGCGCGCCCGGTCGTAGTGCATGCCGGCTGGCGCACCGATCTCGAGGCGGCGGTGACGGTCACCGCGCGGGCGACGCGGCGCGCTCGCACGCCGGAGCCGCTTCGCCGAGCGCGCAAGGCGGCGCGCGAGGCGCGCGGTAGGTCGAACGCCGCTGACGCGACTTAGGCCGTCGGCGGTGGCGGAGGCTCGGGCCCGTATCCGCCGGAGCGGACGCCGGCGATAAGGTAGAGCGCCGTAAAGGCGGCCATCACGACCGCGGCCACGATCAGCTCGACCTTGCCGAGCGTGTCGATCCCGAGGCGGCCGTTGATCAGCCAGGCGATCACCACTCCCGCGCCGAGCGCGTTCATGATCGCCCCCGCCCTGGCAAGCGGAAGCATCAGCGCCGGCGTGCGGGTGGCGAGCCAGAGCAGGTAGGCGACGCCCAGCATCAAAGCGCCGCCGATCTGCACGAAGATGGCTGGCCTGCCCTGCGGGAGGTCGAGCGTGTCGTAGAGGCCGTCCCACGTCCCCGCGAGGAACAGCAGGCCGAGGGCCGCCGAGAGGAGGGCGTCCACCCAGAAGACGATTCGAAGCTGCGGGGCGGTCACGCCGGCGAGCGTAGCGGGACGGGGGGATGGTCAAACGTGGACTGGGTCGGAACCGACCTGTTCGCGAACTCACCGAACTTCAGCGGGCTCTGGCGCTTCTACCGGGATCGCCGCTGGCGGCGCAAGCCGTTCATGCTCGGCGAGTGGGCGCTGTGGGGGCCAGGAGGATCCGGGGTTCGTGCGGCGCCTGTTCGCCTGGATCCGCGCGCACCGCCGGATGCGGATGGAGATCTACAACCGAGGGCGCCCACCACTACTGGTACTGAGCCTGCGCTCATTCCCGCGCAGCGCCCGAACGCTTCGCCGTCAGCTGCGCAATCGGCGCTTGAACGCCTATCCGCCGGAGCTGCGCGGGAAGCGTCGCCCGCCCCCGCCCCGGAGGGAGCCGCCGCCACCGCCCGGCGAAACGCCGCCGCCCGAGGAGTCAAACCCTCCGCCGAAGCCGCCGCCACCGGGGCTCCTGCCGTCCCTCCCTCCGCTGCCCACGCTGCCCACCTGAGAGCGCGGCCGTACCCGGGAGCCCCGGGAGGTGCCTCTGAGCCGCGAGCGCGCCAGCGCGTGCTTAAGTGCCGGGCTCCGCTTCCGCCGGGCCGGGCGCCGGCGCGGGCCCCCTGCGCCGCGCCAACATCGACCACAGCGCCAGGGCGATCACCACCAAGCCGGCGGCGACATCGACGAACACCGACACGAGTCCCCGCGTGGTGAGCTCGCTCGGGGAGCCGTAGAGGAAGTGGCCGAGGGAGCTCAGCACCAGGTAGCCGTAGATGAACAGGCTGGCGTGCGCCGCGCGGAACCGCCCGCGCCCATACAGCACGAAGCCGGCCACTCCCACGGCCGTGTAGAGGAACCAGCCGACCACCACCACGGCGTCGAACCAGCCGGGCTGCCAGCCCGCCTTGGGATAGGTATCGACGTTGATCGCGTTGTCGGTGAAGTGGAAGAGGGTCAGCGCGATGGTGGCGAGCACCACCCACCGGACCGTGGAGGCGGAGGGAGGTTTCACGCGACCGGCTCCAAGTAGGGCCGCTCGCCCGCGGCGGGGTGCCCGCAAAACCCTTCGGAGCCGAGCCCCACGGCGTGGTTGAAGCGCCCGCGGTAGTTCTCGAGCGCGATCGCCGCGGTCAGCTCCACTATGGCCGCCTCGTCGAAGCGAGCCCGCAGCCGGTCGAACAGCTCGTCGCTGGCCTCCACCGGTGTCGCCGACATGGCCTCCGCGTATTCCAGCACGAGGCGCTCGTCGTCCGAGAAGACATCGCTCTCGCGCCAGCGCGAGACCTCGCCTACCTGCCGCGGCGTAAAGCCGAGATCCTCCAGCTGCGCCGAGCCGAAGTCGATGCAGAAGGGGCAGCCGGTCATGCTGGCCGCGCGCATCGCCCCGAGCTCCTCCAGGCGGCGGTCGACCCTGTTCGCGCGCTCGAGCGCCAGCTCGAAGCTCGCGTAGCCGGCTAGCAGCATGGGGTTGTGCGCGGTCACGGCGAGCGGGCCGAGCACGTGGCCGTAGCGGCGGCGCGAGACCGCGTAGGCGAGGCGGGCCACGGGACCGCGCGGGCGGGCGGGAGGGAGCCGCCCGCCCGCAGGCCCACGCGGCGGCACCCGCGGGCGGGCGGGCGCCTCGTCGGGGAGGAGCAGCAGCGCCACGGGGATGGCGACGCTCAGGGTGAGCAGCACGAGGTTCACGACGTCGTCGGCCGTCGGCAGCTCGCCCGCGTGCGCCACGTGGAAGGCGAGGTGCGGGCCGGCGAAGAGGAGGAAGCCGGCGGGGATCGCCCGCTGTGGCGAGACCCGCGGCGCGATCGCCGGCCAGGCCAGGAGCGCGCCCAGCGCCAGCAGGGCGCCGCCGAAGTCGCGGGCCACGTGCTCGTTGTAGGGACCGAACACGGGCAGCCAGTCGCGCCCGAAGCCGGGGAAGCTGTCGTGCCACGAGGCGGGCGCGAGCAGGGCCCAGGCGCCGGTGGCAAGGGTTGGGACTGCCAGGCTCAGCAGGAGGGCCGAGCGTAGTCTCGGTCCCGACATGGGCAACCTCCCGTTCGTCGCTTCCTGTAGGGAAGAGGCTTCCTGTAAGGAAGAGACCGGGAACCCTTCCAAGGTTCCACCCCTCTTCAGGGAGTGAGATCTCTCGTTTGGAATCCGGGCTGGCGGCCACCGTCAGAGCAGCGCCTGTCTCTTATACACATCTCCGAGCCCACGAGACGTCCTGGATAATCTCGT
>JBKPHP010000028.1:0-21926 GCA_046729895.1 Actinomycetota bacterium
GTTCTGGGCCGCGGCTGTCGCGGCCGCCGGGCGGGCTCCAGCTGCGGACGCGAGTGGCGAGCCGGGCGCCGGAGTGGCACGCCCAGGGATCGGCTGGACGGCTCCCGAGCGCGGCTGTGCGACCGCGGGCTGCTGCGCGGCCGGCTGAGCCGCAGCCTGCTCGGCCGCGCGCTCGGGAGCACGGCCGGCCCATTCGCGCAGCCTCTTGACGTCGCGGGCTTGCGAGAAGTAGAGCGCCGATAGCACCGCTAGCCCAACTACGGCGGCCAGGCCCGCGGCGGCACCGATTTCCTGAACGATCTCCGGCACGAAGGTTCTCGAACTCTAGACGCGCCAGCGGCTTACACGCTCGGCATCCGGCCTACCCCGGCGGCGCGGGCGCCTCCGCAGAAGCGACGCGGAGCGCCCGCTCCGCCGACAGCTCAGCCACGGCGCTCGCCAGGGCGGCCGCGTCGCCGTGGTAGACGAGCTCCTCGATACGCACGAACGCGCTCTCGACCCAGGCGGGGTCGAGCGGACGGCGGACGGCGCTGACGATCTTCTCGGCCGGAGTAGGCTGGGGCCGCTCGCCCGGGTTGAACAGCTCCTCGTGGAGCTTCTCCCCCGGCCGGCGGCCGACGATCTCGACCGGGATGTCGATGTCGGGCTCGTTGCCCGAGAGCCGAATCATCTTGCGAGCGAGGTCGATGATCTTCACCGGATCGCCCATCTCGAGGACGAACACCTCGCCGCCCACCGCCAGCTCCCCGGAGCGGATGATCAGCTGGACGGCCTCGGGGATCGTCATGAAGTAGCGGGTCATCTTTGGGTCGGTGACCGTTACGGGCCCGCCGGCGGCGATCTGGCCGCGGAAGATCGGCACGACGGACCCGGATGAGCCGAGCACGTTTCCGAACCGTACGGCCGCGTAGCGGGTCCGCGGGTAGCGGGCCTGAGCAGCTTCCACGGCCCATTCGGCAAGCGCCTTCGATGCCCCCATCACCGTGGCAGGGCTCACGGCCTTGTCGGTGGAGACGAGGACGAAGCGCTCGACGCCGGCCTCGCCCGCTGCAGCCGCGACGATGCGCGTGGCCACCGCGTTGTTCCGCACAGCCTCCACCGGGTTCTCCTCCATGAGCGGCACGTGCTTGTACGCCGCTGCGTGGAAGACCACGGACGGTCGGTGCTCCAGGAACAGCTCCCGCATCCGTGTCGCGTCCTTGCAGTCGGCGAGCACCGCCGCCACGCGACCGAAGTGCCGCTCCTCCTCGAGCTGGCGGCGAACCTCGAAGAGCCCGTTCTCGGCGTTCTCCACCAGCACCAGCTGCCTCGGCCCCACCCGGGCGAGTTGGCGGCACAGCTCGGCGCCGATCGAGCCCCCCGCCCCGGTCACGAGGACGACGCGCCCGCGCACGTAGGCGCCCACGCGGTCGGCTTCCATCCGAACCGGCTCGCGGCCGAGCACGTCCTCGACGCGCACCTCGCGCACCTGTCGCATCAGGTTGACGCCGCCGGACAGCAGCTCGAAGGTGGTGGGCAGCGTCCGCACGGGGATCCCGCGCTCGCGGCACGCCGTGACCACCTTGAGGCGGACGATGCCCGGCGCCGAGGGGATGGCGATGATGACCTCGTCCGGCTTCGCCTCGTCCAGCACGCGCGGCAGGTCGTCCGTCGACCCGAGCACCTTCAGCCCCGCGATGCGCATGCCCTGCTTTCGCGGATCGTCGTCGACGAAGCCGACCGGGGCGCTCGACAGCTCCGGGTTGCGGCGCAGCTCGAAGGCCACCTGCTGGCCGCCGTTGCCGGCGCCGATGATCAGCACCTCCCGCGTGGCCCGCTCGAGCAGCGAGGGGCGCAGCCGCCGCTCGACGGCGGCACGGACCAGGAAGCGCGAGCCCCCGACGAGCGCCAACGCGATCAGGAAGTCGAGCGCGATCACCCCCCGCGGAGGATCGGTATTGCCCGGCGCCAGCACGAACAGCCCGGCGATCAGCGCCACGCTCGAGACGACAGCAGCCTTCACGATCGTCTCGAAATCCTTCTGGTCGACGAACCGCCACAGCTTCGAGTAGAGCCCGAACAGCGCGAACACCACCAGCTTCACCACCACGACGACGACGATCGTGTCCGCGAGCAGCTCCTCGTACCGGTGGGGAATCCCGGAGTCGAAGCGGAGCGTGTACGCGAGGTAGTAGGCGAGCGCGAACAGGCAGGCGTCGACCGCCACCTGACCGGCGCGTCGGAAGTACACAGAGGACGTGATCGATCTCATGTGGCTGCCGGGTACGAGTGGGAGCGGCGGGCCAGGGGGCTCATGGTAACGGCGCCAGCGCGCGTACCACCTCACTCACGTGCTCCTGGGTGAGCAGCGGTCCCATCGGCAGCGCCAGATGCGTGCGCGCGCACTCCTCGGTCCCAGGCAGGTCCACGTCGTGACCGAAATCGGCCATGGCGGGCTGGCGGTGCACGGGAGTGCGGTAATAGCCGCGCGCGCCAATGCCGCGCTCTGCCAGTGCCGCCGCCAGCTCGTCCGGGCGCTCGTGGCGGACCACGTACAGGTGGTAGACGTGCTCGGCGCCCTTCACGGCCCGCGGCGGGGCCGCGTACTGCGCCAGCCCCTCGCGATCGTAGGCCTGGGCCGCCGCCCTGCGCCTGGCGTTCCACGCGTCGAGCTCGGGCAACAGCACGCGCAGCGCCGCCGCCTGCAGCTCGTCGAGCCGCGAGTTGTAGCCCACCTCCACGAAGGTGGCCTTGTCCCTGGAGCCGTGAAAGCGGAGCGCACGGGCCCGCGCCGCGACCTCGTCGTCGTTCGTCACGACGGCCCCCCCGTCTCCCAGACAGGGCAGGTTCTTCGAAGGGAAGAACGAGAAGGTGGCGGCATCGCCCAGTGCGCCGGCCTTGGCGTTGCCGAGGCTGGCGCCCGCCGCCTGTGCGGAGTCCTCGAGCACCGGCACGCCGAGGTCTCGGAGCTCCGGCACCGGGGCGACGTTGCCGAACAGGTGGACGGGCACGAGCGCCTTGGTTCCCGGCGTCAGGGCCTCCTCCACCGTTGCCCGCGTCACGCAGAAGGTCTCCGGGTCGACGTCGCAGAACACGGGCTTCGCGCCGATCGCAGCCACCGCCTCCGCGGTCGCATAGAAGGTGAACGAGGGCACGACCACCTCGTCGCCGGCGCGCACGCCCAGCGCGCGCAGCGCTATCGCGAGCGCATCCGTGCCGTTGGCCACCCCCACGCAATGGCGCACCCCTAGGTAGCGCGCGAACTCCTCCTCGAACGCCTGCACCTCGGGCCCGAGGATGAAGCGCTCGCCGCGGACGGTCCTGGCGAGCGCCTCCGACAGCCGCTCGTGCTGCTCCTCCAGAGAGGTGGCGAACAGGGGTACGGGGCTCATGGCGGCCGCTAGGCTACTTCGCTTGCTGGAACTCGCATCCGTCACCGATCCACTGGTCAACTTCGCGGTGGACGTCGTCGATGCGCTCGGGCTCCCGGGGGTCTTCGTGCTGATGCTCCTCGAGAGCGCCTGCATCCCCATCCCGAGCGAGGCGACGATGCTGTTCGCGGGCTTCAACGTGTCGCACGGCGAGTACAGCCTCGCCGCGGTCACGGCCGTGGGCGCGGTGGCCAACCTGGTGGGCTCGTGGCTCGCCTACCTGCTCGGCTACCTCGGCCGCGTCGACCTGCTCGAGAAGCACGGAGGCAAGCTCCACATCAAGAAGAGCCATCTCGACTGGGCCGACCGCTGGTTCGAGAGGCACGGCGCCGCCACGGTCTTCTTCAGCCGAATGCTGCCCATCATCCGGACCTTCATCTCGCTCCCCGCCGGCGTGGCGAGGATGCCGTTCTGGCGCTTCAGCCTGCTGACCCTCCTGGGCTGCGTCCCATGGGTGTTCATGCTGGCCTTGATCGGCCGGGAGGCCGGGAGCCGCTGGGAGGACTGGAAGGACAGCCTTCACTACGTCGATTACGCCGTGGTGGCCGCGCTGGTGCTCGGCATCGCCTGGCTCTTGATCCGCCGCCGTCGCGGCGGATCCGCCATCACCGAGCGGGCCTGACGCCGGTGGCGTATGGCTGAGGGGGCCTATGCGAGCGCGGGGGTCGACCAGCGCCGCGCCGGGAAGGCCGTAGCGGCCCTGGTGGACCTGCTGCAGACCATCGACACCGGGCAGCCATCGCGCGCGGTGCTCGGCGCCGGGCACTACGCAAGCGTGCTTCGCCTGGACGGCAACAGGGGGCTCGCCCTGTCCAGCGACGGCGTGGGGAGCAAGGTGATCCTGGCCGAGCAGTTGGGCCGCCTCGACACGGTCGGCATCGACTGCGTCGCGATGAACGCGAATGACGTGATCTGCGTTGGCGCGGAGCCGATCGCCCTGCTCGACTACATCGCCGTCGAAGAGGCCGATCCCGAGGCACTCGAGCAGATCGGCCGGGGGTTGCGGAGGGGGGCGGAGGAAGCCGGGGTGGAGATCCCCGGGGGCGAGCTCGCGGTGCTGCCCGAGCTGATCCGCGGTCACCCCTCGCCCCGGGGCTTCGACCTGGCCGGCTTCTGCGTCGGCCTCGTGGAGCTCGATGCGATCGTGACAGGCGATCGCATCGCGCCCGGGGACGCCGTGATCGGGATTCCCTCGAGCGGGGCCCACTCGAATGGGCTGACGCTCGCGCGCAAGGCGCTGCCCGACCTCGCCGAGGCGCCCACCGAGCTCGGCGGGCGCAGCGTCGGGGACGTGCTGCTCAAGCCCACGGAGATCTACGTCCGTGCGATCCGTGAGCTGCTTGCCTCGGACGTCGACGTGAGAGGGCTCGCGCACATAACTGGCGAGGGCTTCCTCAACCTGCTGCGGCTCGACGCGGACGTGGGCTTCAAGGTCGAGCGACCGCTTCCGATCCCGCCCCTCTTCGACCTGAGCGCGACCCGCGCCGAGGTCGACGCGGCGGCGCTTTGGGAGACCTTCAACATGGGCTGCGGCTTTTGCTGCGTGGTCCCGTTCGACGATGCCGACGCCGCCGTTCGGCTGCTCGGCTCCCGCCATCCTGGTGCTGCGGTGATCGGACGCGCGACCACCGCCGCTGGTGTGGTCGAGCTGCCCGGCGAGGGGCTCGTCGGGCAGCGTCAGAGAGGCTTCGCACCGCTTGGGGCGTCCGGATAGGCGCCGCGAGGTCCTATGCCGGCTCGAAGAGCCAGCCGGCGAGCACGCTCACGGATCTCACCTTCCACTCGGCTGCCAGCCTCCAGAGCTCTGCCGCCGCCGTGGGGCCGGGGAGGTCGCAGACGGCGCCGACCTCGACGGTCGCCATGCGCCCGAAGCGCTTCAGCGCGCCGAGCACCGACGGACGACCCTCGTCGACCGGCCTGGCGCCGGCCGCAAGGGCGGCCGCGCGCCACTCCTCGTAGGGCGCGCTCCCGAAGACCCATCGGGTGGGCCCGCCCTCGCCGCCGAAGCTGGCGCTCGGCAGGACCAACCGCTCCCGGTCGCCCGCCTCCACCCCCGCCCGGGCACGAGCCTCCTCGGGCACGGCGCGGGCGGCCTCGAGGTCCCTGCCGAACGCCTCGACGGTGGCGTGGGACTCGAGATCGATCCGGAACCGCTCGGGATCGAGTCCTACGCCGCGGGCCGTGTCCACCAGGGACTCGGTCGAGTCGAGCTTGCGGCGGAAGCAGAGGAGCCCCTCCCGCAGGGCGCGCAAATATGCATAGCCGCCGTCGGCGGACTGCTCCGTGGCGGCCTTGACCGCCATGCAGGCCGGATAGGTCGAGTGGATCGGACCCTCGAGCCAGAGCCGGGGATCGATCGGCATGCCGGAGCGCTCGGAGACGTCCAGCCATTCGCGCACCAGCCAGCCGAGATCCCCCTCGTAGGTGCGGGCGAGCCCGCCCATCACGTAGGTGAAGTTCACATCCGCGCCGAACTCCACCATGAGCTTCCGAAGCACGGGCTCGTTGCCGAAGGACTCCGCGCAAGCCGGATCGGTGTAGTAGCGGACGTGCACGCCCATCGAAGCGCGCAAAATAGATGAACGTGATCGGCACCCTCATCAGCGACCGCTTCCGGCTCGACGAGAAGATCGGGGCGGGCGGGATGTCGACCGTCTACCGCGCTTTCGACCCCACGCTGGAGCGCTGGGTGGCGATCAAGCTCATGCACCGGGACATCTCCACCGACCCGGACCAGCTCGAGCGATTCCGGCGCGAGGCCCGCGCGGTGGCGAGCCTCAACCACCCGCACATCGTCACCGTGATCGATGCCGGCGAGGACGACGGCGCGCCCTACATAGTCTTCGAGTACGTCCGTGGGGAGACGCTCAAGGAGCGCATCCGCAGCGTGGGGCGCCTGCCGGTGCCGGAGGCCGTGGCGTACGCGATCGAGATCGGTCGGGCGCTCTCATGCGCCCATTCCCACCGGCTGGTCCACCGGGACGTCAAGCCCCAGAACGTCCTGATCGACCCCGAGGGCAGGGCCAAGGTCACCGACTTCGGAATCGCCCGCTCGATGGAGGCCCAGGGGCTGACAGCCACCGGGCGCGTGCTGGGCACCACCGACTACGTCTCGCCCGAACAGGCCCTCGGCCACGCGGTGACCGAGCAGTCGGACATCTACTCGCTGGGCATCGTCCTCTACGAGATGCTCACGGGCGAGACGCCCTTCAAAGCGGACACCCAGGTCGCGGTGGCGATGAAGCACGTGAAGGACCCGCTGCCGGACGTGCAGCGCCGCCGGCCCGAGGTCTCCGCGGCGCTGGCGGCGATCGTTGAGCGCGCGACCGCGAAGGAGACGGGGAACCGCTACCAGGTCGTCGACGAGATGGTCCACGACCTGGAGCAGGTGCTCGCGATCGAGGCGGCCAGGGCCGGCGAGACCTCGGGCGAGGCCACCACCGTCCTTCGCGGACTGCCCGGCGACACGGCGGACTACGCTCCCGCGCGACTGCGGCGCCCGCGCCGAGCGGTGGTCCTGTCCGCGCTGGTCATAGGCCTGATCGCCGGGGTGATCTCTTTCCTGGCCACCCGCACCGAGAAGGGAACCGGCGGCGCAGCGATCCCGCGGGCCGGTGGCCTGAGCGAGGTGAAGCTCGGCAGCGGGGCCGCGAGCGACTACGACCCCGATGGCGACGGTGAGGAGTCCCCCCACGCCACCCAGTTCGCGATCGACGGCAACAACACCACGAGCTGGGCCACCGAGACCTACCGGGACGGGCTCGAGGGCGTGCAGAAGAGCGGCGTCGGCCTGTATCTGAACGCCGGCTCGCCGATGAGTGCGCGCCGCCTCGACCTCGTGACCGCGACCCCCGGCTACCAGGTGGCGGTGTACGCGGCCAACACGGTGCCGGGCGACATCAAGGACTGGATCAAGGTCAGCACGCGCACCAAGGTCAAGGAGACGACGAAGATCCCGCTCGACACGGCGGGTCGAAAGTTCCGCTATTACCTCGTGTGGATCGTCTCCCTACCGCCCGGGAACAAGGCAGACATCCGCGAGCTCAGCCTGCGGCGCTAATACCGGTAGTTCCGCTCCCGCTTGTGGCGCTCCAGGGCCAGCGCCAACAGGCGGTCCAGTAGCTCCACATAGGGCAGGCCGGTCGCCTCGAAGAGCTTGGCGTAGACGCTCGTGCTCGTGAAGCCGGGGATCGTGTTGAGCTCGTTGACGAGCACGCGCGCGTCACCGGACGGGTCCCCCACGAAGAAGTCCACACGTGCCATGCCCGCGCAGTCCACGAGCTTGAACACCTCGACCGCCAGCTCCCGGACCCGCTCGCGGACGGGCTCCGGCATGCGCGCCGGGACCTGGAGGTCCATCCCCCCGGGTTCGTACTTGGCCTCGTAGTCGTACCAGTCGGCGTTCACCACGATCTCACCTGGTTGTGAGGCGATCGGCTCTGAATTGCCGAGCACCGAGCACTCGACCTCCATTCCGTCGGCGAATGCCTCCACGATCGCCAGCGGGTCGTGCTCGAAGGCGGCGGCCAGCGCCCCGCCGAGCTCTTCCTGCGAGCTCACCTTGGAAATTCCCACCGAGGAGCCCAGGCGGGCCGGCTTGACGAACACGGGCAGGCCCAGCCCCTCAAGCGCCGCCGGGTCGTCGCCCTCCCGGACCGCCGCGTAGTCCACCTGCGGCACCGCGGCGCGCGCCATCAGCTCCTTGAAGAGGACCTTGTCCATCGAGACCGCCGACGCCATCACGCCGGCGCCTACGTAGGGCAGGTCCGCCACCTCGAGCAACCCCTGCACCACACCGTCCTCGCCATAAGGGCCGTGAAGCACCGGAAAGACAACGTCGGCTCCCAGCAGCCCCGCACCGGGCTCGACCGACACCGGCGACCCGTCGACGCTCCAGGAGCCCTCGCGGGAAATCCGGACGTCGATCGGCTCGTGACCGCCCTCGGTGAGGCCCGCTCGCACGGCTGCGGCCGATGCCAGCGAGATCTCGTGCTCGCTCGAGCGGCCACCGGACAGGACCGCGACCCTCACGGTCCGGGCGGCTGGGGCGTGGCCGGCGGCGTTGAGGGGGTGGTGGGAGTCTCCTTGGGAGTCTTCTTGGGAGCCTTGGGAGCTTTCGGGGGCTTGGCCTCCTTGAAGGCGCCCACGACGATCACCACCGCGGCGCCCCTGTCGGCCTGGGCGCCGCCGCCCGGGCGCTGAGCCAGGACCTTCCCATCCTCCTCCCGGCTCGTGACGCTCCGTTCGCGTTTGACCGCCGTCAGCTGGGCGCCGCGCAGCTCACGCACGGCGGCGCCGGCGGAGAGTCCTACCACGTCGGGCACGGTGAGCCTCGGCCGGCTCTTGGAAACGGTGATCGTGACGCGAGTGCCCTTGTCGACGCGGCTGCCGGCGGCCGGCTGCTGCGCCAGGACCTCGCCCTGGGGGGCGTCGGACTCCTGCTCCTGCACGGCGACCTCCAGGCCGGCGCCCGTGATCTGGCTCTCCGCAGAGCCGCGCGAGAGGCCGACCACGGCGGGCACGCTCACCTTGCGGGGGCCGGAGCTCACGAACAAGCGCACTCGCGTGCCACGCTCGACCTCGGTGCTCTCTCGGGGCACGGTCCGGATGGCGAACCCTTCCCTCACCCGGTCGGAATGCTCCTCGTCCACGTTCGCCTTGAGATCCAGCTTGTTGAGCTCTTTTATGGCGCGCGCCTGCTCAAGGTTCTCAACCGAGGGGACCCGCACGTTTCCGGGGCCGTTCGACACCTCCAGCGTCACGGTCGAGCCCTTGTCGGCCCGCGTCCCCCCGTTCGGGTCCTGATCGACGACCGTGTCGAAGTCGGCGCTACTGCGCACTCGGGTCTGCCTGACCTTGAGGCCCGCGTGTTCCAGTGCGGCTCGGGCCTGGATCAGCTGCTTGCCCGTGACTCGGGGCACGTCGACCTTGTCGGCGGCGACCAGACCGCCGAGGGCGAGCAAGGCAAGCAGGGCAGCGAGCGCCAGCGCCATCAACCCGATCGCGAACATCGGCCAGCGGCGGCGGCGGCGGGCGGGGGGCTCCGTCGCGGGCGGCGCTTCGGGCGCGGTCCCGTCGGCGAGGGGCGCGGACTCGGGACTCGCGACGGGGACGGGCAGGGGCAGCGCCCCGAAGGCCGCTGTGTCCTGGCCGTCGCCCGCGTCGAGCCGCTCGCGCGCGGCCTCCAAGCCGGCGGCGAACTCGTCGGCGCTCTGCCAGCGCTGGGCGGGATCCTTGGCCAGCGCCGCCATCACCACGGCCTCGAGCGCCGGGTTCACATCCGGGCGGAACCGGGAGACCGGCGGGGGCGGCTCCGCCAGGTGCTTCAGCGCCACGGACACCGCGCTGTCGCCGTCGAACGGCAGCCGCCCCGCCACCATCTCGTAGAGCATCACGCCGATCGAGTAGAGGTCCGACGCGGCGGCGACCGCGTGCCCCTGGGCCTGCTCCGGCGACAGGTACTGGGCGGTGCCCATGATCGAGCCGGTCTCCGTCATCTCGGAGGCGCCGGCCCTGGCGATCCCGAAGTCCGTGACCTTGGCGTTGCCGTTCTCGTCCACGATCACGTTGTGGGGCTTGAAGTCCCGGTGGATCACGCCGCGCCGGTGCGCGAACCCCGCCGCCCGGAGAATCTGGACCCCGAACTCGATCGCCGTGTTCTGCGGGAGCGGAGCCGCTTCCGTCACGATCTCCTTGAGCGTGGGGCCGCGCAGGTGCTCCATCGCGATGTAGTAGGTGCCCTCGTGCCGTCCGCGGTCGAAGACCCCCACGACGTTCGGGTGCTGGAGCCCGGCCGCCGAGCTCGCCTCACGTCTGAAGCGCTCGACGAACTCCTGGTCCTGAGCGAAGCGCCGGTGGAGCACCTTGAGCGCCACCTCGCGCCCGAGATGGGTGTCCTCGGCGCAGTAGACGTCGGCCATGCCGCCCGAGCCGATCCTGCCGATGATCCGGTAACGGCCGTCGACGAGGGTCTTCTCCGCCAGCTCCGTCATTGCTGCCCCAGGAGAGACTCGAGGACCTGCTTCGCCACCGGAGCGGCCACGGTGCCGCCCTGGCCGGAGGTGCGCTCGACGGTCACGGCGATCGCCATGCGCGGGTGGTCGATTGGGGCGAAGGCGATGAACCACGCTTGGTTGGCGGCTCCGCCCTCCACCTCGGCCGTGCCGGTCTTGCCCGCCACGCGGATGCCGGAGAGCGCGGCCGCGGTGCCCGTCCCCTCTTCCACGACGCGGCCCATCATCTGCGTCAGCTGGTCCGCCGCCTTCTTCGAGATCACCGGCGACTGCAGGCCGGGCTCGATCACCCGCTTGACGCGCCCGTCCTTTCGCACGATCCGGTCCACGAGCCGCGGCCTGAACAGCCTCCCGCCATTGGCCACCGCCGAGGCCACCATCGCCATCTGAAGCGGGGTGACCTGCAGGCGCTCCTGTCCGATCGCCACCCGCCCGATGTCAACCGTGTCGCCCTTCGTCAGCAGCCGGCCGCCGGAGAAGACGCCGCTCGAGTCGATCTGCTGAGGGGGATAGTCGAGCGGCGGCTTGGTGTTGAAGCCGAAGCGCTGCATGTACTTGTACATGGTGCTCTTGCCGAGCCGCTCGCCCACTTGGCCCCATACCGTGTTCACCGAGTTCGTGAGCGCGTCGGTGAGGCTGATCGGCCCGAAGCTCTCACCGCCCGCGTTGTTGAGCGGCACACCGCCGATCGTCTTGGGCGAGGTGCCGTCCACGACCGAGTCCGGGGTGAACTTGCCCGTGTCGAGAGCGGCCGCCGCGGTCACGACCTTGAAGGTCGAGCCGGGCTGATAGCGGGCCTGGGTGGCGCGGTTGAGGAGCGGCGAGCCCGGCGCGCGATTGAGCCCCGAGAAGCGGTTGGGAACCTGGTTGGCGTCGTAGTCCGGGATCGACACCATCACCCGGACCTTCCCCGTCTGCGGCTCGATGGCCACGACCGAGCCGGCCCGGCCGCCCAGCGCCGAGATCGCTGTCTTCTGCCCCTTCGGATCGAGGTTCGTGACGACGTCCGCCCCCTCGCGCCTGCGGTTCTCGAGCCCAGACAGCACGGTCTGGAACTCGTCCTCGCGACCAGCCAGGTCGTCGTCGTAGCTCTGCTCGAGTCCCGCCCGGCCGCGCTCGATGAACGAGTAGCCGACAGCGTGCGAGAAGAGGGGTCCGGTCGGATAGAAGCGCGTGAAGACCCGGTCGTCCCCCCTGCCTCTGCCGCGGCTGCGCGCCAGGACGGTGCCGTCGCGCGCCAGGATCAGGCCGCGTGGGACCTTCTGGGCCTCGATCAGCGGCCGGCGGTTTGCGGAGTTGTCCTCCAGCCCCTTCGCATCGAGCACGGTCCAGTACGACGTGAAGGCCACGAGGACCGCGAACATGAGCCCCACGAGGACGAACAGCTGACCGATCTGGCGGTTCAGACCAGGCCTCCCCGTCGGGCCCGCTCCTCGCGGGCGTGGTCGGACACGATCAGGAGCAGGGCGAGCAGCACCATGTTGGCGACGATCGAGCTTCCTCCGTAGGAGACGAACGGAAGGGTCACGCCGGTGAGGGGGATCACCCGGGTCACCCCGCCGACGATCACGAAGACCTGAAGGGCCAGCACCGCGGTGAGGCCGGCCGCGAGCAGCTTCGAGAAGCCGTCGTTGGCGAGCATCGCGGTCTTGAACCCCCGAGCGGCGAACAGCAGGTAGACGATCACGAGTCCCGCCGCGCCGAAGAGACCCAACTCGTTGGCGATCACGGCGTAGATGAGGTCGGTATGCGGAGCCGGCAGGATGGTCCCCCCGCCCGGCAGCTCGAGGAGCGCCTGGCCAAAGCCTTGGCCGAAGAGCCCTCCGTCGGCCTGCGCGAAGAGGGCCTGGGCCACCTGGTAGCCCTTGTCGTCGACGACACCCGGACTGAAGGGATGCAGCCAGATGTCCACCCGCTCCTCGACGTGGGGGAGATGGTTGGCGACGAAGACCGAACCCGCCAGGAACATCGTCGCTCCCACGCCGACCAGGGACAGCCTGGCGGTGGAGACGTAGAGCAATGCCAGGAAGGCGCCGAAGAACATCAGCGAGCTGCCCAGGTCGCGGATGAAGATCAGCATCAGCATCGCGAGGCCCCACACCAGCAGCAGAGGGCCGAAGTGCTTCAGCGACGGCCGCTCGCGCATCACCGCGACCAGGGAGGCGACGAACACCGCGAGCATCACGGCTGCGAACGGCCGCAGGTCGAGGACGAGGATCAGGAGCAGCGTGCCCGCTGCGGGCAGCCCGTACAGCAGCAGCTGGCGCTGGAAGGGCAGCGGTCGGAGCCGGGGTCGCACCAGCACGTCGCCGGCCTCGCGCAGGTAGCTGGCGAGGAAGACGATGATCCCGAGCTTTGCGAACTCGGCAGGCTGGAACTTGATCGGGCCGAGCTGGATCGCGAGGAAGGCGCCGTGTACCTGTGCGCCGATGCCCGGAAAGCGCGGCAGCATGAGAAGCAGGATGCTCGCGGCGGCGATCGTGTAGCGGTAGCGCTCCAGCGCATGGTGGTCGCGCAGGAAGACGATCGTCCCGCAGAAGAATGCAAGCCCGGCCACGAACCACTGCGCCTGCTCCCGCGCCAGGTCGGGGTCGATCCGGTAGATCTCCACGAGGCCGACTGCGGCCAGCAGCGCAGCCAGCGGGAACAGGTAGGGATCCGCGTCCGGGAGCCGGGCCCGGATGAAGAGGTGTGCGAGCACGCACAGCCCGAGGAAGACGGCCCCGTAGGTGATCGTCGCGTCGCTGACCCCCTTGGTGGTCTCGGTGGTCAAGACGGCCGCGAACCCCGCCGAGACCAGCAGCGAGACCGGCAGCAGGCCGAACAGCTCACGGGTGCGCGACGACATCAGCGCGACGGGCCGGGATCGAGCCGGCCCCGCTCGAGCTGGCGCACGAGGTCGGAGGCATCGCCCTGACCGCGGAGCTCGTGGTCGAGTATGCGGTCGCGTCGCCGCGCCGGGATCGTTCGCGCCGGCACCCCGCTCTCGTAGCGCTCGGAGTAGAGCTTGATGCCCAGCGGCAGCTCGTAGGGCAGCCCGCGGTAGAGCGTCACGAGCCCGGCGTCGTTGGTGCCTACGAAGTAGGACTGACGGCTCACGACGTAGAGGCCTACGATCGCCCCGGCCACGAGCGCGATCCCCACGCGGGCGGCGATCAGCCGGCGAAGCGGGGGCCGGCGCGGAGGCCGCGGCGCCGGCGCGCGAGGACGAGGGACCGTCCGGGCGCGGGTCCGCTGCGGGGCGGGAGTCTCCACCGTGGAGGGCGCCGTGCCGCCGGCCTCCTGAATTTGCGTGGCGCTGACTCTGCCCGCGAGCGTTTCGTTAGGAGGCGGCTCTTCGGCCTCGTCCTCATCGGCCCCGTCCCTCGCGGCCAGGCGGAAGAGCACGACAGTGATGTTGTCCTTGCCGCCACTCTGGTTGGCCGCCCTCACGAGCGCCTCGGCACACTCCTCGAGGGTCCCGCAGCTGCGCATGATCGAGGCGACCTCCTCGTCCGAGATCATTCCGGTGAGGCCGTCCGAGCACAGCAGATAGACGTCGCCCTCCCGGCCGCTGACCGTGTAGGTGTCGACGTCCACGTCCGGCTCTGGGCCGAGGGCCCGGGTGATGATGGAGCGCTGGGGGTGGTGCTCGGCCGCCTCCGGCGAGATCTGGCCGGTGCGCTCCAGCTCCGCCACGAGCGAGTGGTCCTTGGTCAGCTGCTCGAGCGTTCCGTTGCGGAGGCGGTAGGCGCGGCTGTCGCCAACGTGACCGATGCTCACCTCGCCACCCACCACCATCGCCGCGGTCAGCGTCGTCCCCATGCCCCGGCGGGACTCGTCCTCGGACGCCAGCTCGTAGATCCGCTTGTTCGCGTGGCGGGCGATCGCCTCGAGGCGCCGCTCCGGCGGCACGTCGTCGTCCGTACTCTGCCCGAACGCCTCAGTGGCGATCTTCGAAGCCACCTCGCCGGCCTTGGCGCCGCCCATCCCGTCGGCGACCGCGAAGAAGGGCGGGGAGAGCAGCAGCGAGTCTTCGTTGGAGCTCCGCTGGCGACCGACGTCGCTCTTGCCCACCTGCTCGACGATCCTTAGGGGCATCGCTGTGGATTCACTCCCGGTAGCGGTACTCGCTGTCCCCGATACGGATGACGTCCTGGACGTTGAGGCGTTCGGCCGAGCGCACCTGTCTCCCGTTCAGGTATGTCCCGTTCGTCGACCCCATGTCCTCGATATACATGAAGTCTCCGCGGGGGAATATTCGCGCGTGGGCCGAGGAGGCAAAGGGATCGTCCACCGCAATGTCCGCACCGTCCCCGCGCCCCATGGTCACCCCGTTCGAGATGTCGAAGGCGGTGCCCGGGTCGTATCCCATTGCGGCGACGACCTCGAGCCGCGGCTGGACCCCGACTCGATGGTCGTCCCTGGAGGGCTCGCCAGGGCCGCCGCCGGGCGACGCCTTCTCGAGCGCGGAGCCGCCCTCGTAGCGCTCGAGGTCACGCCAGGCGCTGCGAGCCACCCAGAGCAGGAAGAGATAGAGCACAGCCAGAAAGCCGAACTTCAGCGCGACCGCGAGCGGCTCGTCCAGTGCAAGGCTAGTCAAGCTCGAAGATCAGTTCGGTCACGCCGAGCGTGATTCGGTCGCCAGGCTCGAGCTTCGCGCGGTCCACCCTGCGGCCGTTCACCTTCACCCCGTTCGTCGATCCAAGGTCGGCGATCTCCCAGGTCCCCCCGTTCTGGCGCAGCTCTGCATGCCGGCGCGAGACGTTCGGGTCGGACAGCACGACCTCGCACTCGCGGCTCCTGCCAACCAGCACGTGGTCGCCGGAGAGAACGCTGCGACGGCCCTCCCCCACGAGCAGGGCGGGGCCAGCGGTCTGCGGCGCCCGCTCAGCCTCCAGGACGCGCGCCGCGCGGTCGGGCGAGTAGACCATCGTGTGGCCGAAGTCGCCCGCCGAGGGCGCGGCCTCGGGTCCTTCCGCCGCCTCTTCCTCAGGTGGCGAGAGCAGCTGGGCCTGGATCCCGAACTCACCCAAGCCGAGCCGGTCGTCCGTCATGAACTCGATCTGAGGACGGCTGGTCAGGGCCAGACCCTCCTGGCGGGCGTGCTCCAGGAGGTAATCCGACAACTCCTTCCTCAGAGCGGTTTCGTAGCTCGAGAATTGCTCACGGTCCTGTGGCGAGAGGAAGACGCGGTAGTGGTTGGGCACGTAGACGCGGGAGACGGAGACCATCTGGCTCTCCTCCATCTCCTTCGCCAGCTTGTGCGCCAGCTCGACGGGCTGGACGGTGGCCTTGAAGGCGCGTCCGAACGCGCCCTCGACCAAGCCTCCAAGCTTGGCCTCGAGATTGCGAAGCATGCTCATGGGGATCACTCAGGGTAGCCCGCGACCGGCCGTCGCGGGCTCACCGCTCCCCCCGGCAGACGCAGGCGCCGCCGCGGCCGCGGCCACCACCACGAGCGCCGCCGCGATCGCTCCTGCCGGCCCGCCACGCGCCTGGTCGAGGGCGGTGACGGAGGCGAGCAGGTCCCCAAGCGCCGCCTGGGCGGCGACGAGGGCAGCCGCCCAAGCCGAAGCCGCGAGCAGGTCGAGCACAAGGAAGCGTCCCCGTACCACCAGCGGCAGGACAGCCGCAAGCGCGGCCCAGGCAAGGGCAGGCGACAGGGCGGGCGAGGAAACCAGGGGGCTCAAGGCGTGCGCGCCCGCCTCCGCGATCGAGTCCTGCCAGTCCTCCCGCGGCAGCGCTCCGTCGGGAACGCCGAAGAGGAGCCATTCACCGCTCAGCACCTCCGCCGCCGCGAGCCACAGGAAGCCCGCCGCCGCCAGGGCGGCCCGCCGCCACGTCCCGCGTAGGAGCGCGGCGACCCCCACGAACGCCGGCGCAAGCGCTGCCGCGCCGAGCAGCGGGGCGAGCGCGGGAAGCGACCAGAGCAGCCCGTGGCGGGGAAGCATCAGCGGTATCGGCGCGAGGGCGGCCCCGAGGAGGAGCGCCGTGCCCTCGCGTCCGGCCTCCGGCGAGGCGAGCCAGCCGCAGACGCCGAAGGCGGCCAGAAGCCAGCCCGCGCGCGGGAGCAGCGCCGTCACCAGCCCCGCCGTCGCGGCGGCCGCCGCCGGCGAGAACGGTGGCTGCGGCCCCAGCCCCAGCAAGGCGGCGAGCACCAAGAGCCCCACGCCGGCGCCGGCCCCGAGGCGGGCAAGCCACTCGCCCCCCTTCGGCAGGACCAGACGCCATGCCGAGGCGAGGCCGAGCCGCTTCAGCGTCTCCGGCTCCACCAGTCCTCCCTCGGAGGAGAGCTCCGGCTCGGCGGCACGGAGCTCCTCCGCGAGCTCGCGCGACGAGGGCCGCAGGGCGGCATCCGCCTCAAGGGCGTCGTCGATCGCGTCGCACAGCACGCGCGGCAAGTCGCCCCTGCGGGCGCCGAGCGCCGGAACCGGTCGGCCGAGCCGGCGCGCGGTGGCCGCGGGGCTCCTGCCACGGACCGGGTTGCTGCCGGTCCACGCCTCGTACAGCGTCAGGGCGAGCGAATAGATGTCGCTGGCAGGGGTGGCCTCACTTCCTTCCGCCTGCTCGGGGGCCATGTACTCCAGGGTCCCGACCACGTCTCCAGTGCGCGTGACGCGGTCCGCGTTTGCGACCTGGGCCACTCCGAAGTCGGTCAGCTTCACGAAGCCCGCGCCGGCGACGGGCTCGGAGACGACCATCACGTTCTGCGGCTTCACGTCCCGGTGGACCACCCCGCGCGCGTGCGCGTGCTCAAGCGCCTGGCAGAGCGCCGACCCGATCCGCGCCACGTCACGATCCGAGAGCGCCGCGGCGCGCTCGAGCTCCGCCAGGGTCTGTCCCCGGACGAGCTCGGAGACCAGATAGAGCTCGGCCGCGTCGGCCGCCAGCTCGTACAGCCCGACGATTCCGGGGTGGCTCAGGCGGGCGGCGGCCCTCGCCTCGCGCACGATGCGGGCGTCGCTCCCGGCGCGGTGGATCACTTTCACCGCTACCTCGCGCTCCAGCTTCTCGTCCCAGGCCGACCAGACGACGCCGAATCCGCCGCTTCCGAGGCGTTGCTCGAGTCGGTAACGGCCGAGCACAGGCTCCTCGCCTGCCGGCAGGCGCTCGGTGCGCGCGGTGCTGACCTCGGGACGTCTCACGTCGGCTTCTCGTTCGGGCTCGCCACTCCTGTCCCTGCCCGACTAGCGGTTTGGGGCGGTCGGCCGCCCCCAAACCGCCCGATTGGCGGCAGCCTTGCGCTGCCCCAAAACGGATCGTTCGGAGGCACCCCCCGGGCTGTTCGGAGCCGCTCCCGGCTTCCCCACGGGAAATCCAAGGGGCTGGGTGTCCGGGCAAACTGAACACAACCGGCGCGCTGGTCATACTGCCGGGAGCGTGCCAGGCCGCTAGGAGCCCGATCCTGTCCTTCCTCGACGAAACGGACCAGCAAGTTCGCCGGCCTAGGCGGCCGCGTCCGAGAGGCCCGTCGGTAGACCGCCAGACGCTCATGGTCCGCCGCGCGATCGCGGCCGGGGTCGGCCTGCTCGTGTTGATCCTGCTCGTGCTCGGAGTGCGGGGGTGCCTCAACTCCCGCAAGGACCAGGCCGTCAAAGACTACGTGAGGGACGTCGGAGCGCTCGTGCAGGAGTCGGACCAGCAGGGTCGAGCACTGTTCCAGTTGCTCTCCGGGTCGAGGGGGGGCCGGGAGCAGGCGGTGGACATCGAGAACCAGCTGAACCAGTACAGGGTGCAGTCGGCCATGCTCGTGGACCGCGCCCGCGACACCGACCACCCCGGGGAGGTCGACAAGCCGCAGCGTTACCTGCTTGAGACGCTCGAGTTCCGCCGCGACGGCCTCGCGGAGATCGCCGACGGCGTGCCGCAGGCCCTCGGAGACCGAGGGCGGCGCGAGGGTACCGACAAGGTCACAGCCGACATGCAGCGCTTCCTGACCAGCGACGTGATCTATTCCCAGCGGTTCGTTCCGAACATGCAGGGAGTGCTAGACGACCGCGACCTCAGCGGCGAGGTCCGCATCCCGCGCAGTCAGTTCCTCCCCGACATCCAGTGGCTGCAGCCGAGCTTCGTGGGCCAGCGCGTCAGCCGCATCAGGACAGGTCGCGGCGGCGGGCCCGCCACGCCGGGGCTGCACGGTACCGGCCTCGGCACGGTCAGCCTGGGCGGGCAGGCACTTACCCCGGGCAGCCCGGCGAGCGTCCAGCTTGCCGGGGACCTCTCCTTCGACGTCCAGGTGATGAACCAGGGCGAGAACCCGGAGAGCGATCTCGAGGTCCGCGTCACGATCGGCAGGGGCGGCGATGCGATCGATCTCACCGGGACGCTCGACTCGATCGCCGCAGGTGAGACGAAGACGGTCAAGGTGCCCATGGACCAGCAGCCGCCGACGGGCCAGAACGTGCCGATCACCGTGGAGGTCCCCTCCGTGCCGGGCGAGAAGAAGACCGACAACAACAAGCAGACCTACTCGGCCATCTTCACCAAGTAAGCGAGGTCCCGCCGATCGCCTGGCCATGTACGCCGCCTGCTTTGGCCGGGGCCGCCCGCTCTGGCCCGCGCTACCCTGCGCCTCCGTGGACGAGCTGACATCGACCCAGGGCGTGGTCGCGCTCGCCGCCGCTGGCGGTGCCCTGCTGGCCCTCGCCTGGGCGCTCGTGCTGTCCGTGAAGCTGCGCCGCCTGCGCAACTCCCAGCGCGTCGTGATCGGCGACGGCGACCGGCGTGACCTCGTCACGCACGCTGCGGCGCTCCAGAGCGCCTTCCTCGACCTTCGTGACTGGGTGGAGGAGAACGCCGCCGGCCTCGAGCGGCGTGCGGGCACGGCGGAGCAGCGGATCGACGGCTGCATCGCCCACACCTCCCTGATTCGCTACGACGCCTACGGGGAAATGTCGGGGCGGCAATCGAGCACCCTCGCCTTGCTCGACTCCCACCACACCGGGGTCGTGGTCTCCTCGATCCTGCATAGAGAGCAGGCACGGGTCTACGTCAAGCGCGTGGAGGAGGGTGAGTCCGAGTTCGACCTCTCTCCGGAGGAGCAGGAGGCGATCGAGACGGCGGTCGCCCGGACTCCCAGCGCTACCGCCGAGGCCTGAGCCGGTTCGATGCGGGTCGCTTACCTGGGTCCCGCCGGGACCTTCACCGAGGAGGCGCTGCGGGCGTCCCTGACGGCGGCCTCCGATCGGGTGGAGGAGCTCCCCTACCCGACGGTCTACGAGACGGTCATGGCCGTGCAGGAGGGCGAGGCCGAGCGCGCCGTGGTCCCGATCGAGAACTCGCTGGAGGGAGGCGTGGCGGCGACCCTGGATGCCCTGGCCGGCGAGGCGGACCGGGTTCGCATCGCCGCGGAGGTGGTGCACCCGATCCACCACTGCCTGGTTGCGCCGGAGGCGCTCGACCTCAGCGAGGTCACCCGGGTGGTGTCCCACCCCCAGGCCACGGCCCAGTGCTCGCGCTTCCTCCGCGGTCGACTCGGCCAAGCGGAGCGGGTGTCGGCCGCGTCCACCTCGGAAGCCGTCCGCCAGGTGCGCGACGCCGGGGGGTCCTGGGTCGCGCTCGGGTCGCGCCTGTCCGCCGAGCTCTACGGCTGCCGGGTACTCGCCGCCGACGTGGAGGACCACCCCGACAACGAGACCCGCTTCGTATGGCTCGCGCCCGCCGGCGAGGCCGTCGACCCGGGGCCCGAGGCCAAGACCTCGATCGTCTTCTGGGGATTCAACGACGAGTCGCCCGGAGCGCTCGTCTCGGTCCTGAGCGAGCTCTCCGACCGGGGGATCAACCTGACGAAGATCGAGTCCAGGCCGCGGCGGGTGCGTCTGGGCCACTACATGTTCTTCGCGGATCTCGAGGGGGCTGTTGGCCGAGCGCCGGTCGACGAGGCGCTCGGCGCCCTGCGTGAGCGGGTCGAGACGATCCGCGTGTTGGGCTCGTATCCGGCCGCCTAGCCGCGGCGCGGCCCCCGCTACACTGGCGCGCACCAGTGGCAGTGCGCGCGGATGTGACCCTCACCGTCGAGACTGGCGAGTCCGAACCAGTCCCTGTGAGCGCGCTGCCCGGTCGCCGGACCGAGCAGCGCGGGACTTCATCCGGCCGGGTTCTCGTGCTCAACGCCTCGTATGAGCCGATCAACGTCTGCACGGTGCGGCGGGCGACGGTGCTGCTCCTGAAGGAGCGGGCTGAGATCCTGGAGCACGCCGACTGGTCCCTCCACGCCGAGTCCCTCACGCTGCCCCGGCCGATCGTCATAAGGCTCAGGGCCTACGTCAAGGTGCCGCGTGACGCTCACCGCCGGAAGATCACCCGCCGGGCCGTCTTCGCCCGCGACCGCTGGACCTGCCAGTACTGCGGCCACGAGCGCGGCCACCTCACCGTCGACCACGTCATCCCCCGCTCCAAGGGCGGTCACTCCACCTGGGACAACATCGTCACCTGCTGCGCGCCGTGCAACCGGCGCAAGGGCGATCGGCTGCCCAAGCAGGTGGGCATGAAGCCCCGCCGCACGCCGAGAGCGCCAAACCCGACGATCTTCATCCACGTAGCCTCTCCCAGCATCCCGGCGGCCTGGGAGCAGTATCTCGTCGCCGCCTAGCGCCACCCCCGAGGATGACCGCCCGGCGACGGGTGGCGAGCTTCGGGCGCTGCGCCGCTGGGTGATCGTGGCGGGGGTCTGGGCTGTCGCCGCCACGGCGATCGCCGTGATCGCCCTGGTGGACGCGCGCAGCGAGGACTCGAGCGGCAGCTCCAGCACCGTTCCCGCGGAGGTCCGCCAGGCGCAGCGCCGGCTCGAGCGCCGGCTCTCGAACCTCGAAGAGAGGCTCGGCACGCTGGCCACCACCGACGATGCGAAGCGTCTGGAGGAGCGGCTGCGGGCCGTGGAGAACGACGTCCGAGGCGGCTCGGAGGGCACCTCGCGCGTGGACGAGAGGATCTCGGAGCTCGAGCGGCGCGTGAGGGAGCTGGAGCAGGAACGGCGGACGATGACCGGTCCCTAGAGAGGCGAAGGGCGCCCTGCAGGACGCCCCTCGCATGTTCTGCTGGACCTGATCGGCTGCGCTTCCTCGAGCGCTCGCCCCCTGTGGGAAAGGCGGTGCACCAGGGCCGGAGGGACCACTCCCGACCTACGCTGCCGACGGTGTCTCGGCTGGACTCCGCTGGACGGGGCCCAGCTCCGGTCTAGCGGCCGGACACCTCCAGGGTCCCTAACCGTCTGTCACTCAAGCTCGGACCACCTCCTTTCCCTGGTCCGCTTATCTAAGCAGACGCTGGAGATGCCCCGTCCCCGCCGGCGTCCGTGGCCGGCCCGACGTGGGCCGCAGTGTCCGTCGACTCCTCCATGACGAGCGCCACGGCGCTCACCACGTCGTCCTCGCGCAGGTTCATCAGGTGGACGCCCTGTGCGGGACGGCCCTGCCTGGAGATGCCCTTCACGCTGGTGCGCTGGACCATCCCCTGCTGGGAGATGAAGACGAGCTCGTGGTGCTCGCGCACGATCAGCGCGCCCGCCAGGGCCCCCTTCTTC
>JBKPHP010000029.1:0-5375 GCA_046729895.1 Actinomycetota bacterium
GCTTGGCGCGGCTTGCCCGGCTCCGGCGCCGCCCTTTCAGGGGCTGCCCCCGCACGGGCGCATGTGACCGCCCCGCGCGCGGCGTGCGGCCGCCGCCTGCCCCGGCCGGCGCGGGCCGGCCAATCAGGCGTCGAACATCCACCACGAACTGGCTCTGGACTACGACAACGAAGTTGCGTCAGACGTACGCTCCTGTGCCTGGGAGGCACATTTGTTGTCGTATCCCTGAGCCTCTCCCGAGTGAATGTCGCGCGTGCGGAAGGCGCGAGTGCGGTCCCGGACGGCGCGCGTGCGGTCCCGGGACGGCGCGCGTGCGCCCCACGCGACGCGCGCGAGGTCCGGGTCCGGGTTGGTATCGCAACTGCTAATTCTCTGAGACTTTTTCGCAATGAGGGCGGGCTGGGATGCCGTCGCGGCGTAGCTTGGCGGCCATGGGCAGGCATCCGACCAACGTCAGCTCCTTCTGGCGCCAGGGCGGCCCTCGTTGGGCAGATCCCTATTACCGCGAGTGGGCCGTGGTCGTGGGCGACCGCATCCGGAGGCTCCGGAACGAGCGCGGCTGGTCGATCGCGGAGCTTGCGCATTGTGTGCGTAAGCCGGAGGGTGGCCACTACAGCGCCGGTTACTTCTCGCGGCTGGAGCGCGGTTGGGGAACCGCTCCCCTGTACGTGTACATCGTGATCGCCGAGCAGCTGGGAGTCGATCCGGGCGTCCTGCTCGGCCCGGACGAGGTGCGGCGGGAGATCACGCCCGCGGCGAGCGTTCTGATTCGCTTCCTGGAGCGCGTCGGGATCACCCCCGAGGACGCGATCGCGCGGCTGGCGCAGACCGGGACCGAGCCGGGTACGAGCTCCCGGTAGCCCGGCGTCGCCAGCAGCCGATCAGGGTGCCGCCGATCGCGGTCCATCCGACCCTCCGGCTATCTCCACCACATGGACGAGGGCGAGATCCTCAGCGTCGGCCGCCTCGTGGCCTTCACCGACGGCGTCTTCGCCATCGCCATCACCCTGCTGGTGCTCAACTTCGACGAGCCCAGTGGACCGGACTCCGAGCTTGCGCACCAGCTGACGGACCAGTGGCCGGGCCTGCTCGCCTACTTCCTCAGCTTCGCTGTGATCGGACGCTTTTGGGTCGTTCACCACAGGGTCTTCGCGACCGTACGGCGTCTGGACTTCACGCTGCTGATGCTCAACCTCGTCTATCTCGCCTTCGTCGTGATGATCCCGTTCACGACCGAGGTGCTGGGGGACTACAGCGACACCACCGAGGCGGTCGTGCTCTACGCGGCGGTGATTGGCGGCGTGGCCACCTTCAACTGGCTGATGATCCGGCACGCCCTGGTGCGCGAGCACATCTCGCCAGACCGCCGCCACACCACCGCCCCATTCGCTGGCACCGCCGCCCTGATGAACCCGGGCGTCTTCCTCGCGTCGATACCGGTGGGCTTCGTCAGCCCGCTGGCGGCGGAGCTCATGTGGTCGGCGCTCGCGATCGCCTGGCCGCTGCGCCGGCGGCGGGCGCTCGCCCAAGCTCAGCGCACCCGCGGGCGAGACGCCTCGCGATAGACGCCCGCCACCTGACGCGCCACGTCGGCCCAGTCGAAGCTGAGCACGTGCTCGGACGCCTCTGCGACGAGGCGGTCGCAGAGCGACTTGTCGGTGAGCAGGCGTTCGGCCATCTGACCGAGCGACTCGGGATCGCGGGAGCGGAAGCGCAGGCCCACGTCACCGTTGGGCACCACCTCGCGCAGCCCTCCCGTGTCGGCTACGAGGCACGGGCAGCCGGACGCCATCGCCTCCAGGGCCACCAGGCCGAAGGGCTCGTAGATCGAGGGCACCACCGTGAGGTCGGCGATCCGGTAGAGGGACTGGAGCAGGTCGTCCCCGATCCAGCCGAGGAAGGTGCCGTGCTCGTGGAGGCCGAGCTCCCCGGCCTGCCCGATCAGCTCCGACTCCGCCGTGCCCGACCCCGCCACGATGAAGCGCACGTCGCCCAGCCGCCGGATCAGCCCGGGCAGCGCCTTCAGCGCGAGGTGGAAGCCCTTCTCGTAGACGAGCCGTCCTACCAGCAGCACGAGACGCTCGGTGGGCCGGGCGAAGCGGGAGCGGAGCGCGTCCATGTCGTCGACCGGCACGAGCTCGGACGGGTCGATCCCGTTCGGGATCACCGTGATGCGTTCCTCCTCGAGTCCGTAGATGTCGGCCACGTGCTCGCGCATGTACGCCGAGCAGGTGATCACGCGCTCCGCCCGGTTTGCCATCCAGTGCTCGACGCCGTGGATGTACGACTGGGGGTGCTTGTCCACCCAGCCCTGGTGGCGGCCGAACTCGGTTGCGTGGATCGTGACTACGAGCGGGCAGCGGAAGCGTTTGGCGAGGTGGTCGCCGGCGCTCGCCACAAGCCAGTCGTGGCCATGGACGATGTCGAAGCTGTGCCGGTCGCCCACCTCCACACCGGCGGCGAGCATGTCGGCGTTCATGTGCTCGATCCAGGCGACGAACTCGCTCAGGTCGTTTGGCCGCTCGGGCTCACGCACGCGGTGGATGACGACGCCGTCGAGCTCCTCCTCCGCCGGAGACTCCTCCAGGCCGCGCGCGAGGACGTGCACCTCCGCCTCCTGCATCGCCAGGTTCTCGGCGAGCTTGCGCACGTGACGGGCGAGGCCCCCCTCGATCAGCGGCGGGTACTCCCAGCTGAGTATCAGGGCGCGCATAGCGGGGCGAGGTCGAGCTGCGGGGCCAGGTTGCGTACGGCGGGCTCCGGAGCTTCGGCGGAGTCTTTCAGAGCGGCCAGCGCGTCGTCGTGGGCTCGGGCGTGGCCGCGCACCCGCTTCAGCGGATAGTCGGCGGCCAGGTTGCGGGTGACCTGAAAGGCCCAATCGCTCGCCTGAAGCGCCAGCAGCTCGCGCGCGGCTCGTTCGAGCGCTTGGCCCGCGCGACCGGCCTCGGCGACCGTCCGCAGCTCCGCGCGTCGCGCCGTGAAGGCGATCTCGGCCACCTGGGGCGAGTCCCAGGTCGAGAAGTCCTTGCCCGCCCCCCACGTCGATGCGCGCAGCTCTCGTGCGACGGGCTCCGCTCGCTCGAGCCCCTCGGAGACGGTGACGAGATCCAGCCCCGCGGCCGGCGCCTCCTCGAGCACGGCCGCGAGCCACGACTGCCCCTCGTACCACCAATGGCCGAGTAGCTCGGTGTCGAGTGCGCAGCACAGGAGGCCGCCGTCGCGCAACCGCTCCCGCACGCGCGCGACGAAGTCGCGCGCGTGCTCCCGTGCGAGCACGAGGGCTTCGGAGTGCCGGTAGGGTCCGCCGCCGTTGTTCCACGGCCTGAGGTCGTTGACCGTTCGCCGGTGGTAGTCGCGGTAGACCGGGTGGGAGGGATAGCCCTGGCGGTCGTTCCAGACGAGCTCCATCGTCTCCCAGTCGATCGGGACCGCCACCGGGCCGGCCTCGGTCGACACCGGCTCGAGCTGCTCGGGGGCGCCGAGCCCATTGGCGCTCGTCTGGTCCAAGCAGAAGGTCCGCACGCCGTGCTCGTGGAGGTCGCGCTCCAGGCCGGGCTCGTAGGCGCACTCGGGCAGCCACAGGCCTCCGCCGAAGTCCCCGAAGCGCGAGTCGTGCGAGGCAACGCCGGTGCCGAGCTGGAGGCGCAGGCCGGCGTCGGTGGCGAGCAGCGGCAGCAGCGCGTGAGTTGCCGCCGAGGTCCAGAGCTCCACGCGTTCGAGCCGCGCGAAGGAGCCGATCAGGTCCCGCGCGCCCTCGTCGGGGGCGTAGTCCCCCGCCGCCCGCCGCACCTCCGCCGCAAGCTCGTGCTCGCCGGCGCGCTCGAGCCCGGCGGCGTCCTCGTCATGGATCGGCGCACGGACATCTCGGAGGAACGCGAGGTAGCGGTCGCCGGCCTCGCCTCGCATGGCTTCGAACTGGTCGCACAGGACCGGGGTCAGCCCGATGGTCAGGGGCTGGCCGTCGATCACCTCCAGAAGCGGCAGGTACACCGAAGCCACGGCCTCCCACAGCCATTCCTCGCCGAAGGGCCAGGTCCCGAAGCCCTCGACGTAGGGCATGTGGGAGTGGAGCAGCAGCGCGAGAGAGCCGGGCCGACCTCTCATCGGAGGATCGCGACCAGGTCGAGCGCCCGCTCGAGCGGCCCCGGGCGCAGCGCGAAGTCGCGAGCCGTGATGGACGGCGTGAACCAGCCGTAGAAGGAATCGGTCAGGCCGAGCGTGCGGTGGAGCCGGTCCCACCCGGCGTGCAGCGCCGCGTCGTGGGCCCGCAGCTTTCCCGCGTGGAACACGCCGAGCAGCTCCACGCGCCCATAGACCCCCTCGCAAAGCGCTCGGAACTCCTCGGGGCGGTACTCCCGCAGGTGCCATGGGTTGTCGGAGCGCTCGGCTCCCGGTGGAGCGAGCGTGAGGACGTTCGGAGTCGAGACGTAGACGACGGGGGCCATCGCGCGGAAGTGCTCGAGTGCCGCACGCGGCTCCTCGAGGTGTTCGATCGTCTGAAGGAAGATGACCGCGTCGCAGGGCTCCTCGTGGCGCTCCACGAGATCCTGGACGAAGCGCACCCCCGGGCGCGAGTACTTGAGCCGCGCGTGCTCGTACGCCTCCGGGTTGGCGTCCACCCCGGTCACGCGACGGGCGCGGCGGGCCAGCACGTCGACGCCGTAGCCCTCCCCGCACGCCATGTCGACCACGTCGAGCCCGCCGCAGCGCTCGGCTATCCACTCGTAGACGGCCAGGTGGCGGCGGAACCAGTAGTTCTCGGCGGGGACGTCGGGTAGGGTCCGCTCCCCGGTGAGGGAGAGCGGCGGAACGCCATCCGGCTGTCCGCGTTGGACGTGCTCCTGCATCGGCGGCGGCAGTCTAGGCTTCCCCGCCATGGGCGCGGAAGCGATCCGCGAGGCCAACGTCCGCTATCACGACCTCGCGGCCGCCCACTACGACACGAAGTGGGGGATCTCCTACGGCGAGGTTGGCCGTGCCCAGGTGCTCGGCAAGCTCCGCAAGGCGCTCGGATCGGACGAGCGCTACGGCCGCGCGCTCGAGATCGGGGCGGGCACGGGCTACTTCACCCTCAACCTGGTCCTGGCCGGTGTGGTCGAGCGGGCGGTGGCCACTGACATCTCGCCCGGGATGCTCCAGGCGCTCTCGAGCTCGGCCGATCGACTCGGAGTCGAGGTCAAGACGGTGCGCTGCGAGGCCACGGAGCTGCCGTTCCCGGACGACTCGTTCGACCTCGTGTTCGGCCACGCGGTGCTCCACCACCTACCCGACCCGGGCCGAGCCTTCCACGAGTTCCGCCGCGTGCTCCGGCCGGGCGGCCGGATCGCCTTCTGTGGCGAGCCGTCCCTCTATGGCGACCGGCTGGCCGAGTTGCC